>JAABQG010000027.1 GCA_011391595.1 Hydrogenophaga sp.
TTTTCCGATCCTGCGCAGCCAGGCCGACTGGGATCAGGGGCAGGTTCCGCCCGCGCTGGCCAGTGTCCAGGCCGACATCCTGTGGGCTCAGCATCTGGTGCTGTTCTTTCCGCTGTGGCTGGGCGGCCTGCCGGCCTATTTCAAGGGTTTTCTGGAGCAAGTGGCCCGGCCCGGTTTTGCCTTCACCGAGAAAGATGGCAACCCCTTTGGCCGCAAGGGGCTGACCGGGCGCTCGGCGCGGGTGGTCGTGACCCTGGGAATGCCGACCATCGTGTACCGCTGGTATTTCCGCGCCAGCGGTGTCAGATC
Source organism: Hydrogenophaga sp. (assembly GCA_011391595.1). GTDB lineage: Bacteria > Pseudomonadota > Gammaproteobacteria > Burkholderiales > Burkholderiaceae_C > JAABQG01. The sequence goes on from JAABQG010000027.1 coordinate 310, forward strand.
GCTGGAACGCAACATCCTGAGCTTCGTCGGGATCGATCCGGTGCGAGAGACGCTGATCGGCGGCGTTGATCGTCTGGGCGTTGATGGGGTGGCCGACTGGAAGGCGCAACTCGACCGGCTGGGCGCCGCGGCGGAATGAGGCGAGTGCGAGCCGGTCTTTGCCGGTCGTTTGACATGACTCAAGAGTCGGGCAGGCTGATCGGCACACACTGGAGTCATGAAACATCCTTCACGACGGGTTCTGGTGGCTGTGATGTGCATGGAGTTGATGGCTTGCTCCAGTGTCAACGGCCCATCCGGTCTTTCCTTTCTTTTGCCCAGTAGCAGTGCTGTCTCCCCTTCTCAGTTTGCGAGTTACCAGGCGGCCCGGGAGGCGCTGGAAAAGGCAGTGCCCTATGAGACGACTCTTGATGAACTCAAGGCACTGGGCTTCGACCCTTCTGCCAGTGTCAACGTCACCGTGATTCCCTACCCCGAAGTGGTCAGTCGCCTGGCGCCCTATTCTGGTGTGCCGCTCGACGCGCTGGACCGTGGCGTGCGCGACTGTATCCTCGCTCAGTCACGTTGCAGCGCCTATGTGTTCCATATTGCCCGCAATGACCGTCAACGAGATGGCAACTTCTTCCTCGACTTTCTGAACATCAATCGCCACGTCCAGCAGACAGGCTGGAGCTTTGACGGGCTGGTGGTGGTGCGTGACGGCGTCGTCCTTTTTCGCAACGTCGGGGGCGCGCCCAATATCAATACCACCGAGAAGACCGTCAATCCGTTGGGCCCGTTCCAGCGCTCTGGCGAGTCCAGTGGCGACTTGCTGCTGCGCTGATGTCCTTCCAGCGAACGGATGCGGTTGACTTCCAGAGTTGACAGCTGTCGCCGGCCTTTGCGGAAATCGAGCAACGGGTGGTTGAGGTAGCCCGCCCGCCTGACAGAGCTGGTGTTCGCCGCCCGGTGTCGCCCTCCAGACCGACACCGGCGACAATTCCAACCTTGCCTGCAGGCGCGATGCGTCTGGATCTATCACTTCTCAGCTTTCATTCATGTCCATCTACAAGGTTCGACCCGCCACCCTGCGTGATGCCCCCGCCATCGCTGCGATCCACGTCAACACCTGGAAAGAGGCCTTCGAGGGCATCCTGCCCGAGGCCGACCTCGCCAGCATCTCGCTGGAGAAACGCCTGGAATTCTGGCGCGAGGCCATCCGTTACAACGATCCGCAGGTGCATGTCGCCATTGACGACGACCGGATGGTGGGCTTTGTGGGCTTCGACCGCTCGCGTGATCCCAAGTCCAAGGCCACCACCGGAGAGATCTGGGCCATTTACGTCGGGCCCGGCGACTGGGACCTGGGCGCCGGCCTGGCCTTGTGGGACGCCGCCCGCGAGGGGCTTGTCGATGAAGGTTGCACCGATGTCACGCTGTGGGTGATGCTACGCAACGAGCGCGCGATCCGCTTTTTCGAGCTGGCCGGCTTCAAACGCGAGCTGAACACGGCCCGCACAACGCCCATGGGCAGTGTCAAGGTCGAGGAGATCCGCATGAAGCGCGCGCTGGACTGATCGCGCCGCTCGCTGTCGGCCCGTCTGAAGCTGCCATGACCTTGCCCCTTGCTGCCCCACAGGGCATGAGACTCCTGCTCGCGCCCATGGAAGGGCTGCTGGACCATACCCTGCGCGACATCCTGACGCGCGTCGGCGGCATGGACGGCTGCGTCTCGGAATTCATCCGCATCACGGGACAGTTGCTGCCCGCCCGCGTCTTCACACGCATCGTGCCCGAACTGCGCCACGGAAGCCGCACACCGGCCGGGGTCCTTGTGCGCCCGCAATTGCTCGGGTCGGACCCGGCCTGCATGGCCGACAACGCCGCCGTGCTGGCGACGCTGAACCCGGCCGGCATCGACCTCAACTTCGGCTGCCCCGCAAAGACTGTGAACCAGCACCGGGGCGGCGCCGTGCTGCTCGACGAGCCGGAGCTGGTTGGCCAGATCGTGGCCGCGGTGCGCCGCGCCGTGCCCGCGGCCATTCCCGTCTCGGCCAAGATGCGGCTGGGCAATCAGTGCGACACCCGCACGCTGGAATGCGCACAGGCCATTGACGAGGCCGGTGCCAGCGAGTTGGTGGTGCACGCGCGAACCCGGGCGCACGGCTACCGCCCGCCTGCATACTGGGAGCGGGTGCGCGACGTGCGTCAGGCGGTGACCCTTCCGGTGATCGCCAATGGCGAAATCTGGAGCGTGCAGGATGCCTTGCGCTGCCGCGAGGTCACCGGCTGCGACACCCTGATGATCGGCCGCGGCATGGTGCGCAACCCGGGGTTGGCGCTGGCCATCGTGGCGGCCGATCGCAGCGCGATGGGTCTGGCGCCCGGCTTGCCCGGCATTGCCTGGGCCGACCTGTTGCCGCTGATCACCGATTTCTGGCGGCTGATTGCCCGCCATGTGGAGCCGCGCCACCGGTCCGGGCGCCTCAAGCAGTGGCTCAACTACCTGCGCCGCCATTACCCCGAGGCAGAACAGGTGTTCACTGAACTGCGCCTGACCAACGACCCTGCACGCATCGCGCTATGGCTGGCGGCCCAGCCAATTCCGGCCAATGAACCGGCCTTGCCGTCATGACAATGCGCCGATGAGCCCCCACCCCCGGATCCATTGGCAGGAAGGCGGCGCCGCACACAGCGCCCGATGGCGTTCCGAAAGCGGTGCATCGCCGCCCAGGCGCGTGGTGCTGGCCGACGACACCCTGAGCGCTGACGCCGCCTATCGCCTGGCCTGCGAAGGCACTGGGCTGCTGTGGCGCGGCGACTTCCACAATGCCCGCCAACTGCTGCAGGCGCTGGCGCGCCGGGTGGACCGCAAGCCACGCCAAAAGGGCGGACCGCCGGCAAAGGCGGGCGCGGTGGCCAAACCGATGCCGTCGCCCGCCGAGGCCTTCCACCTGCACCGCCAGGCGCAGGCGCAGCGGGCCCGCGTGCTGGGCATGGTGCTGGTGCCCGTGGCGGCGGACTGTTCAGTGCCGCTGCGCCGGGCGCCCGATTTGCAGGCGGCATGCGCTGAGGCCTGGGGCGCAGGCACCGGGCTGGAAGGTGAAGCCAGCGTGGTGTCCCTGCGCGAGCTGATGGGCCTGGTGGGCGCGCACGAATGGCGCAAGAAAGGCGTCGAGATTGCCGCGCTCGGCGGGCCGGGCGACAACCGCATTCATCCGCACTACGGTGTTTACTCGCCGGTGCGTGGCGAGTACGTCCAGCTCGTGGCGAAGGCGCCGCTGGCGTCGAAGGCGCTGGCGTTTGACATCGGCACGGGCACGGGCGTTCTTTCAGCGGTGCTGGCGCATCGCGGTGTGCAGCGCGTGGTCGCGACCGACCAGGAGCCGCGCGCACTGGCCTGCGCCCGCGAAAATCTGCATCGCCTGGGCCTCTCGGGGCAAGTGGAAGTCATTCAGGCGGACTTGTTCCCGCCGGAGACGACCTATGGTCGGGCGCCGCTGATCGTCTGCAACCCACCCTGGGTGCCCGCGCGCGCGAGCTCACCTATCGAGCACGCGGTGTATGACCCGGACAGCCGGATGTTGCGTGGCTTTCTGGCCGGTCTGGCGGCGCACCTGACGACCGGCGGTGAAGGCTGGCTCATCCTGTCGGATCTCGCCGAACACCTGGGACTGCGCCCTCGCGAGCAACTTCTGGGCTGGATCGAAGCGGCGGGCCTTGTGGTGCTGGGCAAGCTCGATATTCGCCCGCTGCACCCCAAGGCGGCTGACGCCAGCGACTCGCTGCATGCCGCCCGCGCGGCCGAAGTCACCTCGCTGTGGCGGCTGGGTGTGCGTGCGCCTGGCGCAGTTCCCGCTTGAGCAGCTTGCCGCTGGGGTTCTTGGGCAGGCTGTCGGCGAACACCACGCGCTTCGGCGCCTTGAAGCTGGCCATGTGCCCGGTGCAGTGGGCAATGACCTCGGCTTCGGTCAGGGTCTGTCCGGCCTTCACGACGACCACGGCCGTCACCGCTTCGACCCAGCGAGCATCTGGCAGGCCGATCACCGCCACTTCACTGACCTGGGGCAGGCGGTAGATCATTTCCTCGACCTCGCGGCTGGCCACGTTTTCGCCACCGGTCTTGATCATGTCTTTCTTTCGATCGACCACCGTGATGAAACCTTCGTCATCGATGGTGGCCAGGTCGCCGCTGTGGAACCAGCCCCCCTCGAACGCGGATCGGGTCCGCTCGTCGTCATGGAAATAGCCCAGCATCAGGTGCGGCGAGCGGTGCACGATTTCCCCGACCTCGCCGACCGACACGTCCTTCAGGTGATCGTCCACCACACGGGTTTCCACGTTCAGCACCGCACGCCCGCAGGAGCCGGGTTTGCGCAACTGGTCATCGGGCCCAAGCATCGTGGCCAGTGGCGCGATTTCAGTCTGACCATAGAGGTTCCATAGCCGCACCTTCGGAAGGCGCGCCGCCAGCTCGCGCAGCACCTCCACCGGCATGATGGACGCGCCGTAGTAGCCTTTGGCGAGACTCGAGAGGTCGTTGCTCTCGAACAGCGGCGAGCGCAGCAGCGCGATCCACACCGTGGGTGGCGCAAAGAAACTGGTGATGCGGTGTTTCGCGATCAGCGGCAGCAGGTTATCCGGCACTGGCTTGGCTGTGATGATGTTGGTCGATCCCATGTAGATCGCCGGGCCGAAGAACACGTCGAGTTGCGCGCAGTGGTAAAGCGGCAGCGCATGCAGTGCCAGATCATCGGCCGCGATGGCCGCGTCCACCACGCAGCTGACGTATTGCCAGAGCACCGCGTCGTGCGTGAGCATCGCGCCCTTGGGCGTGGATTCGGTGCCGCTGGTGTATACGATCTGCGCCAGGTCGGTGCTGGAGAGCGTCACCTCGGGCAGTGGCGCCGTGCAGGCGGCGAGTTCGTCGAAGCTGACCATGCCGGTCACCGGCTCGGTTGGGTCTTCGGAGGGCAGCCAGATGAAGTCCCGCACCTGGGTGTCGAGTGTCGCAGCAGCTCGGGCCAGGTCCGCCAGACCGCTGTCGGTGGCCAGTGTCTGTGCGCCGGCGTGGCGCAGGATGTAGGCCACTTCATCGGCCTTGAGCATGAAATTGATCGGCACCAGCACGGCGCCGATGCGGGCCAGCGCGAAGCGCAGCGCGGCAAAGCCGTGGGAGTTTCGCGCCAGCACGGCCACGCGGTCACCCACGCGCATACCGCGCTCCGCCAGGGCGCAGGCAATGCTTGTCACGACGGCGTCGAACTGTGCATAGGTCCAGGTGGTGCTGCCGCAGACGATGGCTGTCTTTGCGGGCAGGCGCAGCGCGCTGCGCCGCAACACATCGGCAATCGTCTGGCGTCGGGTGATGGGAGGCATGCTGTCTCCGGAGTGTTGTACGGGTCTGTCGGAGTTATACCTGAGCGTTGGCATGCAGCCCGACTGACGCTCGGCCGGCGCTTTTGGCAGGCGTAGTCGGTGCGCTGCATTTTGTAACTTATTGCTTCATTGTGCAGGGATGCGACACCGTTAAACTCAAAAGCCAATCTGAATCGCAAATGGACGAGAAATCCCCTCTGCTGCAGCGCAGTTTTCAAGAAGCCGCTTCATGGTCGCGAAGCGCGCTTGAGCGTTGCCTCGATGAGGTTGCGGCTGCCTTGCAAGCGGCGGAGGGCAGCACGGTCAAGCTGGCGGAGCGCGACAGCTACGCATTGGCACTGAGCAGTCTTCAGAAGTCGCGGGCAGCCTGGGGTCCGCAGTACGCGAAGAATCTGCTTTGCGCGTTTACCGAAACCGGCACGGACTCCGTGTTTCCCGCTCAGGTTACGCCGTCGTCTCATGCGGCCCTGGGCGGCACCATTTCAGGCTTTGCCGGACTGACGCTGGTCGACGATGCCCAGGTGACCCAGGACATCGAGTTCGCCCGGCTGTCCCAGCAGTTGCGGCTTCAGGTCGATGCCGTCATGGCAGACCTCGATGCCTTGATCAGCGCCGCGCAGGGCTTTCAGAACGTGCGGCCGGAGCTCAACAGCCTGCGCCCCGAGATTTTTGCAAGGGTTTTGCGCGACCTGCTGGACAGTGCCAGTGTGGAGACGGGCACCCGCGCCCTGTGGCTCAAGCTGCTCGCTGCCCCGATGGGCCGCGAGCTGCGGGCGATCTACGAGAAGCTCATTCAGTCGCTGCAAGGGGCCAACCTGCAGGCGGTCAGCTACCGAATGATCCCGAACGCCTCGGGCAGTGGCGGCGGCGGCGGGGGGGCGTCGCGTCGGGGTGCGCTCGAAGAGACAGGGCAACACGCGGGGGACAACGGGGGAAACCGGGGCTCTGGCGCGGGCCGGCCGGCAGCAGATGCAGGTGGGCGGGAGTTCCCGGGACAAGTGGAATTTGCGAACCCGGCCCAACCGGAGGTCGGCGAGGCGCTGTTTGAGGACTTCCTGCTCCACGGCGTTGACAGCCGGGCCCGGCTGGCCGATTCCTACTACGCGCGGGTCGATGAGGAGCTTCGGGCGCTTCGTGCCGAGACCGCCGCTTTGCAAGGTGCGCCGGGTGCCGACGAAGACCGTGGAGCGGCCCACGCGCAACCGACCGGGCGCCGCATTGACGGACAAAGTCCGCTCGATGAACAGGTCTGGGGGACGTACGCCAGGTCGACGGCCCGCAAGCTCGTTCGCGCTGAACTCAAGAAGGAGGCCACGCACGTCGGACAGGTGATGGGCCTGGAGGTGGTGCGCAAACTGGTGAACCAGGTGGCCCAGGATCCGCGTTTGATGGTGCCGGTGCGGGAGTCGATCGTAGCGCTCGAGCCCTCCTTGTTGCGCCTGGCCATGGTGGATCCCCGCTTCTTCAGCGAAGAAACCCACCCGGGCCGCCGCCTGATGGAGCGGGTCGCGCAGCGCAGTTTCAAATACAACGACGAAGCCAGCTCGGATTTTCTGGCGTTCTTCGAGACCGTCCGCAGGGCCTTCAACACCCTCAACGGGCTGAAGATCGACAGTGCGCAGCCTTTCAACAGTGCCCTGGCCACACTCGAGACGGCCTGGACCGAGCGGGATCGGGCCGACGATGAACGCAGCCAGGACGTGCTCAAAGGCTTGCGGTTTGCCGCAGACCGTCAGGCCATGGCGGACCAGATCGCCTTTGATATGAGCTCACGGCCCGATCTGGACAAGGTGCCGGGTGCGGTGCTCGATTTTCTGTTTGGCCCGTGGTCTCTGGTCATGGCGCATGCACGCCTGGTGGATCAGGACAAGCAGATCGACCCGAGGGGATTCGGGGTACTGGTCTCTGATCTGGTCTGGAGCGTGAAGCAGGACTTCACCCTGCGCCAGCCCGCCAAGCTCATGGACATGATCCCGGGGATGGTTCGAAAGCTCAATGCCGGCCTGGACCTGATTGGCCAGGACGCCGGTGAACGGGCGGTATTCTTTGACATCCTGATCCGCCTTCATGGGCCAGTGCTCAAGCTGCGTCGCCTGAAGTCAGAGCAGGATGTCCTGGCGTCGAGCGCCATGCCCCTGGACTCCGACCTGTTGCCGGCGACTGCCGAGCAAAGGATTCCCAAGGCTGCCGCTCAACCCTGGCTGGCGCCGCGGGATCAGGACGGTGCAGGGTTTGAAGAAACGCTGCCATCCGCGCCGAGCGCGCTCGTGGCCGAGGCGGCCCGGACTCGTCCCGCGGGCGCACCCGAAAATCAACCGGGCGAGGCTGGCGTCGCCCCGGCTGAAACTCGCGGACAAGACAGCGACCAAGTTGAAAGAATCTTGCTGGGCTTGATTACCGGATGCTGGGTCGACCTTTTCTCAAATCAGAAATGGCGCCGTGCCCAACTGGTCTGGGCGAGCGACAAAGGCTCCCTGTTCATGTTTGTCAGCCATGGTGGGCGGCCTCACTCAATGACGCGGCGCAGTTGCGAACGGCTGATCCTGCATGACTTGCTGCGTCCGGTCGAAACCCACGGCGTGGTGGCGCAGGCGCTTTCCGCGCTGAAGAGCGATGCCCTGGGCAAAGGCCAGGCGGGCTCAAGAGGGCTCGCGCCCGCCTGACACGCGACGCCCCGGCCAATGGGGTAAACCGTGCCAGTCCTCGCCCGCGTGCCGGTCAGGGCGCCGTCTGGTGCACCCCGGGAGTCCGCGCGAACACCAGCAGCAGGTTATTTGCCGGCATTTCCACTCGCTGACGCAGGCACAGGCCGGCCAGCGTCGCCTGGTCTGCCACGTCACCCAGCCGGCGGATCCCCCAGGCGGGGTCGCGCTGGCGAAGGCTTGCGTCAAATGCCAGATTGCCGGGCGAAGTCGGCACCTCGCGCTCGATGAACGGGCCGTAGACGATCAGCAGACCGCGCGGTGCCAGGTGTCGCGCTGCACCCCGCATCAGCGCTGTGCAGGTTTCCCATGGGGCAATGTGCAGCATGTTGGCGCAGAAGAGTGCGTCAAAGGGCTCCCTGTGCGCAGAAAGTTCGGCGGGCCAGCGCGGCGCCAGCACATCGAGCAGCAACGGCGCGCGGACATTGCCGACTCCCGCCTGCGCGCACCAGGCGCGAATCGAGGCAAACGCGTCAGGCTGCGCGTCGCTGGGCTGCCAGGTCCAGCCGGGCAGGCCCTGTGCGAACCATGCCGTGTGCTGGCCGGTTCCGCTGGCGATCTCCAGCGCCGAGCCCTGGGCGGGCAGCGTCTGGCGCAGCACGTCCAGGATCGGCTGGCGGTTGCGCTCGGCGGCGGCACTGTAGTGGGCGCCGTGGGGCGGCGCAGGAACGCTCAAAGCGGGTTCTGGAGGAGTTCTGGCGATCAAAATGGCACTATCCCAGCATCGAAACGTCTTTGTCTGCTATCAAAAGATGAACTCAACGAGGCCGTCCATTGTCGCGACGACGCAGCCCGTACATCACGGCAAAGGCTGTGCCAAGCACCAGAGCGAACCAGCCGACCACGGCGGACGAGGCCACCATGTCCCGCATGCCGGAGGGCGCCATGAAGAGCGGGCCGATCAGCACGGTCAGGCCGATGAAAGCCAGCAGAACGCCTTTGTGCAGGAGTACGCGATCAGCTTTCGGGTTGGGCTGGGTCGCGGCGCGTGAATTGCGGGTCATGTCGGGCATCATGACACGGCTTCGCGGCAGGGCGGGGGCGGACCTTGCCGCCGTGCCGCGTCGCTTGGTTCACAATCCGGTTCCTCGCGCTGCAAAGCAGCCGCCCCCGAAAGAAAGACTCCCAGATGGCCATCCAGTGGTTTCCCGGTCACATGCACCTGACCAAAAAAGCCATCACCGAGCGCATCAAGGACACCGATGTGGTGATCGAGTTGCTCGACGCACGCCTGCCCGGATCCAGTGCCAACCCGCTGCTGGCTGAGCTCACCGCCGGACGGCTCTCGCTCAAAGTGCTGAACAAGCAGGACGTGGCCGACCCCGAACGCACCGCGCTCTGGCTGGCCTACTACAACAGCCTGCCCGACACCCGTGCCATCGGGCTGGACGCCAGCATGACCACGCCGGCCCGCGCGCTGATCGACGCCTGCCACGGGTTGGCGCCCAAACGCGGTGGTCTGGCCAAACCCATGCGCGTGCTGATCTGCGGCGTGCCTAACGTGGGAAAGTCGACCCTGATCAATACCTTGACGGGCCGCAAGGCGGCCAAGACCGGCGACGAGGCTGGCATCACCAAGGCCGAGCAGCGGATCACGCTGGCCGACGATTTCTACCTGTACGACACGCCCGGCATGCTGTGGCCGCGCATCGCGGTGGACCAGAGCGGCTACCATCTGGCCGCCAGTGGCGCCATCGGCCGCAACGCTTACGACGACGAGGCCGTCGCACTGGAACTGCTGGCGGTGCTCAAGCGCCACTACCCTGGGCTGCTGGAGGCGCGCTTCAAGCTCAAGGACGTGCCCGCCATGACCGACGAAGACCTGCTGGCCGAGGTCGGCCGCCAGCGCGGCGCGCTGCTCGGGGGTGGGCGCGTCAACTTGCAGAAGGCGGCCGAGATCGTGATGCACGAGTTTCGCAGCGCCACGCTGGGCCGCATCACGCTGGAGTCGCCCGAGGAGTTTGCACGGTGGGTGGCCGACGCGCAGAAGCTGGAGATGGAGCGCGCCGCGAAGAAGGAGGCCCGCACGCGCGAGCGAAAGGGTCAGCGCCAGGACGTTACGCTGCCCGCGCCTCGCCCCAGTAGTTGAACGTCATCACGCGCGGGCCGCTGAGGTAGCGTGTTTGCAAGGTGGGGCAGGCGAAGCCGGCGGCGTCGAGCAGGGCCGGGATGTCGCGGTTCAGGTGGCAACCGCCGGCGAAGCGCCCCCACAGCGGCTGCAGCCGGTCCTGCCAGCGGGCCACGTCGGCATCGGGCGCGCGCCCGTGTTCACAGAAAAGCAGGGCACCGCCCGGCACCAGCACGCGGCGCATCTCGCGCAGCGCGGCGACCGGGTCGGGAATGGTGCACAGGGCGTACGTCACCACCACGGTGTCGAAGCTCGCGTCAGGCCGGGGAATCTGCTCGGCCGACAGGCCCACGAGTTCCACCGGCAGGCCTGCCGCCGCGATGCGCCGCAGTGCCCACGGGTGCAGTTCCATCGCCGGGTCCAGTCCGGTGATCTGGCTCACGCGGGCCTTGTCGTAATACGGCATGTTCAGCCCCGTGCCGATGCCCACCTCCAGCACGCGCCCGTGCGCCAGCGGCACGACCTTCTGGCGCTGGCGGCCGACTGTGCGCAGGCCGCAGGCAAAGTCCAGCGCCCAAGGCAGGATGTGGCGTTCGTACCAGGAGTGGGTCATGCGAAAGTGGGGCTGGCTGCGCAGCTGCCTGAAAAATGGGCGGCTGAACGAAACCCTTTTGAAATCAGGTACTTGCCACCGCGATACAGGCAGTATCGTGGCTTATCCACAAGTTTGTCCAGTGCATGCAGGGATAACTTTCACGCAACCTCGCCGCCAAATCGCACGATCAGGTTGTCGATGTATTTTTCGACCAGGTGGGTGAACTCGTGCTCGATCACCGGTTCAACGATCGCATGCATCAGGTGCGGCAAGGGCACGTGGACCTCGGCGGTGATCTCCAGCGCAATGAACGTGGATTTCTTCTTGTCCTTGATTTTCCAGCGCCCGCTCACCAGCGCGTTGCCGATGCCTTCGACCGGCGTCCAGTCCACCGTACCCTTGGCCGCATTGCTCACGTAGGTGCTGGCGTAGATGGTCTGGATGTTCACGTGTTCGGTGCCCACCTTTTCCATCTCCCACTTGAAAGCCCCGCCGCCCAGGTCGGTCAGTTTGTGCACCTTGGGAAAATGGCTGGCCGACAGCGGGACGTCGGCCAGCACGGCAAACACATCGGCGGCCTTGGCCTTGACTTCAAACTCGTAGCCCAGATTGAGGTGGACGGTGACAGACATGGCAAAACTCCTTGGGATGCGATTGAACGGGCCAATGCCAATGATAGGACCCGGGCAGGTCGGGAATTAGGGAGGCTTGCCGGCCGGGCGAAGCGACAAAGGGCGGGAACCTTGCAAACGTTACCCCGCCAGTGACCCGGTGATGCCTATCGAGTGGCCCAGCGGGTCGAAAAGCACGCCCGGATTGAGCACGGCCCGCGGATCGACCTCGTGCTTGGCGGCGGCGAGCATGCGGCGAAACAGCGGGTCGGCCTCGCGCTCGTAACCGCTGCGGTGGTCGCGCCCCACGGCATGGTGGTGGGTGATGGTGCCGCCGTGGCTGATCACGGCCTCGTTGGCGGCGGCCTTGATGTCGCGCCAGGCGGCCAGCGCGCTGGCCACGCTGCCGTCGGCCGCGCCATTGACGGCCAGCGTGAAGTAGGGCGCCGGGCCATCCGGATAGACGTGCGTGAAGCGGCAGGACAGCAAGGATTCGTTGCCGGTGGCGCGCTGAATGGCGGCCGAGACATCCGCCTTGACAGCGGTGTAGAAGGCGTCGAAGCGGTCCCACGTCACCGCGGTCTCGAAGGTGTCCATGATCACGCCCAGGCCCACGGCCGGGTCGCGCCAGTAGGGCATGCGCAGGAAGGCGTCGCGCCAGGCGCCGGCCGCGCCGGTGCGGTGGGCGTCGCCGCCCTCGGGCGCCATGGAGCGCGCCACGGCCGCGGCGTCGAACTGGCCGCCGTGCTCGCGCACCAGTTCGAGCGCGCGCGCCATCCAGGGCTGCAGCGGGTGGTCGGCGGATTCGAAGCCGAGCACCAGGATGGCATGGCTGCCGTCGCCGACGCTGGAGAACACCGTCTCCATCGGGTCCAGCAGGCGGCAGTTGGCCGGGTTCAGGCCCGACTGCGCCAGCGCGCGCACGCAGGCCACGCCCTTGAAGTAGTTGTCGAAGCGCACCGACGCCGAGGCGCGAAAGCGCGGCGCGTCCTGCAGGCGCACCCAGGCCTCGGTGATCACGCCCAGCGTGCCTTCCGAGCCCAGCACCAGCCGATCCGGCGCGGGGCCGGCCCCGGAGCCGGGCAGGCGTCGCGTCTGCATCACGCCCGCGGGGGTGACCATGCGGGTGCACTCGACGAAGTCATCGATGTGGGTGTGCTGCATCGCGTAGTGGCCGCCGGCGCGCGTGGCGATCCAGCCGCCGAGCGTCGAGAACTCGAAGCTCTGCGGGAAGTGGCGCAGCGTCAGCCCGTGCGGCTTGAGTTGTGCTTCGAGTTCCGGCCCCAGCGCGCCGGCCTGGATGCGCGCGGCGCGGCTGGTGCGATCGACTTCCAGAACCCGGCTCAGGCGTTCCATGTCCAGCGAGACCGTGGCCGCGTAACTCGCCCCGACGGCCGGCTCGACGCCGCCGCACACGCTGCTGCCGCCGCCATAGGGCACCACCGCCAAATTGCTGCGCGCCGCCCAGTCCAGCACGTCGATCACCGCCTGCTCGTCATCGGGGAAAGCCACCCAGTCCGGCGGCTCGGGCACGTCGCGTATCCACATTCGCGCGAGATCTGCATAGCTCTTGCCGTAGCTGTGGTTGAGCCGGTCCAGGGGCCGGTCGGAAAACATCGCCGCCAGTGCCGCCGGCGGGGCGATCCGCGGCTTGCGCAGCGCGAAGTCCCCGACGTTCGGCGCTGCCCGCTCGCCCTGAACGGCACCGAGCTGGTCGAGCATGAAACGCAGGTTCGTCTTCTCGCGCGCATCGAGCGCGGCGTCGGCCAGGCCCCAGCCCCAGAAGCGGCGCTGGGGGCGGCGGGAGAGGGTTTCTTGCATGTCAGGGTCCCAGGGTCAAAGTTGGGCGGCTGGATCCGGCGCCCTGCGCGCCTGCGCGACGCCGCAACAGGTCCGCAATTCCATTTTAAGGAAAGAAATGGCACTAGCCCAGCGTGAAATGGTCTCTATATGCTATCAAAAAAGGATTATCAACGAGCTACGCGCCGCAGCTTCGGCATCAGCGCTGCACCCAGCAAGGCGAGGCTTGCCAAGCCCACCCCAGCGTAAAGGATCGCATGGGCGACGCCGGTCGAACGCACCAGGGCGCCCGCCGCCACGCCGGATGCCGCGGGCACGACCTGCGAGATGATCGAGTAGATGCTCATGATGCGTCCGCGCAGGGCCTCGGGGGCCTGGCCCTGGATACCGGCGATGATGAAGCTGATCACCATGCCGCCGAGCAGGCCCATGGCGCCCAGGGCCGTCGCCGAAACAGCAGCGCTGGTCCAATGGCTCAGGGACGCAAACAGCAGGCTGGCCGTCATCGTGCCGACGAAGATGGCAAGGCCATGGTGCAGGTGCTTGCCCAGCAGCAGCGCCGAGACCCCGCCCAGGATCAGCGTCAGCGCCATCAGCCCCAGGTAGCCGCCGCGCTGAAGCTCCGACAGGCCGAGCACCTCGCGCGCCAGCTTGGGCAGCAGGATCTGCATCGGGCCGGTCATCGCATAGGCCATGATGGCCGCCAGAATCAGCTGCAGCAGCAGGGGGTTGGCCTTGACGGCCGAGAAGCCTTCGCCGATCTCGGTGAACACGCCTTGGCCGGGCCGGTCGCTGCCGCGCGTGCGTGTGCCCAGCAGCATCAGCGAGGCGGCCACGAAAAAGCCCATGCCCGTGGCAAACACGGCGGGCCAGCCATAGCGGCTGCGCACCAGGCCGATCACCACCGGCGCCAGGCCGAAGCCCAGCAGAACCTGCAGGTTGAAGATGATGGTGGCGGGCTTGAGCTTGTCGGGCGGCGCGATCTGGCCCAGCGTGGCCAGCCGGGCCGGGCCGACGAAGGACCAGGCCAGGCCGCCCAGGAAGGCGGAGAACAATGTCCAGCCCACGCGCGTGGCGCCGCTGGCGCCGGCGTCGGTCCACCACAGGCCGGCCAGGCACAGGATGAACAGCGCCTGTGCCGCATGAATCACCCGCGTCGGCGAGATGCGGTCGCACAGCACGCCGGCAAACCAGCCAAAAATGATGGAGGTGCCGAACGACAGCCCGAAGCCGATGCCTGAAAGCAGATCGGAGCCGACCTTCTCCTGCAGGTACAGGATGACGGTGTAGTTGACCATGTGCCCACCGGTGAAGGCCAGCAGGGACGAGAGGTAGAAGGCGGGCATGGGGGTGATCGTTGTTAACGCGGGGTGATCTCGATCAGCGTCGGTTGCGCGTCTTCGATGTGCCAGCTCGGGAACGAGGCGCTGCTCACGTAGGCCTTGCCTTGGGGCGAAATCTCCACGTCCCGGGTGAAGGTCACGCGGCGCTGCATCGGGAGCATGGTCCACGCCTGCGTGGCGATGTCATAGCGGTAGACCGAATCCGAGTTGGTGCCGTTCACCCACACCTGGTGGCGCTCGCGGTCCACGTTGAGCGAGTAGGGGGTGTCGCTGTGCTTGGGCGAAACCGGAAGATCGAACAGCGTGAACTGCCCGGTCTTCGGCGCATAGCGGGCGATCTTCGATTCGTTGAAGGCCACGATCCACAGGTTGCCGTCGCGGTCGGACCTGAGCCGGCGAGGCGCCCTGAACGGCGTCTTGATCATGCTCACCACGCCGGTGGCGGGGTCCACCGAGGCCAGCTCATCGGTGTGCATGCGGGCCACCCAGGCTTTGCCATCGGGCGTGATGTCGATGCCGTAGGGCAGCGGCACGCCGGTGGAAACCTTGTCGACCTTGACATAGTTGGCCACCGGGATGCCCCAGCCGAGCAGCTTGAAGATGAAGGGGGTCAGCTTGACCGTCACCTTTTCCATGAACGTGCGAAACGGCAGGTCGTAAAGCGTGAACTTCTGGGTCGTTCGGTCGAACATGCCGACCTGGTTGGACAGCGCCAGCGTGAACCAGGCACGGTCCTTGGCGTCGAAGCGGATCGTGTGCGGATAGAAGCCGCTGTCCATCTGGTGCACGCGAAAAGCCTTGGTGACCGGGTCGAACTCGATCAGGCGGCGCTGGTACGAGGGGGTGATGAAGATGTGCTTGTCCTTCGGCGACTCGGCCATCGAGTGAATGCCCTGGTAGGTCTCATGCTTGGGGAAATCATGCAGGCGCCCGGCCAGAAGGCCGCCGAGCTTGTCGCCCGGCTGCGGCGGGATCTTGTACACGGTGAATTTGCCCGTGGCCGGGTCGATCTCATAGACCCGGTCCTGCAGGTTGTCGCCGACGTAGATCAGGCCGTTGCTGTGCAGCAGCAGGTCGTGCATCTGCGACATCGCGTCGCCGATGGGCATTTCGCGGATCGTCGTGCCGGCCAGGTCGGGCGACCAGGGCGTGCCCTGGGGCACCAGTGATGGGTTGGCAGCGATCTTCTTCCAGTGCGCCTCCAGCATCGGCGGAATCTTCTCCTGGCCTTCACTGGACAGCCGCGCGCCGTAGCGCACCATGCGCCGGATCGCGACCTTCCACTCTTCGGCGCTCCGGTCCCGGCGCAAAAAGACGTTGCCCTGCTGGTGGCAGAAATTGCACTGGAGCATGAACTCCTTCTTCAGGTCCGGATCACCGAAGTCGATGGTGGACGACCAGGCGTTGGCCGGCTGCTGTGCGGCCAGCGCCGCGACGTCGGTTTCGGGCACCATGACCAGGGGCTTTTCCAATGCGCTGGCGGGCACGGTGAGGTCCTTGTAGCCGGGCTTGCGCAGGCGGATCTGCCAGGGATGCTCGGCCGGCGGAATGTCCGTGGCGCCGGCAGCATCGGTGAAGCGTGCCAGCTCGAAGAAGGCCTGCTGCAGCTTGCCGCTGGCGGCGTAGCCGTTGTCGGATTTGTCAACGGCCGCCGGGCTGACGGGCACGCGGCTCACCATGACCGTGGCCAGCGGCTTGCCGGCGTGGTCCCGGACGCTGACGGGCACGGCGAAGGCGTTGACGGCGAGCAGGGCGGCCAGCGCGAAGAAGGGTGATTTCATGATCGTGTCTCCTCTGAAGGGGTCGGGAATTCAGCGCTGACGCGGCGCTTCATGGTGCGGGCGTAAAAGCCTGGGGCGAACTTGCGGACCCACCACGCCAGGCGGGAGGTGCGGTCGGGCAGCAGCAGGGTCTGGCCCTGCGCCAGGGCGTCAACAATCCGTTGCGCGATGTCATCGGGGCTGGACTCGCCCCCGGCCGTGATGCGCGCGGAGGTGGCCGAGCCGCCCTGGCCGCCCAGGGCCGCGCCACCGATGCCGGTGGCGATGAACGAGGGGCAGACCAGCGTGACGCCCACGCCGTGGTCTTCGACCTCCGTGCGCAGGGTGTCGAAGAAGCCGTGCAGCGCATGCTTGCTGGCCGAATAGCCGGTGCGCCCCAGCAGCGGCGCGTAGCCGGCCACGCTGGAAATCGCCGCCACCACGCCATGGGTCTCGATCAGGTGGGGCAGGGCGGCGTGGGTCATCTGCATCGCGCCGAAGAAGTTGACTTCCATGACGCGGCGGATCACGGCGGGGTCGGTGTGCTGCAGCAAGCTGCGGTGCGAGATGCCGGCGTTGTTGATGAGACCGTCGAGCGCGCCAAAGTGCGCCACGGTCTGGTCGACGGCGGCCTGGCACGCGGCAGGGTCGGCGATGTTGCCGGCAATGGCCAGCGTGCCGTAGGGCAGGGTGGCCGCGAGGGCGTCCAGGCGCTCGCGGTCCAGGTCCATCGCGGCGATGCGGGCACCCTCGGCCGCAAAACGGCGACACAGCGCGGCACCCAAACCGCCGGCCGCGCCGGTGACCAGGATGACCTTCGCGGTGAATTCGCGCCGGGCCATTTACCGGGCGCTCTGCCGGGCGTTGCGGTACAGGTCGAACACCTGGGCCGAGGTCAGCTTGGGCGTGTAGCCAAACACTTCCTTGAGCCGGGTGTTGAGCAGCACCGGGCGGTAGCGCAGGAAGTCGAGCTGCTCCGGCCCGTACTGGGTCAGGTTCAGCTTCTTCAGGACCCACAGCGCCGCCTGCAACACCGGGGCTGGCAGCACGCGACAGCTCTTGCCCAGGCGCTGCGCGATCTCGAAGATGGTCAGCTTGCCGTCGCCGGCGACGTTGAAGATGCCGACATTCTTTGAATCGATGCCGTGCTGGATGGCGCCGACGACGTCCTGGTCGTGGATGAAGACAAACGGGCTGTCGGAGCCGGCGATGGCGAGGATCTTGGGCTTCTCGAACAGGTCCGTAATCTGGTTGCGCACCGTCGGGCCCAGGATGGTACCGATGCGGAAAATGACCTGCTCCAGTTCGGGGTGGTTCTTTCGGTAATCGGCCAGCATTTCCTCGACCAGCCGCTTGTGGCAGGAATAGGCGAAGACCTCGTTGCCGCGCACCGGGTCGGATTCGGTGAGCCACTCCGGGTTGTCGGCGTAATAGCCATAGGCCGCGCCGCTGGACGACACGATGATGCGCCGCACGCCGTGGGCCACGCAGGCCTGCAGCAGGTTGCGCGTGCCGTTGACATCCACGTCGTACTCGAAGGCGCGGTTGCTGTTCTTGCCGGGCGTCACGATCGAGGCCAGGTGCACGATGACATCGGGCCTGTTGCGGCCCACGATGGCGTCCACTTCGGGCGCGCGGATGTCGGCCACCTCGTAGATCACGCCGGGCAGGCGCGTGGCCGGCTCGCGCACGTCGAGGGCGATGACCGAGAGATCCGCGCGGCCGGCCATTGCGGCGACGGTCTGGCTGCCCAGGTAGCCGGAGCTGCCCGTGACAAGGACTTTTTTGGGGGTCATGTCGAAACTCGCTTGATCAGTGGTGTTTGTGTGCAAAGCGCGGGTACTTGCGCGGATCGCGCTTGCTCCAGAACGTGGCCAGCGCGAGCCCCGAGACGATGTGCCAGATGCCCCACCATGCGGTGATGATGGCCATGCCGCCCAGGCCATCGAACAGGTTGAAGATCAGGATCAGGCCCAGGCCGGAGTTCTGGATGCCCATCTCGAAGGTCACGGCGCGGCGGTCGCGCTCGTTGAGCCCGAGCAGGGTGGAGAGCGAAAAGCCCGTGACCAGTGCCAGGCCGTTGTGGATGAAAACCACCACCACGACAAACTGGATGTACTTCATGAAGTGCTGGAAGTTGGCCGCCAGCGCGCCGACCACGAACAGCGAGAACACGACCATCGAAAAAATCTTCATCGGCTTCTGGGCGCGCGCCGCGAAGGCCGGGAACTGGTGCGACACCCACATGCCCACGACCAGCGGCAGTCCGAGCAGGATCACGATGTCCTTGAGCATGACCAGCGGGTCCAGCGAGATGGTACGCATCAGGTCGTGCGTGACCGGGCTCAGGTTGCCCCAGAAGTTGAAGTTGAGCGGTGTCATCACGATCGCCAGGGCCGTGGACACGGCACTGGCGCTGACCGACAGCGCCGTGTTGCCTTTGGAAAGATGCGTCAGGAAGTTCGACAGGTGGCCCGCCGGGCAGGACGACACCAGGATCATGCCCAGCGCAATGCTCGGGATCGGGTTGATGATCCAGATCAGCACATAGGTCATCGCCGGAAAGATGATGTGGTGGCCGATGGTGGCCAGCAGCAGGCCCTTGGGCGACTTGAACGCGGTGCGGAAGTCGCCGACCTTCAGGTCCAGCGCAATGCCGAACATCACCAGACCGAGGATGATGTTCAGCCCGGCCAGCGTGGCGGGATTGAAATGAAGTTGGACCTGGTCAATCGGCAGCATGGGTGTCTCCTCGTTATGGCGTCCCGGTCTGTTCCGATCGGGTGAAGCACGATGGTAGGCCCTTGCCTTCAATTCACGCTTGTCCCAGAATTCATTTCATTTGTCAATTCGCGCCAAATTTGCGCCCGACGGACTGGAGTTGAAAACGTGGAGTCAAAGAGCAGTGTGGGCGCCGGCTACGTCGCTGGACTGATCGAGGTGGCGGCAACCGCCGGTATCGGGCGTGAGGCGCTCTTGCGCGCAGCAGGGCTGACGGACATCGAGAGTGCTCACCCGCAGGCCCGCTGGCCGATGTCTGACGTGATCAGACTGTTCCAGGCGGCGGTCATCCTGAGCGGGCGCGACGATCTCGGGCTGGAGTTTGCCCGCCGGGTGCGCCCGGGCACTTTCAGTGTGCTGGGGTATGCGCTGATGACCTGCCGGACCCTGGGCGAGGCGATCGAGGTAGCACCGCATTTTCGGCGTCTGGTTTTTGATATCGGCTACAGCGAGATGCGTTTTGTCCTGAAGGACCAGGAGGCGCGGCTGGGCTGGCATGTGGTCTCGAAAGACCTGCCTTACTGCCGCAGCCTGGCGGAATCGCTGATCGCCAGCTGGACTCACTTCGGGCGCTGGATGGCGGGCGTGGAGCTGCCCTTGAAGGAGGTTCTCTTCCTGCATGAACCGCCGTCCGACGTCCGCCCCTATGAGATGTTTTTTGAATGTCCGGTGCGCTTTGGTGCCGGCGAGAACACGCTGGTTTTTTCGGGCTCTCTGCTGAACATGCCCCTGTTGCAGGCCGACGAAACCCTGCACCTGGCCATGCGTGAACAGGCGCGTGCCGCTATGGAGAAGGCCTTCAGCCAGACGGATATCGGGCATCGTCTGCGCCAGGCGCTGATCCCGTTGATGCCCAAGTGCGAGGCGACGCTGGAAAAGGCCGCGATGGCGCTGGCGATGTCATCGCGTTCGCTGCAGCGCCGCCTGGGCGAGGCAGCGCTCGGGTTTCAGGGGGTGCTGGATTCGGTTCGCAAGGACATGGCGATCATTTACCTGCGCGACCCGGCCCTGAGCGTGCTGGATGTTGCCTTGTTGCTGGGCTATGCCGAGCAGAGTTCTTTCACACGGTTTTTCCGCGCGAGCTTTGCTAGCAGCCCATCCGGGTGGCGGCGTGCGCAAGGAGTTGCCTGGCAGGGCGCCAGCGGCAATGCCTCATCCGTGGGGCCACCCGCTTTGGGCCGGGAGGCAGTTCAGGGTGAGCTGTCTACCGGAACAGGCAAGGGCGCGTTAGAGTGACAAAGGCTGTCGTTGAGTGGCGTGACTTCAGTTCCACTCTGGCGCTTGCAGGGTCGCTTTGAACCTTCCGCCGGGCAGGCGATCCTACATACAGTCTCTCGGGAAGATTTGATATGAAAAAGACCCTTCTTTTCCTGGCTTCAGCGGGCTTGCTCATCATGGCCAGCCTGGCTTCGGCGGCGCCCGCCGTTGGGTACTACGGGCGTCCCTATGGCGGCGTGGCCTCCTACAGCCGTCCGATGGTGGTGGGCGGGGGCTACTATGCCCGCCCCGCTGGCGTCTATTACGGCTATCCCGCGCGCTATCCCGGCTGGTATGGCAGCTACTGGGGTGGGTGGGGCGTGGGCTGGGGGCTCGGCATAGGCCTTGGCGTCGGTTTGGCCTATGGGTATCCCTACAACTATGGTTATCCTTATCGCTACGGGTATCCTTACAACTACGGGTATGCCTATTCGTCGTGTTACCCCTACGGCTACGACTATGCTTATCCCAATGGCAATCCCTGCATTGGAGCGGTGCCGGGCGTGGTGATCACGCAGCCTGCGACTACATTCATTCAGCAGGATCAGGTTGCCCCCGCGCCGGCCAGCAGTTACTGGTATTACTGCACGGATCCGGCGGGTTACTTTCCTTACGTACAGAGCTGCAACCGGGCGTGGATGGCCGTCATTCCGCAAGTACCGTCAGATTTACCAACCGCACCCCGTCTCGCGCAGTGAAAACGACCACCATGAAATCAGCTCGCCTCCCGACATTCCTGGCTTTGGGTGTCGCGCTCGCGCTCGGCGGTTGTGCCGTGGCGCCCACGGCACCCACGGTGATGGTGTTGCCAGGCACGAAAAAGGAGCCCGCGCAGTTTCAGGCTGACAGCCTTGCCTGCCAGTTAGAAGCGCAGGCACTGCTCGCGACCGCCACCGAAGTCGCGAACAACCAGGCTGCGTCGAACGTCTTCATTGGCACGGTGCTCGGTGCCGCCGTGGGCGCGTTGCTCGGGCAGGGGTCGTACAACCCGGGCGCCATCACGGCGTGGGGCGCTGGCACAGGGCTTCTCTTTGGCAGCGCCGCCGCGGGGGGCAATTCGCAGGTCGCTTCCTACAGTCTGCAGCAGCGGTTCGATTTTGCCTACATGCAGTGCATGTACCAGCGCGGCAATCAGGTACCCGGACAGGCCACCTACGGTCGCCAGTTGCCGGTGGCGCCAGCCCCGCCGCCACCAAGTGACCGCTACCCGCCACAGAACACGGCGCCGCCTTATCCGCCGCAGGGCTATCCGGCACCGAACCTTGCGCCATCGACCTACCCACCGCAAGGTTACCCCGCACCCAATCCTGCCGCGCCGGGTTACCCGGTACCGGGCAACACCTCGCCGAATTTCCCGCCGCCAAACACGCCGCCGCCTTCCTGAAGCGATGTTCGAGGATGGGCGATGGGTATCCGGCCTGGTGTTGGCGCCTGTCGCTCCTGTGAGGGGCGGGCCGCAATCAGGGGCGGTGGTTTCTCTGTGTGGAAGCACTACCGCCCCGTCGGCGCCGCGCCAGCAGCCATTGCCCCGGCGCGAATCACACGTCCCCGACATCCCTGATTCGCCTTGTTGCGCGTGATGAATGGACTGTAGGTGCAAAGTGAATTCAGGGCGGGTCGATACCTGTCAAGAATGACAGGGAGGAGTGACGGCGGGGGCACTGCGGCGGCATCTGGCGCCAATGCGATGGCGATGCAGTTGGGCCCGAACCCTTGTAGTATTTGCGCTCCGTCCTGCAGGAAGCTTCGCCCATGACCCCCGACCTGACACCCGGCACCGACTGGAAAGAGCAAGTTGCCGCAGACGAAGCCGGACGCTTTGCCGATTACGCGCGGAAGTTCGCGGCGATCCAGGCTCGCAAGTCCAGGAAATACGGTGCAGGCAGGGCGTTGCATCGCAAGCAGATCACCGCGGCTCACGGCACCTTGACTGTGAAGGACGACCTGCCCGATTTCGCCCGGCAGGGCCTTTTCGGCGCGCCCGCCAGCTTCGATGTCACGGTGCGCCTGTCCAATGGCGGGATGGACCGCGCGTCCGATCGCACACCCGATGTCCGAGGCTTCGCGATCCGGGTGCTCGGTGTGGAGGGGGAGTCTGCCTTGGGCAACGGCCCGGCCCGCAGCCAGGATTTCACGCTGATCAACCAGGAGGCCTTTGCATTTCCGGGCAGTGAGGAATTCGTTGCGTTTGTCGTCGCTGCTGCGGGCGGCGGCGTGTCCTTGCTGAAGTTCCTCCTCAAGCGCTACGGCGTGTTCGGTGGCCCCGCGCGGATGCTCAAGCTGATCAAGTCGATGGGAAGACCTTTTGGTGGTTTTGCCACCGAGACCCTGTTCAGCGCGGTGCCGTTGGCCTGCGGGCCCTATGCGGTTCGTGTGCGCCTGGTGCCGGCCGGCGCCAACGGCACTGCCGTCAAGGGCGCCAATGCCGACTGGGGCGCGGATTTCAGCGCGCGCCTGGCCAAGCATCACCTTCAGTGGGACCTGCAGTTGCAGCCGTTCGTGAACGAGGCGCTGACGCCGATCGAGGACGCTTCGGTCAACTGGCCCAGCCCTTACACGACTGTCGCAAGGCTCAGCCTGCCACGCCAGGACACGGCTTCGGCCAAGGGCCAGGAACTGGCCGCCGAGGCCGAAGCCGGGGTGTTCGACCCCTGGCAGGCGCTGGCCGCGCACCGGCCGCTCGGTGACGTGCAGCGCGCCCGCAAGGTGGTGTATTTCGAGAGCCAGAAGGGGCGAGGGGCGGTGTGAGGCTTTGTGGGTGATTGACAATGGCGGGCGCCTGTCTGTGGCCTGCCAGCGGCCTCATTGGGCGGGAATATGACTAAGAAAGGCATCTTCCCAGCATCAAATAGTCATTGTGTGCTATTGATTTATGATTTTTCCGGTGCGACACCCCGGCGACTGCAGACGGGCCGGTTTGCCGTGACACTGCACCGTTTTTATCCCGTGCCATCTCGGCGCATCACTTGAACTCGCAGGGCAGCCCAAGAGTTGCATGCCGTCAACTTTGCGATGTCCCCAACCCTTCAGGAGTCTTTTCATGAACCGAGTCCTCGCCCACACCGGCGCCCGTTACCCCATCGTGCAGGCCCCGATGGGCTGGATCGCGCGCAGCACGCTGGCCAGCGCCGTTTCGCACGCGGGCGGGCTGGGCATCATCGAAACCTCGTCGGGCGAGACCGCCAACTGCCAGCGCGAGATCACCGCCATGGTCGCCAGCGGCCTGCCGTTTGGTGTGAACCTGCCGATCCGCTTCCTCAAGGACGACGCCATGCTGCGCTTCGTTTGCGAGTCGGGCATCCGCTTCGTCACCACCTCGGCGGGCAGCCCGGCCAAGTTCATCGCGCCGCTCAAGGCGGCGGGCATCGTGGTCTATCACGCCGTGCCCACGCTGGAGACCGCGCTCAAATGCGTTGACGCTGGCGTGGACGGGCTGGTGGTGGAGGGCGGCGAGGGCGGCGGTTTCAAGAACCCGGAGGAGGTGAGCACGCTGGTGCTGCTGCAGGCGATCCGCGAGCGGGTCGAGGTGCCGTTGATCGCCGCCGGCGGCATCGTCGATGGCCGCGGCATGGCGGCCGCGTTTGCGCTCGGCGCTGAGGGTATCCAGATGGGCACGCGCTTCGTCGCCAGCGCCGAGAGCCCGGTGCATTCGCACTACAAGCAGGCCATCGTGTCGGCGGAAATCACCGGCACCTGGATGCTCAACACCCGGTCCACGCCCTGCATCCGCGCGCTCAAGACGCCGTTCACCCGGACCATCCACGAGGCCGGGCTGATGCAGCCCGACACCTTCACAGGCATCCAGCAGGTGTACTTCGGCGGCGACATGAACGCCGCGCCGGCGCTGGCGGGCCAGTCCGCAGGGCTGATCCATGCGGTGAAGCCAGTGCAGCAAATCATCGACGAGACCGTGGCCGAGTTCTACGCCATCAGCGCACGCATGGGGGCGATGGCGGCGGCGCAGCAATTCGGTTGAGCCGTTCCGGGTGGCGCGCCCAAGGGTTCTGCGGGATAGCGCTGCATGGGTTCGGTTTTTTGAGTTGAATGGCCTCTTTCCAGCATCAAATGGTCTCGGCCAGCTATTGAATCGATAGTCATGAGAGTCCGCAGGGAGCCGGGTCGCCCGAGCAGTAACTCGAAACAGATCTGAAAATACCAAATGGTATCAATAAATACCATACAGTATTTAAGGATACTGATTAGTATGTACATTCCGTTTGCGCCACAAATTCATGGCGTGGCAAATCCTTAACTTTCATCTTCGGAGTACCTCATGAAAAAGACCCTCATTGCGACCGTTCTGGCCCTTGGCGCCACTTTCTCTGTCCAGGCCAAGGACATCGTTGACACCGCCGTTGCCGCTGGCAACTTCAAGACGCTGGCGACCGCCTTGACCGCCGCTGGCCTGATCGACACGCTCAAGGGCCCGGGCCCGTTCACGGTGTTCGCGCCCACTGACGCCGCGTTTGCGAAGATCCCGAAAGCGGATCTGGACGCACTGCTCAAGGACCAGGGCAAGCTCAAGGCCGTGCTCACGTACCACGTGGTTCCTGGCAAGGTGATGGCCAAGGACGTCAAGGCCGGCAATGTCAAGACGGTTCAGGGCAGCGAAATCGCCATCGTGACCATGGGCGGTGTGAAGGTGAACAACGCGAACGTCACCGCCACCGACATCGTGGCCGACAACGGCGTGATCCACGTGCTCGACACGGTGATCATGCCCAAGTAATCGGGCAGAGCACGGCACAGCGCTACGTTGTCGACGGCGGCGCAGCCGTTGCAGGGCAGACCGGGCGACCGGTCTGCCCTTGCTTTTTTGCTGCGTAGCGTGACGGAGTTCAGCAAAAGCGGAAGGTCGCGCCACAATGCGGCCATGTGCACCAACTACACCCCTTCGTCGCGCGACCGCCTGCGCGCCGCGCAGTTGGGCTTCGCGCACCTGCCGCCGGCTGATTGGCCGCCCGAGGTGTACCCTGGCTACGAGGCGCCGATCATCGTGCGCGGCGGTGCACCGGGGCAACATGACGCGGCCCCGCGATGCCTGCTGGCTCGCTTTGGCCTGGTGCCGCGCTGGAGTCGCGACGCGGCCCATGCGAAGGAGTTGTCGCGCCACACCGCCAACGCGCGCAGCGAAACCGCTGCCGTCAAGCCCAGCTTTCGCAGCCCTTGGCGCGAACGGCACTGGGCCCTGGCGCCGATGGAGAATCTCTTCGAGCCTTGCTGGGAAACCGGTCACGCCGTGCGCTGGCGCATTGCGCGTGCGGACGGCGACCTGTTCGCAGGGGCCGGCCTGTGGGAGCGCTGGCTGGATCCCGCCAGCGGCGAGATCACTGCGAGTTTCACGCTGCTGACGGTGAACGCCGATGGTCACCCGCTGATGGCCCGCATGCACCGGCCGGGCGATGAAAAGCGCATGCCCGTGCTGCTGGCGCCGGGCGATTTCGAGGCTTGGCTGCACGCCAGCGATGAGCAAG
Source organism: Hydrogenophaga sp. (assembly GCA_011391595.1). Classification (GTDB taxonomy): domain Bacteria; phylum Pseudomonadota; class Gammaproteobacteria; order Burkholderiales; family Burkholderiaceae_C; genus JAABQG01. The sequence goes on from JAABQG010000027.1 coordinate 26,059, forward strand.
CCCACGCGATGGTGCGCGGAATGTCCGACGTGGCGCTGACCGGCGAGCCGGCACCCCGGCTGCCGCTATCGCGAACGGTGCGGCGCACCGCGCCCCCACCCGCGCCCGACGCCACCGGGAGCCTTTTCTGATTTCATGAAGCCGTGCAAGGCCGTTCAGGCGTTGCCCGAAATGAACCCTGCCCTGTCACCAACCCTTCAACAACCCATGTCCACCATCGCACCCATTCCCGATCTCGAGCGCAACCCGCGCGTCAAGGCTGTCTTCGACGACATCCGCGCCATGCGCAAGACTGACTTCATCAACAACCTTTGGCAGCGCCTGGCCTTCGACCCCGCGCTGCTGGAGGCGACCTGGGCGGAGGTCAAGCAGGTCATGGCCACGCCCAGCGCCATCGATCCGCTGACCAAGGAGATGGTCTATATCACCGCGTCCATCATCAACGGCTGCAGCTACTGCGTGCATTCGCACACCGCGGCAGCCAAGGCCAAAGGCATGACGCCGCAGCAGCACGGCGAACTGCTGGCCATCGTCGCGCTGGCGGCCAAGACCAACCAGATCGTCACCGGCCTGCAGGTGCCGCTGGACGCCGTGTTTGACCAGGGCTGAGGCCCTTTCCGGCCGCACCGCTAACATGGGTCTTTTTGAAGCACACCATGTCCCTGGAAACCATCGAGATCGAAACCGGCGACGCCCCGCGCGCCACGGTGTTGCTGCTGCACGGGCTGGGCGCTGACGGACGGGACTTCGTGCCCATCGCACAGGAACTGGATTTGTCCCGTGTCGGGCCGGTGCGATTCGTGTTTCCGAATGCGCCAGAGATGCCGGTCACGATCAACGGCGGCTACGTCATGCCGGCCTGGTACGACATCCTGGGCCTGGACCTGACGGCGCGCGAGGACGAGCGTGGCCTTCGCGCCTCGCAGGCCGCCATCGAGGCGCTGCTCGCCCGTGAGAGGGCCCGCGGCGTACCGGCGAACCGCATCGTGCTGGCGGGGTTTTCGCAAGGCTGCGCGGTGGCGCTGATGACCGGCCTGCGCCATGCGGAGCGACTGGCCGGCATCGTCGGCCTGTCGGGCTACCTGCCCCTGGCGGCCCTCACGCCCGCCGAGCGCCATGGCGCCAACGCGAGCACGCCGGTCTTCATGGCGCACGGACGGCAGGACGATGTCGTGCCCATCCTTGGGGCTATGGCGTCCCGCACCGCCTTGCAGGCGCTCGGCCACGCCGTCGAGTGGCACGACTACGCCATGGGGCATTCGGTGTGCCCGGAAGAAATCGGCGACCTGAACCAATGGCTGCTGCGGGTGCTGGCGCAAGCCTGAGCGCCGGCCCTCCCCGAGCGCCGCGCCTCCCCACCCCTGACGGAAAACCCATGACTGAATCCACGAATCCCACTGCCGGCACATCGGCGGGCACCGCCCCGCCGGCCTTCGAGGTGCTGCCGCGCGACCTGTCACCGTACCGCCAGAGCAACGTGGGCATCGACTACGTGCACCGCTTCGAATCGGGCCGCCCTGGACCGCGTGTGCTGATCAATGCGCTCACGCATGGCAACGAGTTCTGCGGTATGGTCGCCGCCGCGCAATTGCTGGACATGGGCGTGCGGCCATTGGTCGGCACGCTGACCGTCAGCTTTGCCAATGTGGCGGCGTATGAGACCTTCGACCCGGCCCAGCCCTACGAGAGCCGCCAGCTCGTGCACAACCTGAACCGCGTCTGGTCGACCGAGTGGCTGGACGGCCCCGAGGACAGCCCGGAACTGCGCCGTGCGCGCGAGCTGCGCCCGGTGGTGGCCGCAGCCGACCACCTGCTCGACATCCATTCGACCAGCCAGGACGTCGAACCCTTCTGGGTCTATCCCGCCTTTGCACGCAACAGCGCCGCCGCGCTCGCCATCGGCCGCCCGGCGGTGCACCTGGTCATGCCCGGCGGCCTGGGCTCGGGCACGCCGGTGATCCAGCACGGCCACTTTGGCGAGGCCTCGGGCCGGGGCGCCGGCATGGTGGTCGAATGCGGCCAGCATTTCCTGCAGGCCAGCGCGGATGTCGCCATCGACGTCACCCGGCGTTTTCTGGCCCACTTTGGCTTGAGCGCGCACGACCCGACGTGGGCGGCGCCGCCGGCCCCCCGGCGCTTCGAGCTGCTGCAGACGGTGGTGATCAAGACGCCGGCGTTCAGGTTCATCCGCCCGTGCTTTGGTTTCGAGGTGTTCGCAAAAGGTGAGTTGATCGCCACCGACGGCCCGGATGAAATTCGCGCGCCTTGTGACGACTGCACCATCCTTATGCCGGCCCGGGCCGCGATCGTCGGGCGCGAAGGCGTTTATCTGTCGCGCCCGCTGGCTTGACAGGCTACGAAAGGAGTCCCCGTGCCACGTCTGAAACCATTGCCCCCTGAAACCACGCCGGAGCTGAAGCCGTTTTTCGACTTCTTCCTCGGCACCCTGGGCTTCACGCCGAACAGCGTGCTGACGATGCAGCGGAAACCGAAACTGGTGCAGGCGCTGGCGCAGCTCAATGGCGCGGTGATGGACCCGGAGGGTGAGGTTGATCTGGGCTTCCGGCGGCTGATTGGCCACGTGGCCAGCAAGGTGTCGGGCTGCCTGTATTGCCAGGCGCACACCCTGCTCGGGGCGCACAACTTTGGCGTCAGCGACGCCAAGCTGGCCGATGTCTGGACCTACGCCAGCAGCCCGCACTACAGCGTGCGCGAGCGCCTGGCGCTGGACTTCGCCCTGGCGGCGGCGAGCCAGCCGAACGCGGTGACCGACGCGCAGTTTGCCGAGTTGCAGCAGCATTGGAGCGACGGCGAGATCACCGAGATCCTGGGCGTGGTGGCGATGTTCGCTTTCCTCAACCGCTGGAACGACACGATGGGAACGCCGCTGGAGATGCCGGCCTCGGAAGTGGCACAGCAAGCCCTTGGTGACCAGGGCTGGAGCGCCGGCAAGCACGCTTCGTCTTGAGGCCGCCAGCGGCGCTTCTGTGGGGCCGATGCCTTACACCGCGCCGGTGTACTCGCCGCGCGCCGGGTAGTCCTTGCTGATGGCGAAATCAATCGCGCCGAGCAGTTCATCGAAATGCGGCCGGGCGAACGGCATGGTCTGCACCGCGCCGTAGTAAAGGCTGGCGTCGGGCCGCACGATGAAAACGCCCGGTTCTGCGAATAGCGCGGGTTCTTCGATGCCGATCGACGTCGTGCCCCGGCTCGCGGAGATGTACAGGCCCCACTCGCGGGCATGGCCCAGCGCCAGCCCGTAGCCAAAGCGAAGCGCGGGCGCGTTGATTTTTGTCGCCATTTCCCGGGCGCGTTCAGCAGTGTCGCTGGAGACTGCGACCACCTTGACGCCGCGCTTTTCAAAATCGGGCTGCAGCCTGCCCAGCTCCAGCAGGTACTTGGCGCAAATGGGGCAATGCAGGCCTCGGTAGAAAACCACGAGCGAAAAGCGATCAGGCGCGTCGGCAATCAAGTCGTAGGCGCCGTGATCCAGGGTTTGCAGTTGCAGGTGCGGCACGGTTTGACGGGGGATCAGCATGGCGAGCTTTCAAGGGTTGAGGGGGAAAGGAAGATGACGCGGGAACAGAAACGATCAAGGCATCAGCACCACACGCCACCACGAGCCGTCGGACAGCAGGGCGCAGGCCCCGCCCGCAGCCGGGGTCAAGCGTTCGATGCGCTCGGCCATGGGCTTGAGCTCGGCGAGCTCCCTCCACTGGCCTGGCGCTTCCCAGCGCAGCGCGTGCAGCGCGCGCAGTTGCATGTCGGGCACGATGACGGTGGGGCGATGACCCGGCGCCTCGACGATGGCCGCCAGACGCTGTTCCAGCGCGCCCATGCGATGGTTCGAAACATCCATGGCCCGGGCATAGGGTTCCAGGACGGGCGGACGGAAATGGTGCAGCGTGAGCACGCCACCGATGTGGGGTGTGGTCACGCTGGCAATGTCGAGCCGCCCGTCGCCGTCGAAATCACTTACGCCCACCGGGTTGAGCCAGCGAAACGGCGCGCCGGCGTACGGACTGCGTGCGAGTTCAAGCAGTCCCTGCGCGGAAGGCTTGTCCCGCGAAGCGTCCGTCTGGGACTGCGGCCGCAGGCCCAGGACGACCAGCGCCGCCCCCCGGATCGCATCGGACTCGACGACGATGATCTCGTCGCGGCCGTCGCCGTCCAGATCGGCGAGCCGTGGCACGCGGTCTTCGAAGACGCGGTGAAACGGCAGGCTGTAGACCACCTCCCGGACCGCGCCTTCGGGCCCCGCGACCAAGGCGTGCAGGCTGCCCGCATGGACCGGTGAGCCCAGCGCTGTGTGCGGGTAGCGCGACGTGGGTGAACCCAGCCAGACCCACAGAACGTCCAGCTGGCCGCGCACGGCCTGGCTCTCGGCTAACCGGCTCTGCGCGGCGCGCGGTGGTACAGCAGGGGCAATGACCGGGGCGCCGCACTCGGGGGTGGACGGCTCGACGCGCAGGCCCATGGCCACGCAGACTGTCGACAGCGCAAGCAGACTCAAGCCCAGACCAAACCGCTGCAGTATCACGGAGCGGCGCTGGGTCACGCGCAAGTCGGGGTTGTGGGGCTGCATGAGGTTCAGTCGTTCAGCCAAGCCCGTTCTTACAAGGCGGGGACTGGATCATCCCCCGCCGTCCAGCCAGGTCCGGACCCGCCGGTTGAACGCCTCGGGCTGATCCACCATCACCCAGTGCCCGGTGCGAAAGCCCTTCACCGCGCTGCCCGACCGGGCAGCGATGCGCTCCAGCCACTGCGGCGAGTGAAACATGAAGGGCTTGCGTTCGCCGTAGAGGTAGAGCAGGGGACAGGCCGGGTCGATCGGCGCCGCGCCGCGAAAGCCGCTGAGCAGGCCGAACCACAGCATGGCATACGGGTAGTTCATGGTCCAGCGGATGGAGGCGGGCTCGGTGCGGCAGCGCATGCTGCGCGCCATGGAACGTGTCATGCGGTCGCCCAGCGCGCCACTGAATGTTCGCCCCAGTTCCCAGGCCAGGGCCAGCCAGCACTGGTAGGCAAAGATCTGCCACTTCGCCTTGCCGGTGAGTGAACGCGCGAACGTACCCGAATTGTGGTCGCCGATGTCCACCGCCACGATGCGTTGCACCTGGGCGGGGTGGCGCGCCGCGAATTCGTAGCCGAAGATGCAGCCCCAGTCGTGCAGCATCAGCGTGACGGGTTGGCCCGGGCTGACGGCTTGCACGATGGCGCCGAACAGGGCCGTCATGTCGGCCAGCGAGGTCGCACGCGGGGGCTTGCTCGGGTCGAAGCCCGGCAGCGTGAAGCGCACGCAGCGGTATCGCGCCTTCAGCGCCTCGACCGTGCCATCCCACAGGCGGTGGGTGTCGGGCCAGCCGTGGATCATCACCACGGTGCGCGGGCCGTCGCCTTCAATGAAGACATCGATGTCCTGGACCGTGAGTGTGGGTGAAGTCATGGTGAATTCGGCACAGGGGAGTGGGCGTTGCAACATGTAATGCCTTGCTGCGCCCTGCTAAAACATGCTATGAAAAATATAGCTTACTATGACCATTTCATGGTGGAATATGGTCAATTTTGTTCAAATATAATCCTTTGAGTCGTTCACTGGGCATTCCAGCCGACCCTGACCTCCCGGTCCCATCCCACCTCTCCCCAAAGGAATCAGATCATGCGTATCTCCATGTTGCCCGCCGTTATGGCACTGTCCATTCTCGCCCTGCCGGCGCTGGCCCAGCAGGCGCCTGCTGCCGCGAAAGTCACGGTCAACGAACCCGGAAAGGTCGGCGTTGCCGAAACCGTCAAGCTTACCGCCGGTGTGGTCGGTATTGACAAGGCCAGCCGCACGCTCACGCTCAAGACCGCGGCGGGCAAGATCCTCGACCTGGTGGCTGGCGAAGAAGTCAAGAATTTCGACCAGATCAAGGTGGGCGACCAGCTGGTCGTGCAGTACGCCCAGGCCCTGACCCTGCAGGTCAGGAAGGGCGGTGGCATCCGTTCCAGCACGTCCACCACGGACACAGCCCAGGCCAAGCCGGGCGAGAAGCCGGGTGTTGTCGGCGCCCGTGAAGTGACCATCCTGGCGAATGTGCTCGCCGTTGACCCGAAGAAGATGACCATCACCGTGCGCGGCCCGAAGGGCAACATCGTCGATCTGAAGGTCCAGAACCCGGAGCATTTCAAGGTCGTGAAGAAGGGCGACCAGATCGAGATGGTGTATGTCGAGGCGGTGGCCATCGCCGTCGAGCCAGCGCCGAAAAAGGCCGCGAAGTAACAACGGGCCTGGCTGAACCCGGCGGTGACCTCAGTTGCCGCCCCGAACGGGATGCGAAAAGCATCCCGTTTTTGTTGGCGCGGGCCGGCGACGCCTCATCGCGGCCTGCCGCTGGCGCGTCGGTTGCCGTTCAGGCCGGTCAGAACGCGCGACCCAGGAGGAAGTAGAAGCTCTGGTTGCCGTCCGCCGCGCGTCCATAGGCCAAGTAGGCGGGCCCGATGGGCGTGTCCGTACCGATGAACAGGCTGCCCGAGGTCAGCAAGCCTGTCGGGGCCTCTGGCAGCAGCGGCACGCCATACCGACCCAGCTCGAGCGAAACGCCGCCATAGGCACCGTCGAGCAAAGTGCCCTTCATCATCCTTTTGTAGTACATGAGCCTGCCGAAGGCCAGGTTGTCGCCAAAGAGCTGGCCCGTCTTGTAGCCCGACTGCTGCAGGAACCCACCCCACTGGAACCAGCTGTAGGCCGGCAGTGCGTTGCTTCCGAGCTTGCCACCCGCCTTCATGGAAAGATTGAAGGTGTGCTCGCCGATCGAGTAGGCGGCCATTCCTTCGATGGTTCCTTTGTTGAAATCGACGTCTGCGCCGAGAGCGGTGCTCGAGCTGAAAACATTGGCACCGAGGCGCCAGCCGGAGCGGGGGAAATTCACGTTGTCGAGGCGGTCCAGGAACAGGGTGGTACTAACCGCCCCTTGGTCGATTCTCGTGTTGTCCGGGGCCAACAATGGTGTCCCTGTATCGAGCTTTGGCTTGAGGTTGCCGCCCACCAGTGCCACCCGCAACTCTCCATATTCCTTGAACTGGGTCCCGACAGCGAGCCCGACGAGGCCTGAGTTGAGCGTGTAGCTGGAAATGTTGTTCCGGCCCTGGTAAAGATAAACTGGGAATGACTGGAAGCTGACGCTGGGCGCCACGAAATAGGTGCCCTCCGGGTTGAGCGGTTGGTAGAACTCGCTGACCACGGCGTTGTTGTAGCCGAACTGGACCCCCGTGCGCCAGGAGGCGCCCAGGGCGTTGATCCAGGTCTTTCGATAGCTGGCCGCCAGATTGAAAAAGGAAGACTGGCTGCTGAAATCGCTGGACAAGCCCAGCCCGAACCGGAGGTAGTCCGGGCCCCAGGTCTTTTCGATCGCATCCACGGCCAGCACCCGTCGGCCGGACTGGTCGATGAGGCTGTATTTGATGTGTTCGAAATCCCCGAGGCCATAGATGCGACGCAGGTCACGGTCCAGGACGTCCTGGTCGATGGGATTGCCGACCGTGGTCTCCATGGTGGCTTGCAGGGTCTCCGGGTTGACGCGCTTCAGGTTGTCAAACCGTATCTCGTCGACTGGTTTGAGGTCTGGCGCCAGGGCCACCGTCTGGCGCTGGCGCAACGCGGCATACTCACTGGGCGGCAGGGAGAGCTTTGCGAGCTGCGTCGCGACCTTTTCGGTGGCAGGCTCGCCGACGAGGGCGATCTTTGCCAGGGCGTCGAAGTCCGCCGTTGTGTAAGTCCCCAGCTCCGGAGAGATCAGGATGTCCGTGGGCTTGAGCAGGGCCAGCGAGGCTTGCACGTTCTGCTCGGTCAGAATGCTGACCATCTGCCCCGCCACGCCGAAGATGCTGTCGAGCTGGCCACGGGTGAGCAGAGGCGTTCCCACATTCACCGCGATGATGATGTCGGCACCCATGTCGCGCGCGGTCTTCACCGGCAGGTTTTCCGTGAGCATGCCGTCGACCAGGATCATGCCGTTCATCTCCGCTGGGGCAATGGCACCCGGCACGGACATGCTGGCGCGCATCACGTTGGCCAGCTCGCCCTCCGTGAAGATCACGGCCTTGCCCGTCACGAGGTCAGTGGCGACGGCCCTGAAGGGGATGGCCAGGTTGTCGAACTTCTGATAGCCCTTGACCTTGGAGAGCTTGCGCAGCATGGTCTCGAGTTGCACGCCGGTCACCACGCCTTTGGGAAATTTCAGGCTCGTGCCGACGACGCCCATCTCCGGGCCGAACAGCAAGCTGTAGTCCTCCGCCTTGCGCTGCATGGAAAGTTCTTCACGTGGCGGCCGTTCCTTGAACAGCAGTTCGCTGGTGATCTCACGCGTAATCGCATCCATTTCGGGGATGCTCATGCCGCTGGCATAGGCGGCGCCCACCAGGGCACCCATGCTGGTGCCGGCAATGCAGTCGATCGGCACCCGGTATTGCTCCAGCACCTTGAGTACGCCGATGTGCGCGGCGCCGCGCGCTCCACCGCCCGAGAGCACCAGGCAGATTTTCGGGCGCTTGGCCGGGGCGGCAGTTGCCGGGGAGTCAGGCGGCGTGGCGGCCTGGACGCTGGCAACGAGCAGGGTGGCCAGCAACAGTCCCGCGCCAGCCATTGTTTTGCCAAGTGGGTTTCGCATGTCGAAGTCCAGTTCCTAGTCCGGTTGGCGGATGCGTTGCGAGAAGTTCGCCACGATGCCCGAGGCCTTGGCCTGGGCGTTGACATGGGCACGGCGCTGCAGGTCCGAAAAGGGCAGGCCACCGTCGATCAGGCGGCCGTTCTCGAACAGGTATTCCGGCACATGACCGCTGGCGAGCAGCTTCCAGCTCAAGGGCAGGTGGCCCGGATTGACGCGCGAGTTCACCCAGATGTTGGTGGTGCAGTTGGTCGTCAGGCTGTTGTAGAACTCGGGCTTGTCCTTGAGGCTGTTGATCTGGTTGATGTATTCCAGAAAGAAGCGCTGGCGGCCCTCGGGTGTGCTTTTTACCCGGTAAATGTAGACGTCTTCGGGCGGGTCGCGCCGGTAGTTGGTGCGCAGCCCGATGACATCGCGCTCATCGGCCACGACGTAGTAGAGCTCGTACTGCCGGAAGAAGCCCTTGACGGTGGAATAGCCTTCGCCTTTCTCGGTGCGGGTCTCGATGGACATGGCCAGGTGGTCACCGCCGGCAAAGGCAAAACTCACGAAGACGTGGGCGATGTCCGGCCCCATCCAGTAGACCGCGATGACATCAATTCCCTCGAGCTTGCTCAAGTCGTAGGACTTGTCGTACCAGGCCGGCGTGAAGTCGTTCTCGCTGCGGTAGGTGAAATTGCGGATGTTGTGCACCGTCACGATGTTGCCATCGACGCTGGCCCAGGGCAACCTGGCCACGTTGGGCAGCCAGTCGCGGTCGTTGGACGGTCGCAGGGTTGCCCACCATGCCAGCACGCCGAGAAACAGCACGAGCCAGGCCGACAGCGCGCGCCAGCGCCGGCGGTTCAGGACGATGGCCACCAGCACTGCGACCGAGGCCAGGGCGAAGGCCGCCGCCAGGAGGGTGCGCAAGGCTTCGGGTTGCGGCCCGGAAATGGACAGGGCGAGGGCGCCCCAAACCCCCGTCGCTGCGATCACGACGGCGAGCAGGAGCCAACCTGTGGTGGTGGCAATTCCGATCATCGGGGCGGGGCGCGTTGCGGACTCACGTCGGGATGACCACCCTGCGGAGTCGAGCCGGCACTTACCAGCGGAACGTGGCGGCGATCAGCGGGCCGTTGAAGTTCATGCTTTCTATCGGCGTGCCGGACTTCATGTTGTAGTCCAGGTAGCGCCACATGCCCGTCAGCTCGCCCCAGCCGAACCGGTAGCCGATGCCGGCGGCGGCTTGCCAGGTCAGCTGCGACTGGCCGGTGCCCACGTCGAGGTAGTAGGGCACGAACCACTCGCGGTTGGCGCCGAATGCATACCGGCCCTTGACGCCGATGATGGCGTCCCAGAGTGTTTCGCTGACCTCGACCGAGCCGGACCTGCCCGCCAGCGGGAATGACCCGATGGCGCCGCTAAACGAGTAGCCGAGCGTGTTCTTCATGTTGAACATGCGGGCGCCGAGGAGCAGGTCGTTGGTCCATGCGGGATCGGCGTTGTAGAGCCGATACTCGCCTGCGACCGTCCAGACCGTGCCCTTGACGTCGAGGCTCAGATCAGCCGTCGCACTGGCCGGAATGACGCCGTTGACGAGCGAAAAGTCGCGGGTGGCGGACTTCGAGTTGCCAAGGTTCAGGTACATGACATCGTTCCAGAGGCCCCACTGGCCATTGTGCATGTCGAGCGAGCCCATGAAGACCATTTTCAGGTTGTCGATGATGGTCTTGGCGTCGACGTTCAGGCCGGGGCTGGGGCTGCCCGGCAGTCCGGGAAAGGTCGTCGAGCCGCCGATGGTCGGGAAGTAACCATAGAGCGTCGCCGAAAACTGCCACTTCGCCTCCGGCATGTTGCTTGGCAGGGTCTGCGCCGAGGCAAGGGTGGGCATCAGGGCGGCGCCGGCAAGGGACATTGCGGCAATGCCGTACTTGACTGGAGAAGGGATGTGCATGTCGTTCCTCGTGACGTTGGAGTTGAAAAGATCTGACCCTTCCTCACACCGGTTCAGCTTAGACGAATTCCAGGGCAGACTGGGCATTCTAGGCCCCCGCGAACGCAAGAGGAGGGGCGCAATTGCGTCTTTGAGCTCGCCGCCACGCCGTCCGGAGGTCGTGTTGTGTAAAGCTGACAGGTCGCGGTGCGAAGGCGCGGCTTGGGTCGACCGGCAGGGTTCGGTCGGCTGGCCCTCAGTCACCTGCGCTGCATCGTCCAGCAGATCACTGCGCCACAATCCTCGGGATAGATCTGACCCATTCAAGGAGCAAGCGGCATGACGATTGATTTCAACGGACGCGTGGCCATCGTCACGGGCGCGGGTGGTGGCCTGGGGCGCCAGCACGCGCTGGCGCTGGCCGCGCGCGGGGCCCGGGTGCTGGTCAACGATCTGGGCGGGTCGGTTGACGGCTCGGGTGGCTCGGTCTCGGCCGCGCAGGCCGTGGTGGACGAAATTCGCGCCAGCGGCGGCGAGGCCCTGGCCAACAGCGCCTCGGTCACCGACTTTTCCGCCGTGCAGGCCATGGTGCAGCAGGCCCTCGATGCCTGGGGCCGCGTGGACATCCTGGTCAACAACGCCGGCATCCTGCGCGACAAGTCCTTTGCGAAGATGGACCTCGCCGATTTCCGGCTGGTTCTGGACGTGCACCTGATGGGCGCGGTGCACTGCTGCAAGGCGGTGTGGCCGCACATGATCGCGCAGCAGTACGGCCGCATTGTCATGACGACCTCGTCCAGCGGGCTGTACGGCAACTTCGGCCAGAGCAACTACAGCGCGGCCAAGCTGGCGCTGGTGGGCCTGATGCAGACGCTGTCGATCGAGGGCGAACGCCACGGCATTCGCGTCAACAGCCTGGCCCCGACGGCGGCCACGCGGATGACCGAGAGCCTGTTCCCCGCCGACATGCTGTCGGCCTTCGACGCCAGCGCCGTGGTGCCCGCCATGCTGGTGCTGGCCAGCGACGGTGCGCCCAACCGCACCACTTTGTGCGCCGGCGCCGGCGGCTTCGAGGCGGCGCACATCACGCTGACCCGCGGCGAATTCATCGGCAACGGCCCCGATGCGCCCGAGCAGCTGGCGGCCCGGCTGGCCGAAGTGACCGACCGCAGCGGTGAAACGGTGCCCGTCAGCGGTGTGGCGCAGGGTGCCAACGAAATGCGGCTGGCGCGCGGCGCGGTTTGAGGCCGCAAACGCCTCCCGGCAGAGGAAAATGAAGAAAAACGGCCGTTTCCCATCGTGAAATGGCGATAGTCTGCTATCTATTTAGATGTGGATGGCGTTGACCGCCGCGCCCCGAAGGCGAATAGCAGCGATGCCACGATCATCGCCAGCATGGCCTGCAGGCTGAACGCGCCGGCGAACCCGGCAGGGCTGGCCGCAACCAGGCCGAACAGTGGCGCCCCCACGATCACGCCCAGAAACGTGAGGGCCAGCGTGCCCGACGTCGCCTTGCCGGCTGTCCCCGGCGGCGCCTGCCGCGCCACCTCGGCCAGATAGACGCCATTCCAGCCGCTGGCGGTAGCGCCGAACACGAACATCAATGCAGCCAGCCATCCGTTGGGGGGCACCACTTGCCACAGCGCCAGGCCCGCCGTGGTCAGTGATGAGCCGGCAATCACCAGGGCCAGCGTGCCCAGCATGACCAGCGGGCGCACCAGGCCATCGCTCAGGAAGCCCCACACGATACGACCCACCACGCCGCCGAGTTGTGACAGGCCCAGCAGCGAGCCCGCCACCAGGGCGGTCAGGGCCATTTCCTGCGTCAGGTAGCTCACCAGGTAGCTGCTCAGGGACAACTGGATGCCCGACAGCACGAATGACACCGCCGCAAGCGTTGTCAGACCCTTGTGACGGAAGATCACGGCCAGCGGCTCCACGAACTGCGTCAGGATCCGGCGCACCGAGAACCCGGTCGCCGGCGTGCCGGACTCGCTTGAGGCGGTCTGCGCGTCAAGGTCGGCCTGGATCGGTTGCGCCGCTGCCACCACCGCCACGCAAGCCAGCCCCAGGCACATCAGCGTCCCCAGCCAGCCCGTCGCCGCGGCCAGCGGCGGAATGCAAAAGCCGCTGAGTGCCACGCCCAGCGGCACGCCGGTCTGCTTGACCGAGAACACCAGGTTGCGCCGCTCGGGCGGCGTGGTGCGGATCAGCACGTGCGAACTTGCCGGCGTGATCGGCCCGTAGCCCAGCCCGATCAGCAGCGCCGCGACGATCAGCGCGCCCGGCAGCAGGGCACCCAGGGCCAGGCCGGCCGCGGAGACGATCAACGCCCCCTGGCTGGTACGGATGGCGCCCCATCGATCGACCACGGCACCCGCCGACAGGCTGCCCACCACGGCGCCGATATAGGCAAACAACACGTAGGCGCCAATGCCCGCCGTCGTCAACCGCGGCGGCCCGGGCTCGACCGGCACCAGCACCGGCACGGCCATCAGGGCCAACGCGCTGAACGCCTGGATGAGCAGGGTGATCAGCAGGGGGAGGAAAGATTTCACGGGGGCAATGCGTGCAGGCGGGGAACGGGTCGCCGCTCGGTGCCGACGGCTAGAACGACGAACCCGGCTGTGCCAGGAAGGCCTTTTCCTCGGCCGTCGACGCCCGTCCCATGATCGCGTTGCGGTGCGGGTAGCGCCCGAAGCGCTCGATGATGGCCTGGTGCCGACGTTCGAACGCCAGCGAACCTTCCAGCCCGGGTTGCGAGAACAGCGGAACTGCCAGCGTGTGGATCAGCCGCGACTCGCTGTGCATGTAGGGCATGAGGGCGAAGGCTTGCTGCTCGACGGGCAACGCAGTGGTCCATCCGCCGGCCACGAATTCCTGTGCCAGCGTCAGCGCCTGGGCATCCTGCGCGAAGGCTTGCGGCGTGTCGCGCCAGATGTTGCGCGAGAACTGGTCCAGCACCACGATCTCGGCCAGCCGCCCCGCGGGTGTGCCCCGCCAGTCCAGCAGCTCGCAGCGGATCGCCGCTTGCAAGGTGGCGCCAAACCGCGCGGCAATCGCGGCATCGAGGGCAGGGTCAGGGGCGAAACGCCGGGCGTTGTCCAGTTCAAGGAACCAGAAGTCCACGACCGCCTGCGCGGTCACGCTATTCAATTTTCACGCCCTTCCAGAACGCCACGCGCCCACGCACCATCTCGGCCTCGGGCTTGGGGTCGGCGTAGTACCAGGCCGCATCGGTGTTGAGTTCGCCGTTGACCAGCAGCGAGTAATAGCTGGCCTGGCCTTTCCAGGGGCACGACGTCTTGTGGTTGCTGAAGGCGATGAATTCGCGCCGGAGTGCGCTCTCGGGGAAGTAGTGGTTTCCCTCCGCCAGCACGGTGTCGTCGCTTTCGGCTATGAGGGTGTTGTTCCAGGTGGCTTTCATGGTCAGCTCTCAGTTTGATGCAGGCAAGATGCGCGGACCCATTGTGCGGCAGTGTCCGTTTTTCGTGCAACGGGCTGTCTGTGCACCGGCTTGGTTTTGGGTGAAACGGCCTCATCTAAGGCATTGGATAATAGGGAGGACTGCCAAGGCAGATCAGGTCCGAACCGGGTGTGGCAGGTGTTGCACCCGTCAAACCCGTAAAAGGAGAAGTACATGCAAATCCAGATCCATACCGACAACCACATTGAAGGCTACGAGGCCCTCGCCACTTGGGCGACCGGTGAACTGACCAATGCCTTGAGCCGTCACAAAGACCAGATCACGCGGGTGGAGGTTCATGTGGGCGATGAGAACGCCCACAAGGGCGGGCAGGGCAGCAAGCGCTGCATGCTGGAAGCCCGCCTGCAGGGACGCCAGCCCATGGCTGTGACGCACCATGCCGATTCCCTGTATCAGGCCGTCACGGGTGCCGCTGAAAAGCTGAACCGGATGATCGACAGTGCGCTGGGTCGCGCGGCACGCGCTGAAACAACGCCAGGCTGAGCCACGCGACGGGCCGGCCAGCCGGCCTTGTCGTTGTTATTTGTTCTTCAGTTTGCCGCGCACCGGCACGACCGTCGTGACGGGCGGGGTCGGGCGGTCCGAGGTGGACGGCGGCTTGGGGGCCGAAGTGTCTTTCTTGGGCTTCTTCGTCATCTTTTCTTTGTGCTGGTCGCCTTTGGCCATGGAGCCTCCGTGGTGGGTTGAGTTGGGGCTGAAAAGCAGATGGTAAGGCAGAAACGGCGTGTCTTTGCGGTGCGCCATGTTCCTGCACTTTTTTTGCGCCTCGTGCCCGGCCGCACGCCAATTCCCCAGCCCGTGGCGCGCGCATCCGCGACGCCTGCACGCGGCGGCAAACTTCCCTACGATCGGTGCTTGTCCAACGACTCTCTGGAAATCCGAATGACCATGCATTCCTTGTTTGAAGCCTTCCCCATCGGCGCCATCACTTTGAGCAATCGCCTGGTGATGAACCCCATGACCCGCTGTCGCGCCGACGCCGCCGGCGTGGCCAACCCGCTCATGGCCGAGTACTACGGCCAGCGCGCCAGTGCCGGCCTGATCGTCACCGAAGGCATCGCACCCAGCCCCAACGGCAAGGGCTATGCCCGCATTCCCGGTCTGTGGAGCGCGGCCCAGGTCGAGGCCTGGAAAGGCGTGACCAGCGCCGTGCATGCCAAAGGCGGAAAGATCTTTGCCCAGCTCATGCACACCGGGCGCGTCAGCCACCCGGCCAACATGGCTGCGGACGCACGGATCGTGGCGCCCAGCGCTGTGGTGCTGGCCGGGCAGATGTACACCGACTCACAGGGCATGCAGGACCATCCCGTGCCGCAGGCGATGAGCGAGGCCGACATCGCCCAGGCCCGGGCCGAGTTCGTGCAGGCCGCCAGGAACGCAGTTGCCGCCGGGTTCGACGGTGTCGAGCTGCACGCTGCGAACGGCTACCTGATGGAGCAGTTCCTGAGCCCGCACACCAACCAGCGCACGGACGGTTGGGGTGGCAGCGTGGAAAACCGCATTCGCTTCGTGCTCGAGGTCGCGCGCGAGACCGCAGCGGCCATCGGTGGCGACAGGGTCGGGATCCGGATCTCGCCCTACGGTACCAACTCGGGCATGGGGGCGTACCCCGAAGTCGAGGAAACCTATCTCAAGCTGGTGCGCGAGCTGGGCGATGTGGGCCTCGTCTACGTCCACCTCGTGGACCACGCCGCCATGGGCGCGCCAGTGGTGCCGCTGGCCTTCAAGCAGGCCCTGCGCAAGGCCTGGCCTCGCACCTTCTTCATTGGCGGCAGCTTTGATCAGGCATCGGGCCAGAAGGCCATCGATGACGGGCTGAGCGACCTGGTCGGCCTGGGCCGGGCTTTTCTGGCCAACCCGGACCTGGTGGAACGCCTGAAGAAGGGGCTGCCGCTCACCGCCCCCGATGGCAACACCTTCTTCACGCCGGGGGCGACAGGCTACACGGACTATCCCGTGGCGGCCTGAGCAACCGACGGGGCCACGCGGCCCCGTCAATCACCTGGCCCTCAGCCCTTGGCATCGGGCAGGGCGTTTTGCCGGAAACGCGCAGAAAGCCGTCGCAGCATCCCTCTGTCGTTATCGCCGTGGACGACATCCAGGCCGCCATGAAGCTGGTGACCCATGCCGGCGGCAGCGTGCTGGGCGAGCCCATGGAGATTTCCGGCATCGGGCACTACGTGTCATTCATGGACACTGAAGGCAACCGCGTCAGCCTGCTGCAGCCCTTTGCGCGAGCGGGCTGACACAGGGCCACGAAAATTCGGCCGCACAAACAATCAGCGCTCCGGCCGACGGCCAGTCGCAGCCCGGTGCAGCCGGTTCGGCGTTGTGAAGCACTTTGGCAGGAAGTTTTCAGGAAAAATCGGCCGAAGACCAGCGTGGAATGGTCAGACCCTGCTATCGAAATTGACTCAACGTCAAGCGGCCAAAAAAAGCGCCGGGTCCACCATCGTTCGGTTCAGCACCACGCCCCAGTGCAGGTGTGGCCCCGTGACCCGGCCGGTGGCGCCCACGGCGCCCAGGCGCTCGCCGGTCTTTAGCGCATCGCCCGTCTTCACGTCGATCGCGCTCAGGTGGCAGACCATGCTCAGCAGCCCGCCTCCGTGGTCCAGCCAGACGGTGTTGCCGTTGAAGAAGTAGTCGCCGGTGTCGATCACCCGCCCAGGCAGCGGCGCCATCACCGGCGTGCCGGTGGCGGCTGCGATGTCCATGCCACTGTGCGGACTGCGCGCCTGCCCGTTGAACACGCGGCGCAGGCCGAACGAACTCGAACGACGCCCCGGCGTGGGCGCCAGCATGCGCAGCGCCGATGCGCCTGGCAGCGGCTCGCTGAACGTCGCCATGACGCTCGCTTGGTGCACTCGCTCGCGCTCGTAGCGCGCCAGGTCCTCGGGCGACAGGTCGACCGTGCGCGGCGACACCTTCAACTGCTGTTCAGGATATTTCTTGGGTGTGACGGCGTAGGCCAGTTGCCGCAGGCCAGCTTCGGTCTGGACCGAAATGCTCATCCGCCCCGGCGCGGCGGACAGGGGGATGCCCACCAGCGCCGCCCAGTCGGCCGTATCGCCCACCACCAGCAGGGGCACTTCGCCAGTAGTGCCCTGTGCATGCGCCACGGGGCGTGTCGCCGCAGGTCCCAACGCCACGCGCGCGATGCCGCCGGGGACCTGCGAGGCTTGCGGCCAGACATCGGGCGCCGGTGCGGGTGGCGTGGCGGCGCGGCTGGCGGCCGGCAAGGCCAGCAGGCCCAAGGCGCCCAGAACGGCAATTCGGCGTTGCATCAGCGTGACCCCTTTCTTGGCGTCGATCATGCCTGCGAATCAGGTATCCCGGGGTGCGGCATGATGGGGCATTCCCGCTGCGAGGGAACTTCAGGTCCATGGCCGGACCAAAACATTTCGTCAAACAAGCTTGAAAGGGTTCTGTCCGTGTCTCCTTCCGAAACGCAAGCCATCCTGTCCCTCAGCCTGCTGGCCGCCTTTGTCGATGGCCAGAAGCACGACCGCGAGCGTGCCGAGATCAAACGCATTGCCGAGGGTCTGTCGCAGGCCGATGGCGTGCAATTGCCCACCCTGTACCAGGACGTGCTGATGAAGCGCGTCTCGCTGGCCAGCGTGGCCGGCGCACTCGCCAGCCCCGAGTCACGGCAACTCGCCTATGAAATGGCCGTGTGTGTGTGCGACGCCGACGGCGTGCAGTCGGTGCCCGAGCAGGCCTTTCTGGCCGAGGCGCGCACATTGCTCAAGCTGGACCCGACGTCCGCGCGGCAGTTCAGCCAGGATGCCGAGGCGATGGCGGCCGCGCCACTTGGCGCCCCGTCCGTGTCGCCGGCACAGCCTTTGCCTGCCGGGGCCGCAGCCGCCAGTCCATCCGCCGCCGGGGTGGACGAGGCAGAACTCGACCGGGCCATCCTCAACGCCTCCATCACCAACGGCGCGCTGGAACTGCTGCCCGAATCGCTGTCGACCATGGCCATCATCCCGCTGCAGATGCGGCTGGTCTACCGCATCGGTCAGTCCTATGGCTACACGCTGGACAGCGGCCACATCAAGGACTTCCTGGCCACCCTGGGCGTGGGGCTGACCTCGCAATACCTGGAGCAGGCCGGGCGCAAGCTGCTCGGCGGCCTGCTGGGCAAACTCGGCGGTGGTCTGCTGCGCGGGGTCGGCAACCAGGCCGTCAGTTCGGGCATGAGCTTTGCCGCGACCTATGCGCTGGGTCAGGTGGCCCGGCGCTATTACGCGGGCGGGCGCACGCTCTCGGCCCAGACCCTCAAGGACACCTATGCCAGCGTCGCCCGCGAAGCGCAGGGCCTGCAGGGGCGGTACCTGCCCGCCATGCAGGAACAGGCGCGCACGCTGGACGCGGGAAAGGTGCTGGCCATGGTGCGCGGGGGCTGAGGCGGGAGCGCTGGGTGAAGTGGGGAAAAATTGCAATGAAATTGGCCGAATCCCAGCGTCGAATGGACTTGGTTTGCTATTGAATTTGTAGATTTCCGGCTGCGCACGTCGCGGCACAGGGGTCGATTGCAGGTGCTGCGATAGCATGCCCGCATGAGTACCCACTACGAGAGTCTGCCGCTTCCCGCGCTGTACCCGGATGCCTTCAAGGTCCCGGTCCCCGATGTGGCCGTCGGTCGCCATGTCACGCCGCGCAAACCCGGCGTGTTCATCCGCAGGGGGCCGGCCGCCGAGACTGCAGTTCCGGACGCCGACCTTTCCGAAGCGCCAGCGGGTGTCCACCGCGAACTCATCACCGGGCAGTTCGGCCTGGTGCCGCCCTGGGTCAAGTCGGCGTCCGACGCGAAGCTGCGCTCGACCAAACTGGTCAATGCCCGCTGCGAAACCGTCACCACCTCCAACAATTTCCGCGAGGCCTGGCTGGGCGCGCGGCGCTGCATCGTGCCGATGATGGCGTTCTTCGAAGACGACTTTCGCAGCGGCAAGGCCGTGCCCACGCGCATCGCCCGCGTCGACGGCCAACCCATGGGCGTGGCCGGACTGTGGGAGCGCTGGAGCGGCGTCGGGGGCGACGTGATCATCAGCTTCACCCTGCTCACGGTGAACGCCAACAGCCATGCCCTGATGAGCCGCTACCAGCAGCCCGGCAGCGAGAAACGCATGCCGGCGATCCTGAACGAGGGCGCGTATGACGCCTGGCTCACCGTCCACCCCGAAAAGGCGCGGGAGTTCATGCGCGCCTGCCCGGCCAACTGGCTGCTGGCGAACCCGGTGGAAAAGTAGCCGGCACCTGGCCACGGGCAATAGCCTGGCGTCATTTCCGCTCGTTCGGTACCGCGGAGACCGGCATCAGGTCCGACAAGCCGGGCGGGCAAGTTCTCGCAGCGTCAAGATCGCGCAGCAGCCGCT
>JAABQG010000028.1 GCA_011391595.1 Hydrogenophaga sp.
AGGGCGACCCCAACGCCTTCGCCACGGGCGCGTTCAAGAACTCGGCGCTGGTGGCGGTGTCCACCGGCCTGCTCCGGGGCATGACGCGTGAGGAGGTCGAAGCCGTGATCGGCCACGAGGTGGCGCACATCGCCAACGGCGACATGGTGACGATGACGCTGATCCAGGGCGTGATGAACACCTTCGTGGTTTTCCTGAGCCGGTTGATCGGCTATGCGGTCGACAGTTTCCTGCGCCGCGGCGACTCTGAGAATTCCGGTCCCGGCATCGGCTACATGATCACCACCATCGTGATGGACATCGTGCTGGGCTTCGTGGCCGCCATCATCGTGGCCTGGTTCAGCCGCCAGCGCGAGTTCCGCGCCGACGCCGGCGCCGCGAGCCTGATGGGTCGCAAGCAGCCCATGATCAATGCGCTGGCGCGCCTGGGCGGTGTGCACACGGCCGAGCTGCCCAAGAGTATGGCCGCCATGGGTATTGCCGGCGGCATCGGCAAGCTGTTCAGCACCCACCCGCCGATCGAAGAGCGCATCGCGGCGCTCCAGTCACGTCAGGGCTGAATCGAGCCCCCAGTGCCGATACGGCCCCCGACAGCCTGTCCAGGTCGTCGGGGGGCCATTTTTTCAGGTTTATTGAGTCAAATACGGCCATTTCCAGCGTGGAATGGTCATAGGTTGCTATCTATTCTTATTTACCCCGGGCGCTCCGCCGTGCGCTGTTGACCGGGCATCCCGCCCTCAAGCCAGCCCGAGCAGGCTGCGCGCCACGGCCTCGCCGACCTTGATGCCGTCCACGCCGGCTGACAGGATGCCGCCGGCGTAGCTGGCGCCTTCGCCGGCCGGGTACAGGCCCCGGGTGTTCAGGCTCTGGAAATCGTCCCCACGGCCCATCTTCAGCGGTGACGAGGTGCGCGTCTCCACCCCGGTCAACAGGGCATCGTGCTGGTCGAATCCCCGGATCTTGCGGCCGAACACCGGCAGGGCTTCGCGCAGGGCTTCAATGGCGTAGCCGGGCAGGGCGGCATGCAGGTCGCCCAGCAGCACGCCGGGCTGGTACGACGGCAACACTTCGCCGAGCTGGGTGGACGGCTTGCCCGCGATGAAATCGCCCACCAGCTGGCCTGGCGCCTCGTAGTTGCTGCCACCCAGCACGTAGGCGTGCGATTCGAGCTGGCGCTGCAGCACGATGCCGGCCAGCGGATGCCGGGCTTCGGTACGCAGGCTTTCCGCGCCATACGTGCGGCCCAGCGTGGCCTCGAACGCGGCCGGATCGGTGGGGTAGTCGCGGGGATCGATGCCGACCACCATGCCGGCGTTGGCGTTGCGCTCGTTGCGCGAGTACTGGCTCATGCCGTTCGTCACCACTCGCCCCGGTTCCGAGGTGGCCGCGACCACGGTGCCGCCAGGGCACATGCAGAAGCTGTAGACCGTGCGGCCGTTGGCGGCGTGGTGCACCAGCTTGTAGTCGGCCGCGCCCAGCAGCGGATGGCCGGCGTGGCGGCCCCAGCGGGCGCGGTCGATCACGCCCTGCGGGTGCTCGATGCGAAAGCCGATGGAAAACGGCTTGGACTCCATGGACACGCCGCGCTCGTGCAGCGCGGCGAAGGTGTCGCGCGAGCTGTGGCCGAGCGCCAGGACGACGTGGTCGGCACGCAACTCAACCACGTCGCCCGTCGCCTGGTTCAGCACCTTCAGGGCGCGCAGGTGGCGGCCGGTGGGGCCGTCTTCGATCACCACGTCGGTCACGCGCTGCTCAAAGCGGATCTCGCCGCCCAGCGCGATGATCTGTTCGCGCAGGTTTTCCACGACGCGGACGAGCTTGAAGGTGCCGATGTGCGGGTGCGCTTCGTAAAGGATTTCAGGTGGCGCGCCAGCTTTGACGAACTCCTGCATCACCTTGCGCCCCAGGTGGCGCGGGTCCTTGATCTGGCTGTAAAGCTTGCCGTCGCTGAAGGTGCCGGCGCCGCCTTCGCCGAACTGCACGTTGGATTCGGGGTTGAGCACGCGCTTGCGCCACAGGCCCCAGGTGTCCTTGGTGCGCTCGCGCACGGTCTTGCCGCGCTCCAGCACGATCGGCATGAAGCCCATCTGGGCCAGCACCAGCGCAGCAAAGATGCCGCAGGGGCCGAAGCCGACCACCACGGGGCGCACCGGCAGATCTGCGGGGGCCCGCCCGACCGGATGCCAGGCCATGTCGGGCGTGGCCTGGATGTGCGGGTTCGTGGTGTGCCGGGTCAGCAGGGCGGCTTCCTGCGCGGGGTCGGCCAGGCTCACGTCCGCGATGTAGACGGCCAGCAGGTCCGCCTTGCGGGCGTCGAAGCTGCGCTTGAAGACGTGCAGGGTGGCGAGGTCTGTCTGCGGCAGTCCCAGTGCCTGCGCGGCAAGCCGGCGCAGCGCCGCTTCGGGGTGCGGCGCGGGCTGGCGGTCTGCGTCGGTTTCGGTGGGCGCATCGGCGGCACGCCGGGCGTCCACTGGCAGGGCCGACAGCGGGAGTTTGAGTTCGGAAAGGCGGATCATGGGGGTCCTCGTGGCTCGTGGCGATCAAGCAGAGGGCGCCATGATAAGGCGCGGCGCCGGGCGTGGGGGTCTAGCCCGTTCAGGGTGCCGGCAGGAAGCCCTCGACCGACAGGTAGCGCTCGCCGGTGTCGTAGTTGAAGCCGAGCACGGTGGCGCCAGCCGGCAGATCCGGCAGCTTCTGCGCAATGGCGGCCAGCGTGGCGCCGGACGATATGCCGACCAGCATGCCTTCTTCGCGGGCGCAACGCCGGGCCATCTCGCGCGCGGGCTCCGCGTCCACCTGGATCACACCGTCGAGAAGGCTGGTATCGAGGTTCTTCGGGATGAAACCCGCGCCGATGCCCTGGATCGGGTGCGGCGCCGGCTGGCCGCCGGAAATCACCGGGGAGGCGGTGGGTTCGACCGCAAACACCTTGAGCCTGGGCCAGGCCGCTTTCAGCACTCTGGCGCAGCCCGTGAGGTGGCCGCCGGTGCCCACGCCGGTGATCAGCGCGTCAATGCCGTCGGGGAAGTCGGTCAGGATCTCCTGCGCCGTGGTGCGCACATGCGCGTCGATGTTGGCGGGGTTTTCGAACTGCTGCGGAATCCAGGCGCCGGGGGTGGCGGCCTTCAGTTCCTCGGCGCGGGCGATGGCGCCCTTCATGCCTTTTTCGCGCGGCGTCAGGTCGAAGCTGGCGCCATAGGCCAGCATCAGGCGACGCCGCTCGATGCTCATGCTGTCGGGCATGACGAGGATCAGCGGGTAGCCCTTGACGGCGGCCACCATCGCCAGGCCGATGCCGGTGTTGCCGGAAGTGGGTTCGATGATGGTGCCCCCGGGCCGCAAGGCGCCGGAGCGCTCGGCGTCTTCCACCATGGCCAGCGCAATGCGGTCCTTGATCGAGCCGCCGGGGTTGCTGCGCTCGGACTTCACCCAGACCGCGTGGCTGTTGCCGAACAGGCGGTTGATGCGGATGTGCGGCGTGCCGCCGATGGATTGCAGGACACTATCGAATTTCATGGCGTTGGTCTCCTGGGGAGTGATGGGCGCCTCGTCCGCATGGGCGCCGTTGAAGAATCTGCTGCGCGGCCTGCTGCCCCGACAGGAAGGCGCCGCCGCAGGTCTGGGCGAGGTCCTGCGCGACCGCTTCGCCGGCGAAGTAAAGGCGCTCTTGAACCGGCATGCCCAGCCATTGTCGCGCCTGGCCGCCACCGGGCTTCAAGTAGGCATAGCCGCCCCGGTGCAAGGGGTCTGCCGCCCAGTTGGTGAACGCGCCGCGCACCAGGCGGCGCGCTTGCAGCGGGCCGACACACTGCACCAGCCGGGCCAAGCCCTCCTGCACGGCCAGCGCTTCGGGCAGCGCCGCGAGCGCTTCGCCATAGGCGCCGCCGACCAGGCCGACCACCAGATTCGAGCCGAAGGGGTGGCACAGGAAATGCAGCGTCTGCCCCACAGCCGGCATTGCCTCCATCACCCAGCCCGAGGGGGGCAGGCCGGCAACGGGGCCGTCGAACTCCAGGATGATCTTGGCGAAATGGCCCATGGGCAACGCGTCGAGTGCGCGCAGCGTGTCCAGCGGCAGGCCGGGCAGGAACCGAATGCCTTCGGCGCGCAGCACGCCGGTGGAGACGGTGACGATGCAATCGCGCGCCAGCCAGTTGGGCCGGGTCAGGCCGTGCAGTTGCAGGCCATGGATGGAAAGCTGGCTGCTTTCCGCCCCGGCGTCGAGCGGGCCCAGGGCCTCGCTGGCCCAGCGTTCACTCCAATGGCCGAGGTCGCTCAGGGTGGAGAGCGCTGCGTCCGGCCCCTGGTGGGCGTCGATGCGCTGCTCCAGCTGCTCCACCGCCGCCAGCGCGAGCGCTTCGTCGTCCGGGGGCAGGCGCCGGCCCTGCGCATACAGGTGCCAGGGAGCGTGGTCATGCGCCATGAACGAAAGGCCCATGGAGCGCGCCAGCGGGGTGAAGGGGTTGTGGTCGGCCTGGTGCAGCCAGGCACAGCCGCGGTCGATCGGGGCTGAAAACGTCGTCTGGTCGGTCCAGGCGCGGCCACCGACCCGGTCGGCGGCCTCCAGCAGCACCGCCCGCCCTGCGCTCTGCAAGTGCCAGGCTGCGGCCAGGCCGGCGGCGCCGGCGCCGATGATGAGGGTGTCGATGGTGGCGGGCAGGGTGGACATGCGGGCATCTCCGCTGAAGGCACGGTTCAGGGACGTCCGCAAAGCATACGGTATCGCGGTGATAATCCCCATCGTGAAGTCTGCCAGACCGCCGCTGGTGCAATCTGGGAAACCAGGCACTGGAGGAATGTCCGGACTGCGAAGGGCAGCGTAGCAGCTAACGGCTGTCCACCGTGAGGTGAGGATCAGAGCAACAGAGACGAGCCGATTCAGTTCGGGTGAAACGGGCAATCTCTACGCGCAGCAATACCAAGTAGGCACACGTTGACGGGGCCCCCGGAGTGTGCGGGTAGGTAGCATCGAGCCGTCAGGCGACTGGCGGCCCAGAGTAATGGCGGTCACATCGCGGGTAACCGCGGTGCACAGAATCCGGCTTATCGGCGGGCTTCACACTTTTTTGTCCAGGCACTGCCCCCCGGGCGCGGCGCCGTTCAGCGGCCGGACAACAGAAATCCGCCGAGGGCAAACACCGAATTGGGCGTGCTCGGGCGCACCGGCTCAGACGGGGGCTGCTTGTAGACGCCGCGGCGCACGGTCTTTTGCTCGATCTGCACGCCACGCGAACGTTGCTCGCTGACCAGCGAGTGCAGGGTGATGGATTGCAGGTGCGCGATCATCCTGGCGTTCAGCGTTGCCCAGAGTTCAGCCGTCATGGCCGCGGCGCCGTCGGTGATGCCGTTGCCCTCCGCTTCACCATCACGCAGATCGCCCTCCACCGCGCCGATGATGTCGGCCACCGTGATCGCTTCAGCGCCCCGTGCCAGCGCATACCCGCCGCCCGGCCCGCGCGTGCTCTCGACGAGGCCACGCTGGCGCAGCTTGCTGAACAGCTGCTCCAGGTACGAGAGCGAGATCTGGTGGCGCGCTGCAATGTCGGCCAGTGAAACCGGGCCTGCGTTTTCGCGCAGTCCCACATCGATCATGGCCGTGACGGCAAAACGACCTTTGGTGCTTAAACGCATGGCAACAACTCCTTGGAGGGTCACGAAGGCTGTGACAAGACAAAGTATATGGAGCAATTCACTTCGTGAAAAATCGTTTTTTATACAAATACAGTTCGTAAAAAATGAATAATAAGGGCTGTTTCCGGAGTGCAGCCATGAATTTCAAGCACCTTTACTATTTCTGGGTCGCCGCCAAGGCGGGCGGCATCATGCGGGCCGGTGAACAACTGCACACCACGCCGCAAACCCTCTCCGGCCAGATCAAGCTGCTGGAGGAGTGGCTGGGGCGAAAACTGTTTCGCAAGAGTGGCCGCCAGGTCGAGCTGACCGAGGATGGGCGGGTCGCGCTGGGCTATGCGGACGAAATATTTGCCCTGGGCGCCGAGCTTGAGACTGCGTTGCGACAGGCACGCGGCGGCAAGAGGGTGCTGGAGTTCCGGGTGGGCGTGGCGGATTCGGTCGCAAAGTCCGTGGCCTATCGCTTGCTGGAGCCCGCGCTGTCGATCAATGAGCCGGTTCGCCTGATCGGCAGCGAGGGCAAGTTTCCGGATCTGCTGGCCCAGCTGGCGCTGCACCGTCTGGACCTGGTGATTGCGGATGAGCCGCTCTCAAAGCGCGTGAGCGTGAAGGCTTTCAACCATCCCCTGGGCACCACGTCGATGAGTTTTTTCGCCACGCCGGCACTCAGGGCAAAGCTGGTGGGCGGGTTTCCTCAATGCCTGGACGGCGCACCCATGCTGATCCAGGGTGCGGCGTCGTCGGTGCGCCAGCAGCTGGAGGGCTGGCTGGCACGTCACCAGATTCACCCGCGCGTGGTTGCCGAGTTTGACGACGGCGCCTTGATGACGGCCTTTGGCAGAGAGGGGCGCGGCGTCTTCATGTCACCCAGTGTGCTTGAGAACGAGACCGTGGCCCAGTTCGGTGTCGAGGTGATCGGGCGCAGCAGCGAATTGATCGAGGAATTTTTTGCCGTCTCCGTGGAGCGGCGCATCACGCACCCCTGCGTCGCGGCAATTACCCATGCGGCGCGCGGCCAGTTGTTCAGCGCCTGAGCTCAGAACCGCTCGTAAGGCATCAGGAATCGCCACTGTCCCGCTGGCAAGGTGGACAGCGGCATGCGGCCAATCCGGATGCGCTTCATGCTGACGATCTCGAGGCCGACGCGATCGCACAAATAGGCGATCAGGCCCGGATGGACGCCCTTGATGGCAAAGCGCAAGCGAGTGGAAGCTTCGCCCGCGCTGGTGATGCTGACCTTGACCGGCGGCAGCGGCCGACCGTCGGCCTGCAGCCCACGGTTCAGGCGATCGAAGGCGTCCGGCGGAACTTCGCCCTTGATTTCAACTGTAAATTCCTGCTCGATGACACCTGCGTCTTCGCTCAGCTTGCGCTCGATGCGCCAGTCCTGGGTGAACACCACCAGCCCGCTGGCGCGGCTTTCAAGGGGCCCACACAGCGCTTGATGGAGGGTGTGTTTCTTGAGCAAGGCAATGCCACTGCGGTCATCGCTGGCGCGGGACTCGGCGGTCACCAGGCTCAGCGCCTGACGCAAGCCCTTGCCCACCCCTTTTATGTCGACGGGTTCCCCGGTGCCCGCATCGTAGCCCGGGGGCTTGTGCAGCAGGATTGTGACTGCCGCAGGCGCCATCAGGCTGGCGTGAGGATCGATCTCGATGGGCTCGCCCCGCACGCGAAACTGAGGCTCCTCCACCACGCGGCCCGCCACGCGCACCCACCCTCCTTCAATGTATTGCTCGGCCTCGCGTCGGGAGCAGGCCTTCAGTTCGGCGACGCACTTGGAGAGTCGAATGCCTTGCGAAACTTCTGGCTGGGCGGTTTGCCGCTGGGTCATTGCGGGTTGTTTCCGGGTTCCAGCGCGCGCAGGCGTTCCACGTGGGCCAGCAGCGAACGGGCGGCGACTGGCCACATGCGGGGCGGCACGTCGTCATACGCGACGCGGACCCAGTCGTCCATCGTGCCTTCTGGGTCGGCCTGCAGGGCGGCAATGATCCTGGCCTCCCGCTTCAGGCGGTGCGCCTTGAGCCGGGCAATCGCCTGCTCGGCTTCGCCGATGGCGTAGCCGTGCGCGGGCAGGATGTAACCGATGTCGTGCTCGCCACACGCCGCACTGAGCGTGTCGAGCGAGTCGAGATAGGCGGTCATGTCTCCGTCGGGCGGGTCAATCACGGTCGTGCTGCCATTGAGAATGTGGTCGCCGCTGAAAAGCAGCCCGTCTTCGAGCAGGACCAGGCAAAGGTGGTTGGCGGCATGACCTGGCGTGTGGATGACCTTCAGGGTGTGGGCGCCTGCGCCTTCCGGTCCGGATCCTTGCAGCGCAAGGAGCTCCTGATCATTCAGCGTTCGATCAGGCGTGAATTCGCTGGCCTTGCGGGCCGTGGGGGCGGAGGGCAGGCCGACAATCGGCGGCCGCGGTTCACACAGCGCCTGTAGCGGCCTGGCGCCTGGCGAATGATCCGGGTGTGAGTGGGTGCAGACGATCAGGTGGATCTGCCCGCCTGCCGCGCGCCACAGGCGGTCGATGTGTTCGGCGTCCGCCGGGCCGGGGTCGATGGCGATGTAGCCGGTGTGGGGGTCGCCCACCAGGTAACTGTTGGTTCCGGGGCCGGTCATCACGCCGGGATTGGGCGCCGTCAGGCGCATCACGTTCCTGAGCAGGGGCACCGGTTGTTCGCATTGCCAGTCCAGGGTGTGCACGATCTGCCCGTCAGGGCTCACCAGTTCCAGCTCGCCATAGGGCGTCTCGTGCTCCATGTACCGTGCCTCCTTGCCCGCGAGCAGGCCGGCGCGCGGGCAACTGGTCCACAGCGGCTGCTCGTTGGCGGCGCAGGCCAGCAGAACGGCCTCGACGGTGGCAAACGCTTGCAAGCGCTCCAGCGTGCGGATGGTCGGGAAAATCATGAAGAACTGCCCCACCCGATGGCGCTCCAGCGCATTGGCCGGGCGCACCCAGACCGGCTCGAACTGTTCGGTTTCATCCGCCACCGGCATCTGGCCCTCGGGCATGTGGGCGACCAGGAATGGGACATCGAAGCGTCGCGGCAGGTCGCGGTCGGTGATCCAGTGGGCCAGCACGAAGACTTCGCTGGCCGCCAGCGTCAGTCCGCGCGCGGCGCACTGGGCCGCGAAGGGGGCTTTGCGGTCCAGCGCGGCCAGGTCATTGGCATCGGCCATGGAGCCATCGGGGCGCCGCGCGAGCAGGATGCCCAGTTCTTCAAAGCTCTCCCGGATCGCCGCGATCGCCTGCGTGAGGTGCAAATCACTTTGTGTGGCGCGTCGCGTGGCTTGTGAGTGTGCCGCGGCGTCCGCGGCGTCCACGCCCCCGCCCGGGAAGACGTAGGCCCCGGGCGCGAAGCTGGCCGTCATGGAGCGCCGCGTCATGAGCACTTCGATGCCCTGGGGCGTGTCGCGCAGCAACAGCACGGTGGCCGCGGGTCGAACGGGCGCGGGTTCGCGCTGCGGATGGAGGAGTTGGGTAGGTCTGACCATGATCGCCATTATCGGCAGCATTCGTGAACCGGTGTGCGGACCGCAGCCAGCGTCTCATGCCGGCCCTCCTTGGGCCGGCGTTCCTACGTGTTTTCCGCCTTGTCGGGCCGGAAGACCGCCAGACAATCCGCAGGACACCAGAAGAACCCGCATGCAAACCGCAGCATGGCGGGGATCATGCGTGCCGGCACGAATGTCGCTGTCTGAAAAGACGGGGATCAGAGGATAATTCTTTCATGAAGATTCGGTTCACCAAAATGCAGGGCGCTGGCAACGACTTCGTCGTGCTTGATGAAACAGGCGGTCCTCTGAACCTCTCGACGGCGCAATACCGTTTTCTGGCCGACCGGCACTTCGGCGTGGGTGCCGACCAGATTCTGAGCGTGCGACCTGCACCCGATGGGCTGGCCGGGCAGGGGCTGGACTTCGAATACGTGATTCACAACGCCGACGGCGGCGAGGTTGAGCACTGCGGCAATGGTGCACGTTGCTTCGTGCGTTACGTGCGCGAAAAAGGCCTGACCGCCAAGGACAGCGTCAAGGTCAAGGTGGTGGGTGGCGTGCTCGAATTGCGCCAGAACCCCGACGGCCGTGTCACGGTCGACATGGGCGCGCCGGTGTTCGAACTGACCCGTATTCCCTTCGATCCGGCCGGCCAAACTGCCCAGGCACGCGGCGGCTGGCAGGTCTGGCCGCTGGAATTTGAAGAGAATCAGGCTTATCCCAGCGTCGAAAGGTCAAAGTCTGCTTCAGTATCTGTAGCGGTCCTTTCCATGGGCAACCCGCATGCGGTGCAGGTGGTGGACGATGTGGACACGGCCCCGGTGCTGACCCAGGGCGCACGCATCGAGCGCCACCCGGCCTTCCCGCGGCGGGTGAACGCGGGCTTCATGCAGGTCGTGAGCCGTTCGCGCATCCGCCTGCGGGTCTTCGAGCGCGGCGCTGGCGAGACGCTGGCCTGTGGCACCGGCGCCTGCGCGGCCGTGGTCGCAGGTATCCGCCTGGGGCTGCTTGATCGGCGTGTGGACGTGGACACCCGCGGCGGGCAGTTGACCATTGAATGGGCTGGTGCGACAGGTGACAACGCCGCGCCCGTGCTCATGACCGGGCCGGCCGCGACGGTTTTTGAAGGCGAAATTGAACTCCCGGAACTTAAATGAACACATCGATGAACACTCCTGCCATGAATCCCATCACTGAAGACGACATTGCTGATTTTTTGCTGAACACACCGGATTTCTTTGGGCGCCATGCAGAACTGCTCTCCGCGGTTTTGCTGACCAGTCCGCATGGCAACCGTGCCGTGAGCCTGCAGGAGCGCCAGGCGGAAATGCTGCGCGAAAAGATCAAGACGCTCGAACACCGGGTCATGGACATGATCCGGCACGGCAACGAGAACATGATCATTGCCGACCGCCTGCAACGCTGGGCGCGCAGCCTGTTCCTGGCAACCGCTCCCCAGGAACTCCCCGCCATCATGGTCGAGGGCCTGCGGACCGAGTTCATGGTGCCGCAGGTCGCAATCAAGGTTTGGGGTGTAGCCGATGCGTTCTGCGGTGAGCCATTCGCGCTGGGCGTGAGCAGCGACGTCAAGAGCCTGGCTTCGTCGCTGATGGCGCCGTACTGTGGTGCGAATGCGGGATTCGAGGCCGTGGGTTGGCTGCCGGACCCGGCCGCGGTTGCTTCCGTGGCGCTGATTGCGTTACGCCTGGACGCGGCACCCCAGGCTTTCGGGATGATGGTGCTGGCGTCGCCTGATTCGCAGCGCTTTCATGCGGGAATGGGGACGGATTTTCTTGAGCGCATGGCTGAAATGGGCAGCGCCGCGTTGTCCCGACTGCGCTAGAAGAAAAGGGTACCGGATCGCCGACGCCTGAACCGCATGAAGCCAGTTGCAATCAGGGCTGACGGCGACGGGATCTTTCCCCCGGTGTCGCCGCTGGTCGAGCGTTATCTCGAGCATGTGCGCGTGGAAAAACGGCTGGCCCGGCGAACCGTCGAGCTGTACCAGCTGGATCTCGTCAAGCTCTCGACCCAGGCGGCGCAGGCCAAGCTTGGGCTGACGGATGTTCAGAACCACCACATCCGCCGCTGGGTGGCGCAGATGCACAGTGGCGGGCGTAGCGGGCGCGGCATTGCGCTGATCCTGTCGGGCTGGCGCGGTTTCTACAGCTGGCTGGGGCGCGAGGGACTGGTTTCCAGCAATCCCGTTCAGGACGTTCGTGCGCCACGCGCGGCGCGACTCCTGCCCAAGGCGCTGGGCGTGGAAGATGCCGTGCAACTGGCCAGCCACCATCAGGAAGACGCGGATCCGTGGCTGGAAGCGCGGGACGCGGCCATGGTCGAGTTGCTGTACGGTTGCGGGCTGCGCGTGGGTGAGCTTGTGGGGCTGGATGTGACGGCCAGCGCTGCCGGCGAGAAGAGCGGCCGAGGCTGGATCGACCTTCAGGCCGCGGAGGTCCATGTACAGGGCAAGGGGGGCAAGCGGCGCACCGTGCCGGTGGGGCGTGCGGCGCTTGCGGCACTGGAGCGCTGGCTGACCCTGCGTGGCCAGTCCGGGGCGGGCGGAGCGCAAGGTAGGGACGCGTCCGGCGCCAGCACCGGGCAACAGGCAGCGCTTTTTCAGGGCCGCCGGGGGACACGGCTCAGCGCGCAATCGATCTGGCAGCGCCTGAAGCGCCGCAGCCAGCTGGCCGGGCTTGCCACACCGGTTCACCCGCACATGCTGCGCCACTCGTTTGCCAGCCACCTGCTGCAGTCCAGCAGCGACCTCCGTGCGGTCCAGGAACTCCTGGGACACGCCAGCATCACCAGCACGCAGGTCTATACGCGGCTGGATTTCCAGCATCTTGCCCGTGCCTATGACGCGGCACACCCGCGAGCCAGGACCCGGGGCGGCGGTTCGGGTTCCTGAGGCGTCCGGCATCGACTCAATTCAGTAGCGTGGCTGGAAGCGCCGACAATAGCCCGCATGAAAACGATTCGACTTCGGGAGGGCAAGGAGCGCTCCCTGCTGCGCCGCCATCCCTGGATTTTTGACTCGGCCATCGCGCGCGGAGGTGCCGATGCGGGCGAGACCGTGAAAGTGGAGTCCAGCGGCGGCCAATTCCTGGCCTGGGCGTCCTTCAGCCCGAGTTCGAAAATCCGCGCGCGGGCCTGGAGTTTCGACGAGTCGCAGCGCATAGACGCAGCATTCTTGAACGCCCTGATCGAGCGCGCCATCCGGACCCGGACCTGCTTTGACATCCGCAGCGACGGGCTGCGCCTGATCCACGGTGAGTCGGACGGGTTGCCCGGGCTGATCGTCGACCGGTATGCCGACACGCTGGTGGCGCAGTTCCTGGCGGCCGGGGTGGAACGCTGGAAGGACGTGATTGCCGACGCCTTGCTCCGGGCGACTGGACTCACGCTGTTGTACGAGCGGTCGGACGCCCAGGTCCGGGCGCTCGAAGGCCTGCCTGAGGCCACCGGCTGGTTGCGCGGCATCCGAACGGGCGGGGCGCCTGCGCCACCGACCGAGATCACCATCCGCGAGCACGACTGGCGCCTGACGCTGGACATCGACACCGGCCACAAGACCGGCTTTTACCTCGATCAGCGCGACAGTCGCCAGCGGTTTGCCGAGCACGCGCGCCACCGCAGGTTCCCGCGGGTGCTCAATTGTTACTGCTACACCGGCGGCTTCACCGTGGCGGCGCTGGCTGGAGGGGCCGGGCATGTGACCTCCATCGACTCGTCCGGTCCTGCGCTGGAGCGGGCGCGCGCCAACGTGGCACTCAACGGTTTCGACGCGTCGCGCACCACCTTCATGGACGCGGACGTGAACGCCTCGATGCGCGCCTTCATCGAAGCCGGGCAGACCTTTGATGCCATCATCCTGGACCCCCCGAAGTTCGCGCCCACGGCGGCCCACGCCGAGCGCGCCGCGCGCGCCTACAAGGACATCAACCGGCTGGCCTTCAAGCTGCTGGTGCCCGGCGGTGAGTTGTTTACCTACTCGTGCTCGGGCGGCATCAGCGCCGACCTGTTTCACAAGATCGTGGCTTCCGCCGGCATTGACGCGGGTGTGGAGGGCTGCATCAGCGAGCGGCTGCAGGGCGCGCCCGACCACCCCATGACCATTCATTTCCCCGAGGGCGAGTATCTGAAGGGGCTGGTCGTGGTCAAAAAGCCGGCTTGAGCTTTTTTTTGAACGAAAATGGCATCTACCCATCGTCGGATGGACATTCTTAGCTACTGAATAAGTAGCTTTTACAAGGACTTGACAAGCCCTGTAAAGTGGTCTGGCGACGCGCAGGGCTCACACTAGGGCCGCTACACTCCCCCAACTTCGCGGTCACCCGGCCGCAATCGCAGGTTTCATCCATGAGTCTCATTCCCGCCACCATCCTCACCGGCTTCCTGGGTTCCGGCAAGACGACTTTGCTCAAGCGCGTGCTCACCGAGGCGCATGGCCAGAAGATCGCCGTGATCGAGAACGAGTTTGGCGAGGAAAACATTGACAACGACATCCTGGTCGCCGACACGAACGAGCAGATCATCCAGATGAGCAATGGCTGCATCTGCTGCACGATCCGCGAGGATCTGCGGGCCACCTTGCAGGACCTGGCCCAGAAAAAGCGCAAGGGCGAGCTGAACTTTGACCGCGTTGTGATCGAAACCACCGGCCTGGCCGACCCCGGCCCGGTCGCTCAGACTTTCTTCATGGACGACGAGATTGCCGAGAGCTTCCTGCTGGACTCCATCCTGACGCTGGTGGATGCCAAGCACGCAGCGCAGCAGTTGAACGACCGCCAGGAAGCGCGACGCCAGGTGGGCTTCGCCGACCAGATTTTCATCAGCAAGGCCGATCTGGTTTCGAAAGACGAGCTGGAAGCGCTGATGCACCGACTGCGACACATGAATCCGCGCGCACCGCAGAAAGTGGTGCACTTCGGCGAGGTGGCCCTGTCAGAGGTGTTCGACCTGCGCGGCTTCAACCTGAACGCCAAGCTCGACATCGACCCGGACTTCCTGAAGGACGAGGAGCGCGATCACAGTCATCACGACCCTGCGCACGATGCGCACTGTGATCATCCGTCTCACGCCCATGACCCGGCATCGGGTGCTGGCCACCATCACCACCACGATGATGATGTGAAGAGCTTTGTGTTCCGCAGCGATCGGGCCTTTGATCCGGCAAAGCTTGAGGATTTCCTCGGCGCGATCGTGAATATCTATGGGCCGCGCATGCTGCGCTACAAAGGCGTCCTGAACATGAACGGTACCGACCGGAAAGTGATCTTCCAGGGGGTGCATCAGCTCATGGGCAGCGATCTGGGTCCGAAATGGGCTGACGGCGAGACAAAAACCAGCAAGATGGTGTTCATCGGCATTGATCTGCCCAAGGACATCCTTTTGCAGGGGCTCGAACAGAGTCTGGTTTGAGGCTGATCATCTGATTTGAAGCGGAAGGCTCCATGTTTGTCTCGATTCTGCAACTGATGGGAATGGCTTTCGGCAAGCCGATACAATCGCGCCCCGGACCAGACTCGCCGTCTGACCCGGACGACAAGCCCTCGAAGGTCCATAACAAGGGTATAAACCGCCAGATAGAAATCCGGGTTTTGACGGATCAGAGTCAGGCTGCTGGTACGTTTTCGAACAAAGCGTCTACCAGCTCATCGAGGAGACAGGAATTGAAAGCCCAGATCGCCAAGCCCAAGGCACATGCCAAAGTGCCGGCCAAGCCGAAATCCAAAGCCAAGGCGCCCATTGAATCTTCGCGCAAGGCGGCGAAGCCGGTGCTGAAAGCCGCTTCGAAAGCGGCCACCGGAAAACCGGCCCCGGTCGCTAAAAAAGCGACCAAACCGGTGATTGTGAAGCCCGTGGCCAAAGTTGCTGCGGCAAAGCCTGCGCGTGGGAAGGCTGCGGGCAAACCGGTGCTCAAGGTTGCCAAACCGGCAGCCAAGGCGGTCAAGCCGCTCGCCAAGAACGTTGCCAAAATTGTCAAGCCTGTGACCAAGGTCGCCAAGCCAGCGTCGGAAAGTGTGAAAGCCGCTCCGGCTGGCAAGGCCGTGGTGGCCAAGAAACCTTCGAAGGTGACTGCAGCCCCAACGGCCGTGAAGCCAGTGAAAGCCGTCAAAACAGTCGTCAAGCCACTGCCCCCCATCCCTGAGCCCCAAGTGACGGCTCCCGTCCCTGCGCCGATTGTGACGAAGCTGCCCTTGCCGGTTTCGCCGCCGGCCAAGGCGGGCCGACCTTCCAGGCTGTCCCAGATTACCGTGCCTTCGATGGCTCAATCGGTGGCATCGACCGCTGCCAAAGCCAGCTATACCAACACAATGTCCAGTCCTGTCCTGATTCCTCCCGCCTATGTACCGGTCAAGAAAGACCCCAAGCTTGCAAACAACTGGAAAAACAAGTCGGCGGACCAGCTGAGCGACGCCGAAGTCCTTGCCATGCCTGATGAGGAGTACATGAATGACAAGCAGTTGGCATTTTTCCGCCTGAAGCTGGCGCAACTCAAGAAAGATATCCTCAGCAACGCTGGCGAAACCACCGAACATCTCCGCGCCGATACCGTCGTGGTTCCTGACCCTGCCGATCGTGCGACCATAGAAGAGGAGCACGCCCTTGAATTGCGCACCCGGGATCGGGAGCGGAAGCTTCTGAAGAAGATCGAGCAGTCGATCATTCGCATTGACGCAGGTGACTACGGCTATTGCGACGAAACCGGCGAAGCGATCGGCGTGGGGCGCCTGCTGGCGCGGCCGACTGCGACGCTTTCATTGGAAGCGCAGCAACGCCGCGAGCTCAAGCAGAAGATGTTTGGGGACTGAGGCCTTCGCCTTGAACTCTCTGTACTGCCTGAAGAACTAACGCCATGGCCAAAGACGATAACGGTGGATTGCTCTCCAAAGTCGTCAAGTTCGTCCGCAATCCCGCGACGAACTGGGCAGATCTCGACTTGGCTGAGTCGCAACACGAAAGCGGCAACAGCAAGCAGATGCTCAAGGAGCTGATCGAGCGCAAGAAGCGCAACGATTTTGTTCGCAAGCGGGAGTTCGAAATGCTGCGCAAGTTACGTCGGCGCGAACTGGCCGGGACCCAGTCTTCGACGCCACGGCCGTCCTTTTTTCAAAGCAGCATGCCCTCCAAGCCGGATGAGCGCGCCCAGACACTGAAGAAGATCGACGAGATCGAAGCGCAGATGTCGATGCAATGGTGGAAGACCAAGCATCGGGACTCATCCGCGAACAGCAGCGGTTTTCCTCCATCGGTTCCCGCACAAGGTGCAGCTGCGACTCAAGTGGATCCCGAAATACCGCAAATGAGTCCGGTGGCCGCATCCGGGGCTCCCGGTCCGGAAAGTGGTTCAGGTGCATTTGCACCGGCGGTGGCCGATGGCCAGGGCGTGGACAGTGCGAGGGATCAGGATGCTGGGGCCCCCACGCCGTCGAAATTCGGCGGCGCGCGCGCGGCGGGGCCACGATTTGAGTATTCGGGAGGAAACTTCCCGGCGTCCGGTGCCTCGGCGGTCGTGGTGAGAAGTGTTGCGCAAGATCCGGAACTGGAGGGGGCCGCGATCCGGTTTGCAAATGGAGATGATCAGGGCGCTGAAGCCGGCCTCCTCGATGCGCTGGGCAACAGTGCCGACCCGGCCAGTTCTCTCGAAACCTGGCTCACCCTTTTCGATCTGTACCGGGCAACCGGGCAGCAGGACCGGTTTGACGTGGCCGCGATAGATTTTGCCAACCAGTTCCAGCGATCTGCGCCTCAATGGTTCTCCATGCCGGAGATGGTGAGCCGCCTGGCCGGCGTGCAACCCGCATCGGCTACAGCGCAAACAGCGCATTGGTCTTGCCCACCGGTGTTCGGGATCAAATCGGCCGGCGTTCTGCGCGATGTCATCGCCCGGACGCCTCCGCCCTGGCGGTTGGACTGGACGCGACTTTCGGTGATTGAACCGGAAGCCCTGCCCGTGCTTGGCCGTCTTTTTTCCGACTGGGCGGAGCGCCCTGTCGAACTGGGACTGACGGCAATAGATCACCTGGAACAGGTCCTGGCGGCTGGGGCGCCGTCGGGTGACAGGTCGATCTCTGCCGAGTGGTGGCATGCTCGCATGGCCCTTCTGCGTGTCTTGAACAGCATGGATGAATTCGAGATGACGGCCTTGAACTACTGTGTGACCTACGAGGTTTCACCGCCTTCCTGGGCGACGCCTCGTTGCATGGTCAGGGCGCTGAATTCCCGTGGTGATGACGTCTCTGAACAGACGACGATTATCAG
The DNA here is from genome assembly GCA_011391595.1 of Hydrogenophaga sp. GTDB lineage: Bacteria > Pseudomonadota > Gammaproteobacteria > Burkholderiales > Burkholderiaceae_C > JAABQG01. The sequence goes on from JAABQG010000028.1 coordinate 17,392, forward strand.
TTCTCTGGTGGATCTGGGGTCGGGGCGCAGAGATGCTGAAACGACGGATTTTCGGGCCACGACCACGGAATCGGTGTTGCCGCCTCCGCCGACGGTGGAGCTTTCAGGTTCGATCATTGGAGATGTTTCAGCAACCATCGAGCGGCTGGAGGCCCGGTTCGCAGGGGCTGACTTCCTGTCCATTTCCTGCACGAAACTGGTGCGCGTGGATTTTTCGGCAGCCGGGACTTTGCTGAATTGGGTTTCATCGCTGCAGACGCACGGGCGGCAGGTGCAGTTTACGGGCGTTCATCGACTCATTGCCGGGTTCTTCAACGTCATCGGCATCAGTGAATCGGCCCGGATTGTCGTCCGATCGGACTGACGTTGGCAGCCGGGCGGGACCCAGGTCCGACGCCTTGAAACGGGTCAGGACAACCCAAACTCTAGCTTATGGAACACTTTCACGGCACGACCATCATCAGCGTGCGTCGAATGACGCCACAGGGTATTCAGGTTGCCATTGGTGGCGACGGGCAGGTTACTTTGGGCACTATCGTGGTCAAGGGGTCAGCTCGCAAGGTTCGCAAACTGCATCATGGCAAGGTGTTGGCGGGTTTTGCCGGTGCAACGGCAGATGCCTTTACGCTTTTTGAGCGATTTGAGGCCAAGCTCGACAAGCATCAGGGACATCTGGTGCGTGCTGCCATCGAATTGACCAAGGACTGGCGCACGGACCGCGTGCTTCGTCGTCTTGAAGCCATGCTGGCCGTGGCGGACCGCGAGGCTTCGCTGATCATCACTGGCAATGGTGACGTGCTGGAGCCCGAACATGGCATCGTGTCAATCGGCTCGGGGGGGGCTTATGCCCAGGCCGCGGCAAGAGCTTTGCTGGATCACACCGAAATGCCTGCGCGCGACATCGTGAAGAGGTCGCTCGAGATCGCCGGGGAACTGTGCATCTACACCAACATGCACCACACCATCGAGACGCTGGACTGAAACCGGCACCAACATGTCATCCATGACTCCTCAGGAAATTGTTTCCGAGCTTGACCGGCATATCGTCGGCCAGTCCCAGGCCAAGCGTGCCGTGGCCATTGCGCTGCGCAATCGCTGGCGACGCCAGCAGGTTGATGAGAAGCTGCGCGGCGAGATCACGCCCAAGAACATCCTCATGATCGGGCCAACGGGCGTTGGCAAGACCGAAATCGCCCGGCGTCTCGCCCGCCTGGCGGATGCGCCCTTCATCAAGGTCGAGGCGACCAAGTTCACGGAAGTGGGCTATGTGGGCAAGGACGTGGACTCCATCATTCGGGACCTCGCGGAAATCGCCGTGAAGCAGACCCGGGAGGTGGAAATGCGAAAAATGCGTCTGCGCGCCGAGGACGCCGCCGAGGATAGGGTGCTGGACATTCTGATTCCCCCGGCGCGTTCTACCCACAACGCTGAGTCCGGCGCAGTCGTTGGTGCGGGCGTATCGTCTGATGGAAGTGCGCGGCAGACGTTTCGCAAGAAATTGCGAGAGGGGCAACTGGATGACAAGGAAATCGAGATCGATGTGGCGGAAGCACGACCGTCGCTTGAAATCATGGGTCCCTCGGGGATGGAGGAAATGGCCGAGCAGTTGCGTGGGCTGTTCAGCCATGCCGGACAGGGCAAGCGCAGCAAGCGCCGGCTGAAGATTTCCGAGGCACTGAAACTTCTGGCGGAGGAAGAAGCCGGAAAGCTTGTCAATGAAGACGAAATCAGGGCGCGCGCCGTTCACAATGCCGAGCAGAACGGCATCGTGTTCATCGATGAAATCGACAAGGTCACCTCCCGTAGCGAATCCGGGAGCGCGGAAGTATCGCGTCAGGGCGTGCAGCGGGACCTTCTGCCGCTGGTGGAGGGCACGACGGTGACGACCAAATACGGGATGATCCGGACCGACCATATCCTGTTCATCGCGTCGGGCGCTTTTCACCTCAGCAAACCCAGCGATCTGATTCCCGAGCTGCAGGGCCGCTTCCCGATCCGTGTAGAACTCCAGTCGTTGTCCGTTCAGGACTTTGAGGCCATCCTCATGAAAACGCATGCCTCATTGGTGAGGCAGTACCAGGCCCTGCTGGCAACGGAAGGGGTGACGCTTGATTTTCGCGATGATGGCGTTACCCGCCTGGCCTCCATCGCGTTCGAAGTGAACGAGCGCACCGAAAACATCGGTGCACGCCGCCTTTCGACGGTGATGGAGCGCCTTTTGGACGACGTGAGTTTCGACGCGGCGCGCATCGAGGGGCAGACAGTGCTGATCGATGCCGCTTATGTCGACACGCGCCTGGAGGCACTGAGTCACGATGAGGATTTATCGCGCTTCATCTTGTGATTTGGGCCGCGTTCGTTGGCGCGAATATTCAAGTTTCACATTCACTGCTCGTTCTAAGTGCTTAATTTAGAAGGATTTTCGAGTCAATCGGACTTGCAAAAATCCCTCTAAGTCCTTGATTTCATTGAAAAAATTTATTGCAAGCTTGCTTGCGACAAAGCCGTTTCCTGCTACAGTGCAAAAATGTGCAATTAAGTGGGGAAAAGTGCCCTCACTGTGCGATTGCCGATCACAAAAGGGTACCAACGGTGTTTCAAGGGGCGTCATCGCTGAGTCTGGATGCAAAAGGGCGGCTTTCAGTGCCGACGCGGCATCGTGACGTCCTGATTGCGACTGCGTCAGGATGCATGACGGTCACGAGGCACCCTCATGGTTGCCTGATGCTCTTCCCGCGGCCGGAGTGGGAGAAATTTCGCGAACGAATTGCCGCGCTGCCAATGTCTGCGCAATGGTGGAAACGCATCTTTCTCGGCAATGCCATGGATGTCGAACTGGATTCAACCGGCCGGGTGCTGATTTCACCTGAGTTGCGCACAGCGGCGGGGATTGCACGGGACACCATGCTGCTGGGCATGGGCAGTCATTTCGAACTATGGGACAAGGCGACGTACGACGATCAGGAAGCACGTGCGATGCAGGGTGAAATGCCCGACGTGTTCAAGGAATTTTCTTTCTGAAGGCCGGCGGTGCAAATTCCAGGGCAACACACCACGGTCTTGTTGGGCGAAGCCGTCGAAGCCCTTGTCACCGACACGGATGCAACCTACGTCGATGCAACGTTTGGGCGGGGTGGGCACTCGCGACTGATCCTCTCACGGTTGTCTTACTTGGGCCATCTGGTGGCGTTCGACAAGGACCCCGATGCCGTGACAGCGGCCGGAGAGATTGCCGATCCCAGGTTCTCCATGCGGCATGAAGGGTTCCGCCATCTCGGGGAATTGCCAGCGGCAAGCTGCGCAGGCGTCTTGATGGATCTGGGCGTGAGTTCCCCCCAGATCGACAGCCCCGAAAGGGGTTTTTCTTTTCGTTTCGATGGCCCGCTGGACATGCGCATGGATACCACGCGTGGAGAAAGCGTCGCTGAATGGCTGGCAACAGCCGAAGTCCAGGAAATTGCGGAGGTGATACGTGAATATGGCGAAGAACGGTTTGCTCTTCCAGTTGCAAAGGCGATTGTTGCTCGCAGACAGGAACGGGGCCCAGTTTCAACCACCACCGAATTGGCCGAGCTCGTGGCTGGTGCGGTCAAAACCCGCGAGCCGGGCCAGAACCCTGCAACGCGCACATTTCAGGCTCTTCGGATTTTCATCAACGCCGAGCTTGAAGAGTTGCAACAGGCGCTAGAGGGCAGCCTTGCCGTCTTGCGATCAGGAGGGCGGTTGGTCGTCATCAGCTTTCATTCGCTCGAGGACCGCATCGTGAAGCAATTCATCGCCAAGAACTCCCGCGATGAGTTCGATCGCCGGGCACCTTTCGCGCCACCCAGGGTCATGGCCCTCAGGGCGCTCGGCCGGATCAGGCCTGGCCAGCACGAGGTGGCAGTCAATCCAAGGGCGCGCAGCGCGATCATGCGCGTCGCCGAAAGGTTGCCTTCATGATCAGGCTCAATCTGGTCCTGCTTGTCGCTGTGGTGACCAGCGCCCTGTACCTGGTACGTCTGCAGTTCGAATCGCGGCAGCTGTTCGTTGAACTCGACCGGGCAAATGCGGAGGCCCGCAAGCTGCTGACCGACAACGAAAGGTTGCAGGTCGAAAAACGCGCGCAGGCGACACCGTTGCGCGTGGAGAAGCTGGCGCGTGACCAGCTCCACATGCGCACCACGACACCGGCGATTACCCACTACGTCACACTTTCGGCGCCTGCGGCCAACGGGGCTGCGCGATGAGCAAGAGCGTGCTGTACACATCCAGCCCGCTGCTGGCGAGCAAGACTCCGGTCTGGCGCAGCAAGTTCATCGTTGCCGCCATTGCCCTGGCCTTCCTGGCGCTGGCGGGGCGTGCGGCCTACGTCCAGGTGTTCGGCAATGCATTTTTCCAGCGTCAGGGCGAAGTTCGCTTTGCCCGTACGCTGGAGCTGCCGGCCAATCGTGGTCGCATCCTGGACAGAAATGGGTTGATCCTCGCCTCAAGCGTCGTGGCACAGAGCATCTGGGCGATCCCAGAGGACGTGGATCGCGACAAAGGCAAGCTACAGCAGCTCGCGCGTTTGCTAGGCATGCCTTTGTCCGAGCTCAACAAGAAAATTGAAGATGAGGACAAGAACTTCGTCTGGCTCAAGCGCCAGGTGGACGAGCCAGTGGCTCAGCAGATCGAGGCGCTGGGCATCAGGGGCGTCTATCAGAGAAGAGAGTATCGGCGCAAGTATCCGGAAGGGGAGGCGGCGTCGCATGTCGTCGGCTTTACCAATGTGGAGAACCTTGGGCAGGAGGGCGTTGAGCTGACCTTCGACAAGGCTCTGGCAGGGCGAGCAGGATCGAGGCGTGTGATCAAGGACCGGCTCGGCCGCGTTGTGGAAGACGTGGGCGAGCAGGTACCCCCGGTGGATGGTCGTGATCTGCAACTCAGCATCGACAGCAAAGTTCAGTTCTTCGCCTACCAGAAGCTTCGCGACGCGGTGTTGGAAAACAAGGCCAAAGCGGGTAGCGTGGTCGTTCTGGATTCGATCACTGGCGAGGTTCTGGCGCTGGCCAATTACCCGAGCTACCTGCCCGAGAAGCGGCAAAATCTTACCGGCGAGCAGCTGCGAAACCGTGCGCTGACGGACATGTTCGAGCCCGGTTCGACAATGAAGCCCATCACGGTGGCCATGGCCCTTGAGGCAGGGCGTATCACACCGCAGACCGTGATTGAAACTGGCCCCGGGCGGTTCAACATCGGCGGCTTCACTATCAGCGATACCCACAACTACGGCGCTTTGACGGTCGAAGGTGTTATCCAGAAATCGAGCAACGTGGGAGCGCTCAAGATCGCGCAGAAGATGAGCCCCCACGAGATGTGGGATACCTACACAGCGTTGGGCTATGGCCAGAAGCCGCAGCTTCAGTTTCCCGGCGTCGTCACAGGCCGTCTACGCCCGTGGAAAAACTGGCGACCTGTCGAGCAGGCGACCATGGCTTATGGCTACGGGCTGTCGGCGTCTTTGTTTCAGATGGCGCACTCCTATACCGCGTTCGCGCACGATGGACAAATCATACCGGTGACGATGCTCAAAAGCAGCGAGCCTGTGGTTGGGGTGAGGGTGTTTTCTGCCCAGAACGCCGCGGCAGTGCGAAAGATGCTTCAGATGGCGGCCGGGCCTGGAGGCACGGGTCAAAAGGCGCAGACAGTGGGCTATTCCGTTGGTGGCAAGTCGGGCACCGCGCACAAGCAGGTCGGAAAAGGCTATGCCAGTAACAAATACCGTTCCTGGTTTACCGGCATGGCGCCGATTGATAGCCCGCGCATCATCGTGGCAGTCATGATCGACGAACCCAGCGCCGGCCAATACTACGGTGGCGCTGTTGCCGCCCCGGTATTCAGCCAAGTGGTGCAACAGACCCTGCGCATGATGGCGGTGCAACCAGACATGGCTGTCAAGCCCCAGATCGTCGTTCAGGCGGCGGAGGAATCCTTCTGATGCGCCAGCTGCACACGCCTCAGGAAGCGGCGGGCTGGCTGCACAGCCGCGTCAGCGGAGTGCTGCATACCGACAGTCGCAGGGTTCGGTCGGGGGATGGCTTCATCGCCTGGCCAGGCGCTGCCACCGACGGCCGGCATTTCGTTCGTGCTGCCTTGGAGCAAGGAGCAAGTGCCTGCCTTGTAGAGCAGGCAGGCGTCGAGAACTTCGGGTTTGATGACGGGGCCATTGCCAGCTATTTATCCCTGAAATCGGGGGCAGGTCCGCTTGCGTCCGCCTATTACGAACAACCATCACACCATTTGGATGTGATCGCCGTGACGGGCACCAATGGCAAGACATCCACCGCCTGGTGGCTGGCACAGGCGTTGTCGGCACTGGAATCACCGAACACCATCCCGTGTGGGGTGGTGGGCACGCTGGGGATAGGGCGCCCCCCCGAGGTGGAGTCGACCGGAATGACAACCCCGGACCCCGTCTTGTTGCAGCAGCACTTCCGTCGTTTCCTGGAAAATGGCCTGCAGGCTTGTGCCATTGAAGCCTCATCCATCGGCATTGTCGAGCAGCGACTGGATGGCACCCGTATCAAGGTGGCCATATTCACCAACTTCACTCAGGACCACCTGGACTATCACGGCTCCATGGAGTCCTATTGGCAGGCCAAGCTTGAACTGTTTGGCTGGCCTGGCTTGTTGGCAGCGGTTGTCAACCTGGACGACCCCAAGGGGACGGTCCTGGCGAGTACCTTGACGGGGAGCGCGGTGCAGCTTTGGACGTTTTCCTGCAAGGGCGCTGCGCGCCTGCAAGCCACCGAAGTGGGTTACAACGCACTGGGCCTGCAATTCAGGGTGACAGAAAATTCCGAGTCCCATCTTCTGCAAACCCACCTGATCGGACAATTCAACGTCTCGAATCTGATGGGCGTCATTGGCGCCATGCGCGCGCTGAATGTTCCGTTGGCCGATGCAGTTCGGGCTTGTGGCGCACTTATCCCCGCGCCCGGCCGGATGGAGTGCATCGCGCAGCCGGGTCAGCCCCTCATTGCGGTGGACTTCGCACATACTCCGGACGCACTTGAGAAGGCGCTTGAGGCATTGCGTCCCCTTGCGGATGAACGCCAAGGGCAGCTCTGGTGCGTCTTTGGTTGCGGCGGTGACCGGGATTCTGGAAAGCGTCCCCTGATGGGCGCAGTGGCGGAGGCGGGCGCTGATTGTCTCGTTCTGACAAGCGACAACCCGCGGTCTGAGAGTCCCGACGCCGTCATCCGGGAAATCCAGCGAGGGCTGCGGCGTCAAGGCGATGCGCGCGTCGAACCGGACAGAGGTGCGGCCATTGATCACGCCTTGTTTCACGCATCGGGCCGTGATGTGATTCTGATTGCAGGCAAGGGGCATGAGGATTTTCAGGAGGCCATGGGTGTGAAGCGGCCCTTCTCCGACCGGGCGTGGGCGCTGGGCGCGTTGCGTCGCCGCTCCATCGTGGACGGGCGGGTTGAAAGGTTGCAATCATGAGTGACCTGATGACGCTGCTGCAGGCCCAAACCTGGATTCCGGGCAGTGAACTGGTGGGTGACGGCGAGACGCCGCTGAAGCGAGTTCATACCGATACCCGGACCCTTGAGGCTGGTGATCTCTTTGTTGCTTTGAGGGGCGAGCGGTTCGACGGTGGCGAGTTCCTTCAGCAGGCGGCCAGCAAGGGTGCCGTGGCTGCAATCTGTGAAACCGCGTCCCGGCCCATGCTCACGCGTTCTGGGCTACCGGGGCTGGTGGTTCCTGATGCCACGGAGGCGCTGGGCTGGCTGGCCGCCCAATGGCGCAATCAATTCAATCTGCCCTTGATCGCAGTCACCGGAAGCAATGGCAAGACCACGGTGACACAGATGATTTCGTCGATCCTGAGGGTTTGGAAAGGCGAGGCCGCGCTGTCCACACAGGGCAATCTGAATAACGAGATCGGCGTGCCGCTGACCTTGCTTCGCCTGCGACCGTCGCATCGGGTCGCAGTGGTTGAACTGGGCATGAATCACCCCGGCGAAATCGCCCGCCTCGCCCGCATGGCCAACGCCACGGTGGCCCTGGTCAACAATGCCCAGCGTGAACACCTGGAGTTCATGGTCACGGTAGAAGCGGTGGCACGTGAGAATGGTGCCGTCCTTGAGGCTCTTGGCCCCTGCGGCATGGCTGTATTTCCTGCAAACGATGCGTATTCCCGGCTCTGGAAGGGTTTGTGCGCGGGGCGACCTTTCATGACGTTCGTCGATTCTCTGGAGGCTTCCGATACAGCTGATGTGCGCGGCGTGGGCCAATGGGCAGACGGCGCGTGGACTGTGCAGGCCAGTACACCTGGTGGTGATATGGCTTTCAGGTTGGCTATTGCGGGCCGCCATAACGTCAGGAACGCACTGGCTGCTGTGGCTTGTGCGCTCGCCGCCGGGGTTCCCCTTGAAGACGTGAGACTTGGACTGGAGGCGTTTCAGCCAGTCAAGGGGCGCTCAAGGGCCATCAGTTTGATGTTGGCGGGCCGGTCCATCACGGTTGTGGACGATACCTACAACGCCAATCCGGACTCTGTGAAGGCGGCTATCGATGTCCTGGCGGAACTCCCCGGTCCCCGACTTCTGGTGCTCGGCGACATGGGCGAGGTGGGTGACCACGGCTCGAAATTCCACTCCGAGGTCGGCGCGTACGCCAGCGAGTGTGGCGTGGATCGGCTGTTCACGCTTGGCGTCTTGTCTTCCTTTGCGACGCCCCATGTTGAAAAGGGGCGCCATTTTGAAGATATTTCCTCGCTGATCGGTGCTGTACTTTTTGAGTTGCCGACATTCGCCAGTGTCGTCGTGAAGGGTTCGCGCTTCATGAAGATGGAGCGTGTGGTGGATGCCATCACCCGTTACGCCGCGGAACACCAGGAAGGGCAGAACCATGCTGCCTAGCCTGGCCCAGTGGCTCCAGGGCATTTCGCCTGATCTCGGTTTTCTCCGCGTCTTTCAGTACCTGACGTTTCGCGCGGTCATGGCAGCACTGACTGGGCTGTTGATCGGACTCATTGCCGGCCCTCCGGTGATTCGCCGGTTGACGGCACTCAAGATAGGACAGCCGATCCGTGGCTACGCGATGGAGTCTCATCTCAGCAAGAGCGGCACGCCCACGATGGGAGGGGTGCTGATCCTTTTGTCCATCGCCGCGGCCACCCTGCTGTGGGCCGACCTGACCAACCGTTTTGTCTGGATCGTGCTGATCGTCACGTTGGGTTTTGGCGCCATAGGCTGGGTGGACGATTGGCGCAAGGTCGTCAACAAGGATCCTGAGGGGATGCGCTCGCGCGAAAAGTACTTCTGGCAGTCCGTCATTGGCCTGACAGCGGCGCTTTACCTGGTGTTCAGTATTTCAGAGAGTTCCAACCTGCGCGTGCTGGAACTCTTCTTCAACTGGGTGCAGTCCGGTTTTGACGTCAATCTTCCACCCAAGGCTGGCCTGATGGTGCCATTCTTCAAGGAGATCAGCTATCCGCTTGGTGTTCTTGGCTTCGTGGTTCTGACCTACCTGGTGATTGTCGGGTCCAGTAACGCAGTGAACCTCACCGACGGTCTGGACGGGCTGGCGATCATGCCCGTCGTGATGGTGGGGTCCGCACTTGGCGTCTTTGCCTACGTCACAGGAAGTTCGGTGTTCTCAAAATATCTCTTCCTGCCGCACATCCCGGGTGCCGGGGAGTTGTTGATTTTTTGCTCGGCCACGGCGGGCGCTGGACTGGCCTTCCTCTGGTTCAACGCCCACCCCGCCCAGGTCTTCATGGGCGATGTGGGCGCGCTGGCGCTGGGAGCTGCGCTGGGCACCGTCGCTGTGATCGTGCGCCAGGAAATCGTTTTGGCGATCATGGGCGGCATCTTCGTGGTGGAAGCACTGTCGGTGATGATGCAGGTGACTTATTTCAAATACACCAAACGCAAGTACGGGGCGGGACGGCGCATTTTGAAGATGGCTCCGCTCCATCATCATTTCGAGAAAAGTGGCTGGAAAGAAACGCAAGTGGTCGTGCGTTTCTGGATCATCACGATGCTGCTGTGCCTGGTCGGGCTGTCCACACTGAAGCTGCGGTGAACATGCTACCGCCCGTGCATCCCCAAGGAAACCCGGATTGCCCGACAGGTCAGTCCCGTGAGCCTGCACAGCCAGGCGACGTGCAGGTAAATTCGCTATTCGATCAGGAGGTGCTGATTCTGGGTCTCGGGGCTTCTGGTCTGGCAATGGCCCGCTGGTGCGCCCGTTGCGGCGCCAAGGTCACAGTGGCAGATACGCGGGCAGAGCCGCCCCAGTTGCAGAGGCTGCGGCAGGATGTTCCTGGCGCGCGCTTTCTGTCGGCCGCAATGGATCGCCTGCTGCTTGAGGGAACATCGATTCGTGCGGTGTTTCGCAGTCCTGGACTTTCGCCCGCGTCCGTGGCCGACGTTCAAAATGCGGCGCGGGCCATGGGCCTGTGGACCGGTGGGGAACTGAGCCTTTTCACGCGGGCGCTTGCCGAGTTGAAAGCAAGCCGCGGTTACGTGCCGCAGGTGCTCGGGATCAGCGGGACCAATGGCAAGACAACCGTGACGTCCCTGACGGGCCAACTCATCAAGCGTGCCGGCAAGTCGGTCATGGTGGCCGGCAACATCGGCCCCACCTTGCTGGACACATTGGGCGCCAGCCTCGACGCCGATGCATTGCCCGAAATCTGGGTTCTGGAGTTGTCCAGCTTCCAACTCGAAAGTGCCAGCGACTTCGAGCCCACGGCGGCCACGGTGCTCAATCTGACGCAGGACCATCTGGACTGGCACGTTGGGATGGAGGCCTACTCGGCGGCCAAGGCGAAAGTCTTCGGTGAGCACGGGCTGATGGTTCTCAATCGCGATGATCCAAAGGTCATGGCCATGCGACCGGCACCCGTCAGGGCCCGGTTACAACGTCCGGTCGAGCGTGAAATGATCACTTTCGGCGGCGACATGCCACAGCGCCCGGGCGACTTCGGCATTGAACTGGTGAATGGCATCGCCTGGCTGGTTCGCGCCCTGGAGGGTGATGAAACGCGCCGACGACGAAAGGACGACGTGGAAGCACTGCACATCCAGCGCCTCATGCCCGCCGATGCCTTGCGAATCCGTGGCCGGCATAACGCTGTCAATGCCTTGGCAGCCCTGGCGCTGGCCGGCGCAGCGGGTTGCACGTTGGCCTCCATGCTTTACGGTTTGCGGGAATACCGCGGCGAGCCGCATCGCGTGGAGCCCGTCGGCGTGCTTCGGGACGTGGAGTATTTCGACGACAGCAAGGGCACCAATGTTGGGGCGACTGTTGCTGCACTTGACGGCCTGGGCGCGGACCGCAAAGTCGTGGTGATTCTGGGTGGCGAGAGCAAGGGACAGGATTTTTCACCGCTTGCGCAATCTGTGACCCGATCCGCACGGGTTGCCGTACTGATTGGACGGGATGCGCCATTGATCCGGTCGGCGCTTGAGAAGACTGCCGTACCTTTGCTCGATGCGGCATCGATGGCCGATGCGGTCCGCTTGGCCAGCCAGCATGCGCACGCCGGAGATGCCGTATTGATGTCGCCGGCGTGTGCCAGCTTTGACATGTTCCGAAATTACGAACATCGAGCGGCCGCGTTCCGTGACGCTGTGATGGCGTTGGCTGATGAAGCTGGCGTGCAACTGGAGGTGGCGGCATGAGTATCGCCAGCCGTTTCGGTGGATGGATGAGTGACTTGAAGGGCGCCCAGGGCGAGACGGGGAGCGGTGCGATGCCGGTGCGCCTGGGCGGATTGAATTTCGCGCATGCGCCCGGGTCGCCAGGTCGCCTTCTGGGTTTTGACCAGGCCTTGGTCTGGGTCGCTGTGGCACTGCTGGCATTCGGGCTGGTGATGGTCTACTCCGCCTCGATTGCGATGCCGGACAACCCGAAATTTGCCCGATACGCCCACACACATTTCCTGACGCGCCACATTTTTTCCCTGGTGATGGCGTTTGTGGCTGCACTGCTTGCGTTTCAGGTGCCGATGTCCACCTGGGAGAAAGTGGCGCCCTGGTTGTTTGTGGCTTCGCTGGTGCTGTTGATCGCGGTGCTCATCCCGCATGTGGGCAAGGGCGTGAATGGCGCCCGTCGATGGATATCGCTCGGTGTCATGAATTTCCAGCCGTCCGAACTGGCGAAGTTCGCCGTGGTTCTCTACGCCGCAGACTACATGGTGCGGAAAATGGAGGTCAAGGAAAAGTTCTTTCGTGCCGTCCTGCCTATGGGCGTGGCGGTCGCTGTCGTGGGCCTGCTGCTACTGGCCGAGCCGGACATGGGCGCATTCATGGTGATCGCTGTCATCGCGATGGGCATCCTGTTCCTGGGGGGCGTCAACGCGCGCATGTTCTTCATGATCGCCGCCATCCTGGTCGTGGCATTTGGTGTGATGATCATGATGTCCGACTGGCGTCGTGAGCGGATCTTTGCCTATCTTGACCCTTGGAGTGAAAAGCATGCACTCGGCAAGGGCTATCAGCTTTCGCATTCGCTGATTGCCATCGGGCGCGGGGAGATTTTTGGCGTCGGCTTGGGCGGAAGTGTGGAGAAACTGCACTGGCTACCTGAAGCCCACACCGATTTTCTTCTGGCCGTCATTGGCGAGGAGTTCGGATTGATCGGCGTGCTCTGCGTGATCGGCCTCTTCCTCTGGCTGACGCGCCGGATCATGCACATTGGCCGCCAGTCGATTGCACTTGACAGGGTTTTTTCCGGGCTGGTCGCGCAGGGTGTCGGCATATGGATCGGCTTCCAGGCTTTCATCAACATGGGCGTAAATCTGGGCGCACTGCCGACCAAGGGGCTGACCCTGCCATTCATGAGCTATGGCGGTTCGGCAATCTTGATGAACCTGGTGGCTCTGGCGGTCGTCCTTCGGATCGACGTTGAGAACCGGCAACTCATGCGGGGAGGTCGCAAATGAGTTCCCGGTGTGCACTGATCATGGCCGGTGGAACGGGTGGCCACATATTCCCAGGGCTGGCCGTGGCAGATGCCCTGCGTGAGCGTGGATGGCGGGTGCACTGGCTGGGTACCCCCGGCAGCTTGGAGAGCCAGATCGTTCCGCCACGTGGTTTTCCATTCGAGGCCATCGATTTTTCGGGCGTGAGGGGCAAGGGGCTGGTGACGCTGGCGCTGCTCCCCTTGCGCTTGCTGAAGGCGTTCTGGCAAAGCCTGCAGGTGTTGCGCCGCGTCAAGCCGGATGTGCTTGTCGGATTGGGTGGCTATGTCACGTTTCCGGGCGGGCTGATGGGCGTGCTCCTCGGCAAGGCGCTGGTGCTCCATGAACAGAACTCTGTGGCTGGCCTCGCCAACAAGGTTCTGGCGAGGGTGGCAGACCGGGTGTTCACCGCATTCCCCGACGTGATGAAAAAGGCGAGGTGGGTGGGTAACCCGCTGCGCATGGCATTTCTTGAACAACCCGCGCCAGCCCTTCGGTTTGCCGGGCGCGAGGGGGCCCTGCGTTTACTGGTCGTTGGGGGAAGTCTTGGTGCCAAGGCACTCAACGAACTTGTTCCCCAGGCCCTGGCTTTGGTGCCCGCGAGTCAACGCCCGGTCGTGACGCACCAGAGTGGCGCCAGGCAGATCGAGGCATTGCGCGCGAACTACATCGCGGCCGACGTTCAGGCCGAGCTCACGCCATTTATTGATGACACTGCCCGCGCGTTCGCTGACGCCGATCTGATTGTGTGCCGCGCTGGCGCCAGCACTGTGACTGAAATTGCTGCAGTGGGCGCCGCTGCCCTCTTTGTTCCCTTTCCATATGCCGTGGATGACCATCAGACCATGAACGCGAAGTTTCTTGTCGACCAGGGCGGCGGCTGGTTGATCCAGCAACATGATCTGACGCCTCAGCGGCTCGCCGGGATGCTGCAGGACACCAGCCGGGCGGAACTTCTTCGCTGTGCCCAACAAGCCCAATCCATGAAGAGAGTCAATGCAACGCATGAGGTGGTGTCTGCGTGTGAGGAGCTGACACGATGAAGCACGCGATCAGGCACATTCATTTCGTGGGCATCGGTGGCGTGGGCATGAGTGGTATCGCCGAAGTGCTTTTCAATCTGGGGTACGTGATATCTGGCTCCGATCTGGCGGACAGCAGCACGTTGAAGCGCCTCGCTGAATTGGGTATGCAGACCTACGTGGGTCACGCGGGAAAAAACGTTGACGGGGCCGATGCAGTGGTGACATCCACAGCCGTTCGGGACGACAACCCCGAGGTAATCGTTGCGCGGGAAAGGCGCATTCCGGTGGTGCCTCGCGCGCTCATGCTGGCTGAGTTGATGCGCCTTAAAAGAGGCATCGCGATTGCCGGCACCCATGGAAAGACCACCACCACCAGCCTGGTCGCGAGCGTACTCGCCGAAGCGGGACTTGATCCGACGTTTGTCATTGGGGGCCGACTCAACAGCGCGGGGGCCAATGCGCGGCTCGGTAGCGGGGACTACATCGTCGTCGAAGCTGACGAGTCCGACGCCTCATTCCTGAACCTTCTGCCGGTCATGGCGGTCGTCACGAATATTGATGCAGATCACATGGAAACCTACGGACAGGACTTCAGCCGTCTGAAATCCGCCTTCGTTGACTTCCTGCACCGCATGCCCTTTTACGGCACGGCGATACTGTGCGTTGACGACCCCGCCGTGCGCGAGATCATGCCCCAGATGTCCTGCCCGATCACAAGCTACGGGTTTTCGGAAGACGCGCAGGTGCGCGCCATCAACGTGCGTGCTGTCGGTGGTCAGATGCACTTCACCGCGCAACGCCGCAACGGCGTCACGCTGGCGGATCTGCCCGTGGTGCTGAATCTGCCCGGTGAACACAACGTGCTCAATGCGCTTGCGGCGATCGGCGTGGCGGTCGAGCTGAATGTGCCCGATGAGGCGGTGCAAAGGGCCCTCGCGGGATTCAAAGGCGTGGGCAGGCGCTTCCAGCGCTATGGCGACTTTGCGGCAAAGGATGGTGGCCTCTTTACGCTGGTCGATGACTACGGCCATCACCCGGTCGAAATGGCGGCCACCCTCGCAGCCGCTCGTGGTGCCTTTCCCGGGAGAAGGCTGGTGCTGGCTTTTCAGCCGCATCGTTACACGCGCACGAGGGATTGCTTCGAGGACTTCGTCAAGGTGATTGGCCAAGCCGATGAGGTGCTCCTCGCGGAAGTCTATGCCGCCGGCGAGTCTCCGATCGTCGCCGCTGACAGTCGTGCCCTCACGCGCGCCTTGCGGGTTTCGGGCAAGGTGGAGCCGGTTTTTGTTGACGACGTGGCATTGCTTCCCCAGGCGATTGTCGACAGGGCGAAAGACGGTGACGTGGTGTTGTGCATGGGGGCGGGATCGATAGGTACCGTGCCTGCCAAAGTGGTTGAAATGCTCCAGGAAAAAGATCGTGAAATATCCGGAGGAAGCCGGGGATGAGCCCAAATAATTCGAATCTTGGCAAAGTGGCCGTGTTGATGGGAGGTCATTCGGCGGAGCGCGAAGTGTCATTGATGTCCGGCAACGGCGTGTTGCAGGCGCTTCTGTCCCGCGGCGTGGACGCGCAGGCCTTCGATCCAGCCGAGCGTGACCTCGGCGAGCTCAAGAGAGAGCACTTTTCACGCTGCTTCATTGCTCTGCATGGCCGACATGGCGAAGACGGAACGGTGCAGGGCGCGCTGGAACTGCTGGGCATTCCCTATACCGGCTCCGGTGTCATGGCCTCCAGCGTGGCCATGGACAAGGTAATGACCAAGCGCATCTGGAGCTGCGAGGACCTTCCGACGCCGAAATATGTCTGGCTTGCTGCCGATCAGCAGGATCGCGAGCGCGTGCGCACGGTGCCTGACGAACTGGGGTTGCCGCTGATCGTCAAGCCCCCGCGCGAAGGCTCTTCGATCGGCGTGACCAAGGTCAAGGGCTATTCGCAGATGCAGGATGCCGTGCGGCTGTCGGCCCGCTACGACGCCGACGTGCTGTGCGAGGAATTCATTGAGGGCGAGGAAGTGACCTGCCCGGTGCTGGGTGCGGGCGCCAGCGCCACTGCGCTTCCGGTGATTCGCATCCTTGCGCCCGACGGCGCGTACGACTACCAGAACAAGTACTTCACCGACGACGTGAAGTACCACTGTCCGAGCGGCCTGCCCGAAGCCGAGGAGCGAGAGATCCAGCGCATCGTGCTGGCGTCTTACCGTTCCCTGGGCTGCCGCGGCTGGGGCCGTGCCGACCTGATGATCCGGGCCAGTGATCGCAAGCCCTTCCTGCTGGAGATGAACACCTCACCCGGCATGACCAGCCACTCGCTGGTTCCCATGTCGGCGCGCGCTGCCGGTATCAGCTACGAAGAACTGTGCGTGCGTCTTCTGCAGGCCGCCACGCTGGACTGTCCGGTCGCCGCGGGTATCGCCGAGGGAAATGGCAAATGAGAGAAGCCGTGGCAGCCCCCCTGGACGTCAGACTCATGAACGCGACAGCCTCTGCGTTGTTCATGGCGTTGGCCGTCATGGGGCTGGTGGCGATTCTGTGGTGGGTGCTCAGGCACCCGTTGTTCTCGCTCTCGGCCATCAGTGTTCAGGGCGACCTCGTACACAACAACGCGGTGACCTTGCGGGTCAATGTGGCGCCCCGCCTGGCGGGAAATTTTTTCACACTTGACCTTGGTGCGGTACGCAATGCATTTGAAGCGGTCCCGTGGGTCCGCAGTGCCGTAGTCCGGCGTGATTTCCCGAACCGGCTGAATGTCCAGCTTCAGGAGCATCAGCCGGTCGCCTATTGGGGGGCTGAGGGGGATTCGCGAATGCTCAACAGTTTTGGCGAGGTTTTCGAGGCCAATGTGGGCGATGTCGAGGCGGATGACCTGCCGCGACTCAGCGGACCCGAGGGCCAGTCCGCGCAGTTGCTGGCGACGTACCGCATGTTGCTGCCACTGCTGGAGCCTATCGAGGCAGCGCCGGTAAAGCTCGAACTTACGGACCGAGGAAGCTGGCGAGCGCAGCTGGACACCGGCACTGCGATAGAGCTTGGGCGTGGAACCCCTGTGGAAATCGCCGAGCGAACCCGAAGGTTCGTCTATACCGTCACCCAGGCCACCTCCAAGTACGGTCGTGCGCCTGACGCGATCGAGACAGCCGATTTGCGGCATGTCAATGGATATGCGCTGCGCCTGCGCGGGGTAACCACGGTCACGGGCGAAGCGCCGAAACCCCGCACTCCCGGCAAAAGCACGCATTGAACAAACAGGTAGAACCAACTGGTGGACATATGGCAAAAGAGTACAAAGACCTGATCGTCGGGCTGGACATAGGCACTGCCAAGGTGATGGTGGTGGTGGGCGAGGTCATGCCTGGCGGCGAACTGAGGCTGGTGGGCCTGGGTGTGGCGCCAAGCCATGGCCTCAAGCGCGGTGTCGTGGTCAACATCGATGCCACCGTACACAGCATCCAGCAGGCGCTGAAAGAGGCCGAACTGATGGCTGACTGCAAGATCACGCGGGTCTACACCGGTATCACTGGCAGCCACATCCGCGGGCTTAACTCAAGCGGCATGGTGGCGGTCAAGGACAAGGAGGTCTCGGCGGCCGATGTGGCGCGGGTGATCGAAACCGCAAAAGCCATCAACATCTCGACCGATCAGCGCCTGTTGCTGGTGGAACCACAGGAATTCGTGATTGATGGCCAGGACGTCAAGGAGCCGATCGGCATGAGCGGCATTCGCCTCGAAGCCAAGGTGCATATCGTGACCGGCGCGCAGAGCGCAGCAGAAAACATTATCAAATGCGTGCGCCGCTGCGGGTTGGACGTGGACCAGCTCATGCTCAACCCGCTGGCTTCCAGCTTGGCCGTGCTGACCGAGGATGAACGAGAGCTCGGCGTCGCCTGCGTGGACATCGGCGCCGGCAGCACCGACGTGGCGATATTTTCGAACGGTGCCATTCGACACACTGCCGTCATACCCATTGCAGGCGACCTCATTACCAGCGACATCGCCATGGCGCTGAGAACGCCGACAAAGGATGCAGAAGACATCAAGGTGGAAAGCGGCTTCGCCAAACAGTTGCTGGCCGACCCCGATCAGCAGATCGAAGTGCCTGGTCTGGGTGACCGTGGGCCACGCATGCTGAGCATCCAGGCACTCGCCGGCGTGATCGAGCCCCGGGTCGAGGAGATCTTCTCGCTGGTTCAGCAGGTGGTCCGTGAATCCGGCTATGAAGAGGTCCTGTCGTCGGGCATCGTGCTGACGGGGGGGAGTTGCGTGATGCCTGGCATGGTCGAGCTCGGTGAGGATATTTTTCTCAAGCCCGTGCGCCGCGGAATCCCGAAGTACTCAAGCGCGCTGGCCGACATGGTTGCCCAGCCTCGCGCCGCGACCGTCATGGGCCTCATGGAAGAGGCCCGACTGGCGCGGCTGCGTGGTTTCAAGGTGGCCCAGCAAAACGGTTCCATGAAGACGGCTTTCGGCCGCATCAAGGACTTCATCGTGGGGAACTTCTGATCATGGAAAAAATACCGCTTCTTGCCAGGTTCAGTCCACGCACGCGAAGGCGTGTCCGATGGCGAAGCACCGGTCCGCCCTCGTAATCTGTTCAAAAGAAAACATACCCAACCCAATTTAGGCAACTGCAGATTCAAGGAGAAACACATGAGCATCGAAATGATTGAAGTCGAAGAGTTCAACCTGGGCACCCAGATCAAGGTGATCGGCGTCGGCGGTGGTGGCGGCAATGCCGTAGAGCACATGATCTCGCGCAGTGTGGGAGGCGTCGAGTTCATCTGCGCCAATACCGACGCGCAGGCACTGAGCCGAAGTGCGGCGCACCGCACGATCCAGCTCGGCGTGAGCGGCCTGGGCGCGGGGAGCAAGCCGGAGAAAGGCCGTGATGCGGCCGAGGCTGCCGAACAGGACATCCGCACCGCCATCGAAGGGGCCCACATGCTGTTCATCACCGCTGGCATGGGCGGTGGCACCGGCACGGGAGCGGCACCCGTGATCGCCCGGGTGGCAAAGGAGATGGGTATCCTGACCGTGGGTGTGGTCACCAAGCCGTTTGACTGGGAAGGCGGTCGCCGCATGACCAATGCCGACCATGGTCTCTCGGAACTCGAAGCCAACGTCGACTCGCTGATCGTGGTGCTCAACGAGAAGCTGCTGGACGTTCTGGGTGACGACATTACCCAGGATGAGGCGTTCGCTCACGCCAACGATGTGCTGAAAAACGCCGTCGGCGGCATTGCAGAAATCATCAACGTCCCAGGGCACGTGAACGTCGACTTCGAAGACGTCCGTACCGTGATGGGTGAGCCTGGCAAGGCCATGATGGGCACGGCCGTTGCCAATGGGCCCGACCGCGCGCGCATTGCTGCCGAGCAGGCCGTGGCCTGCCCTCTGCTTGAAGGTATCGACCTGTCCGGTGCCAAGGGTGTCCTGGTGCTGATCACCGCGGCCAAGGGTTCCCTCAAACTTAGCGAGTCCAAGCTGGCTATGAACACAATTCGTGCCTATGCCTCGGCGGATGCGCACGTCATCTACGGCACGGCCTATGACGACTCTCTGGGCGAGGAAATTCGCGTCACCGTGGTTGCCACAGGGTTGTCCCGCCAGGGCATGCGTCGCACTGCCCCGCCACTGACAGTGCTGCGCACGGGCACAGACAACATGCCCATCCAGGTGCCGACGCTGAACAACGCGGTGACGGGGCCTGGCGTCACCACTGGCGGGTCGTCAGTGGCGCAGGCGGACTACGGCAGCATGTCCGTGCCCAGCGTTTGGCGTACCAACCGCACCCAGGCCGCGGCCCGGGTCGATGCGCTGTCGTCGAGTGGCATGGACGACTTCGAGATTCCGGCATTCCTGCGCAAACAGGCAGACTGATCCGGCAAATCCTAAAATAGCGCCATGCTGGCCCAACGCACCGTCAAGACCCTCACCCGCGCGGTGGGCGTGGGCTTGCACAGCGGGCAGCGGGTCGAGTTGACATTGCGTCCGGCCCAGCCGGATACGGGCATCGTCTTCCGGCGGGTGGACCTGCCCAATCCGGTGGATATTGCCGTGTCTGCGCTGGCCGTGACGGATACACGGCTGGCATCGACCATCTCCGTGGGCGGCGCCAGGGTGAACACAGTCGAACACCTGATGTCGGCCTGTGCGGGTCTGGGCATCGACAATCTCTACGTGGACATCACGGCCGAGGAAGTGCCCATCCTGGATGGTTCCGCTTCCTCCTTCGTCTTCCTGTTGCAGAGCGCTGGCATCGCATTGCAGAACGCGCCGCGACGCTTCATCCGGGTCACGCAACCCGTTGAAGTCCGGGAGGGTCAGGGTGACAACGTGAAATGGGCGCGTCTGGAGCCCTTCCATGGGTACAAATTACGCTTCGAGATTGACTTTCACCATCCTGCGGTCGACTCGACCGGCCAGTTTGTGGAGTTTGATCTCGGGCAGGGTTCGTACTCTCGCGACATTGCCAGGGCGCGCACCTTCGGGTTCACCAAGGACGTCGAAATGATGCGCTCCAACGGCCTGGCGCTGGGTGGTGGGCTGGACAACGCCATCGTCATGGACGACTACAAGGTGCTCAACAGCGAGGGCTTGCGCTACGACGACGAGTTCGTCAAGCACAAGATCCTTGATGCCATGGGCGACCTGTACCTGTTGGGCAAACCCCTGCTGGCGGCCTACAGCGCTTTTCGCTCGGGGCACGCACTCAACAACCGGCTCTTGCGGGAGTTGCTGGCGCATCCCGAGGCCTACGAAGTCATGACCTTCGAAGATGAGAAGAAGGCGCCGGGTGGCTTTGCCCTGCCTGCGCGGGCCTGGTAACCATTGCCATGTTGCTGTTTCGCTGGACTATCTTCCTGCTGCTGATCGCGGCGGGCGTGTCCTTCGCGTTCTACGCGGGCACGGGACAAGCGCGGTTCAAGCAGTTCGGGCTGGTCGTACTCAAATGGACGATCCTGGCCGGACTCGGCTTCTTCGGTGTCCTGATCCTCGAACGCATTGCCTGAGCGCTTTTGCGCCGGGCCGTTAGTGGCTCCTTCCGCCGCGGTACATGCCGCTGGTGGTGCGTTGCAGTCCGTGCGCCGCGGCCAGTTTGTTCATTGAGGCCCTGGCATGCGCGTGCGTGATGGCCATCCCCAGCGCGTCGGCCGCGTCCTGGCGCGGAAGGGCGGGCAATTGCAGCAGCCGTTTGACCATTTCCTGGATCTGCGACTTGGCGGCGCGACCGTGACCGGTGATGGCCTGCTTCATCTGAAGTGCGGTGTACTCTGCCACGGGAAGATCGCAAGAAACCAGCGCCGTGACGCAAGCCCCCCGGGCCTGGCCCAGCAGCAGCGTGGCCTGAGGATTGACGTTGACAAAAATGATCTCGACCGAGGCCTCATCGGGTTCGTAGCGTTCACGCAGTTCCCGAATACCGTCATAGAGCACCTTCAGCCGCGCGGGCAGGTTGCCGAGGTCCAGGTGGGTGGTCTTGATCACACCGCTGGCCACATAACTCAGCGCATGCCCCGCCACGTCCACCACGCCAAAGCCGGTGGTTTGCAGGCCCGGGTCAATCCCGAGAATGCGCATAAACTTCAAAAAACATAGCGTTTGATGGCCGTTTTACGCTGGGCTACGCCCCAAAATACCATCGAACCGAGTGAAAAAACACGGGCGCGGCAAAACACAGGGCGTCCACCCGGTCCAGCAACCCGCTGGCACCGGTGACCGAGTGCCCCTGCACGCCCCAGTTGGGCACGCCGCGGTCGCGCTTGAGCGCCTTCATGACCAAGTGCCCCATCGAGCCCGCCACGCAGGCGATCAGCGCCATCGCCATCGCCTGCCCAGGCTTGAACGGCGTGATGCCCGAAAGCAACCCACCCAGCACGCTGCCGGTCAACACGCCGATGGCCCAACTCGTCCAGTTGAAGCTCTGGCTCACGTTCGGTGCGCGCGGCGGCCGGGGCCAGCGGCGGCTGACCAGGTGCTGAACCAGCGTGCCGGTCTGTACCACGAACACCAGGAAGAAAACCAGGAACGCCCCTCTGTCGCTCCAGTTTGGAAACTCCAGCAGCAGCAAGGCCGGTACGTGACTCATGCCATAGACGCAGACCATGATGCCCCACTGCAGCTTGGCGTTGCGCTCCAGAAACCGCTGCGGGTCGTCCGCCAGCGCGCTGACCACCGGGATCGCCAGAAACACATACACAGGAATAAACACGGTAAACAGGTCGAAATGCTTGCTCGCCACCAGCCAGAACTGGATTGGCAGCACCACAAAAAACGCCAGCACCAGACTGCGGTGGTCCCCGCGCCGCGTCGGCGAAAGCGTGATGAATTCGCGCAGCGCAAAGAACGCAATGACGGCAAACAGTGCAGTGGCGACCCCTTCGCCGGACGCCCAGCCGACCCAGAACACGATCACCATCGCCCAGGAAGTGCGCAGCAGGGCCCGCGCCTCCGCCAGTCGGTCATTGATCACTTCGGCCTGCGGCGAATCGCCGCGTTCGCGCAGCGACAGCATGAACACCGTGACATGGGTCAGGAACAACAGCCCGAAGACGATGATGAACAGCGCGCTGACCTGCTGCTCCGCTGTGAGGTTGCGAAGATACTGGTTCATGGTGCAGCCCTACACATCGCGCAGCGCCACCACGGCGAGCCGGGCACGGTCCAGAAATGCGCGCCGCTCTTCGCCTTCAGCCAGCCGGATCGGGGCGCCAAAAGTCACCGAGCACAAAATCGGCACCGGCACCACCTCGCCCTTGGGCATCACCCGTTGCACGTTGTTGATCCATGCCGGCACCAGCACCACCTCGGGAAACTTGCAGGTCAGGTTGTACAGTCCGGCCTTGAACGGCTGCGGCTCCTCGGCGTTGCCGCGCGTGCCCTCGGGGAAGATGATCAACGAGTCGCCACGCTCCAGCGCGTCGAACAATGGCTGCAGCGGGTCTTCGTCGCCGGAGCGCTCACGCTCCACGTAAACCGCGTTGAAAACCGCCGTGGTGATCCATTGCTTGAACGGGGTTTTGGTCCAGTAATCCTTCGCAGCAATCGGGCGTGTGATGCCGCGCAACTCGTGCGGCAACGCCGCCCAGATCATCACCAGGTCGGCGTGGCTCTGGTGGTTGGCGAAGTAGATGCGCTGCTCGGCCTTGGGCGGGCAGCCATGCCAACGCGCCTGCGCCCCCGTCAGGAACCGGATCAGCCCCAACAGAAACAGACTCATCAGTTTGGCGCGCATCGCTGGATCATAAATGCACCGACGGCGCGCACGGCGTCATGGCAGCTCTGCATCCCCCATGCGTGCCATGATGATGCTGGCGCGATGGCTGAGGTAAGGCGAATTGGGCACTTTCTCGAAATACTTGGGGCGCGGCAACATCACGGCCAGTCGTGCGGCTTCGTAGGCGCCAAGCCTGGCCGCGGGCTTGCGGTAGTAGTGCTGGGCGGCAGCCTCGGCGCCGAAGACGCCCTCACCCCACTCGACGTTGTTCAAGTAGATCTCCAGAATCCGCTGCTTGGGCAGAAGCAACTCGAGCATCACGGTCAGCAGGAATTCCTGTCCCTTGCGCAGAAACGTGCGCTCACCTGACAGGAGCAGATTCTTTGCCAGTTGCTGGGTAATGGTGGACCCGCCGATGATTTTCGGCGCTTTGGCGGGCGGGGCGGGCTTGCCGGGCCGCGGTGGTGGCGTGCGCTTTGCCGCCAGATCTTCGGCCCGCGCATTTTTGTCCCAGGCTTTCTGGATGGCCTCCCATTCGACGCCGTCGTGGTTGACAAAATCCCCGTCTTCGGACGCAATCACCGCGCGCTTCAGCGAGTCTGGAATCTGTGCATAGGGCACCCAGTTCTGGCGCCAGCGCAGCGTGCCTTTTCCCGTCAGGATGCGCCATGCTTCCGAGCGTTCGAAAGTTGTCGACTGCGGGTCCACCACGACCATCATGGCGATGCGGCCAATGAAAAAGACCTGAAGCGCCAGCGCGGCGGCCGCCACCCAGACCAGCCAGCGCAGAAATCCGGACGTCATGGATGGCCGTGCTGCACTCGCCATGAACGTCACGTCCTTGCGGCGTCGTCGACGATGACGCGCAACTCGGCCAGCACGGCGGCTGATGGCGGGCGCACGCCGCGCCAGACCAGGAATGATTCAGCCGCCTGTTCCACCAGCATGCCCAGGCCGTCGCGCGGCAGGGCGCCATGGGCGCCAGCCCAGTCCATGAAACCCTGTGCGGCGGGGCCGTACATCATGTCCAGCGCCAGGGTGCCGGGCTTGAGCACCGAAGCGGGCACAGGCACCCCGGCGGCGCCCAGGCTGCTCGCGGTGGCGTTGACCACCACGTCGAAACCACCGGCCAATCCGGGATCGTCGATTGCGCAGGCCTGTAACGTGACGCTTTCGTGCACGGCCAGCGCGGCATGGCGCTGCACCAGCTCGTCGGCGCGGGCGAGGGTGCGGTTGGCGATCACGATTCGGCGGGGCCACTGGCCGATCAGCGGGCCCAGCACGCCGGCCGCCGCGCCGCCCGCGCCGATCAGCAGCACATCGCGCCCGGTCAGCGCCACGCCGGCATTGCCGGTGATGTCGGCCACAAGCCCGGGGCCGTCGGTGTTGTGGGCGCGGATGGCGTCGCCGTCGAAGTGCAGGGTGTTGGCTGCGCCGGCCAGCACCACGCCGGGGCTCTGCCAGGTGGCCAGTGCCGCTGCTTCGTGCTTGAACGGCACGGTGACGTTGCAGCCGCACCCTCCGGCTGCGCGAAACGCCATCACGGCGGCGTTGAAGCCGTCCAGCGGCGCCAGCTGGCGCTCGTAGCGCAGGGTCTGGCCGGTCAGTTCGGCGAATCGGGCGTGAATCCACGGCGAGCGGCTGTGCGCCACCGGATTGCCCATGACACAGTACAGATCCATGCGGGTGTTTTGCCTCAGCGGTTCGTCAGTTTGGTCTCGAGCGTTTCGTCACGCGTAAACCTGAAGCGCGAAACGACCACGATCTGGTCTGCCTGGCGGCGCATGGCCTCACTGAAGCTGCCAAAAGGTCCTGCGGCCCGGGCGATGGCCATGGCACGCCGGTCCAGCGTGGGGTTGCCTGAGGTCTGGACCACCTCCACCTGGAGCACCGTGCCGTCATGGTTGATGGTGACGATCATGGTCAGCTCCCCATAGATCTTGGTGCCGGCGGCCTCGGGGAAGTTCTCGGTGCCCTTGTCTTCGATTTTCCGACGCAGGCCGTCGTAATAGGTGGCATATACCTCCTCGCGAGTGGCGGGACTGATGTAGCGCTTCTTGGGGCGGGCATTTTCTTCATTCACGCGCCGTTCGATCTCGGCGAGCATGTCGATCAACTGGCGTCGCTTCTCCTCGATCGCCAGACTGGTGGGCGTGACCCCGGTCCGCTTCGGGTCGGGTATCGGCATGGCTGCGAGCTGGCGACGGATCTGCGACAGCAGCATCATCTGCTGCTGCTGCAAGGCTTCGATCTGGCGTCGCGCGTCTTCGCTGGCGTCGCCGGCTTCGGTGAGCGCCGACGGTGGCAGCGGTGTCGTGGCGCGGCCCTTCTCCGCATCGCCACCGCCCGCCAGCGTGTGCTGCGCGATGGCGCTGGCCTTCGCGGGATCGGTCTTCTCCAGACTCTTTGCGTTGACCAGGATTACTTCGAGCGGCGTGTCCTGAAAGATGCGGTTGAAACCCTCGGGATCGATGAAGCGCACGGTCAGCAGCACCGCATGCACGGCGATGGACGCGCCCAGTGCGATCTGTAAGGTGCTGAAGGAGCGGAAATTCACGATGCGGAATTATCGCCGGCGCCTGCGTCGGCCTCGTTGACATCGACCGCAATGGCGATCGGCCCAGCGGAAACTTCTTCTTCATCTCCATCGGTCTCGTCCACGGGCGCGGGCGCGACGTCCAGACGCTCGATCACCGTGCCGTTGACGTCCAGTGAGATCTCATCGATCTCGCCCAGCTTCACCCGCAAACGGGCGCCGCGCGTCAGGCCCTGGGCACCCAGCACCGGGAACACCAGGGGCAGCTCGTCGGCGCGCACCAGCCAGCTGCCGCCATAGCCTTCCTTGAAGGTGGTGGCGACCAGTTCGGTGATGCCCTGCTGCTCCAGGTATTTAAGCGTCCAGAAGCGCTCCATGCCAGCCTGGTACCCGTTGTAGGCGCTGTAGGCCGCGTCGAAGGCGCTGATGATGGAAAACAGCTCGGCGTCCTTGGGCTTGAATGGCGCGGCCAGCGCGGCGGTCTTGCCATGCCGGGCGCAAGCAATGATCTGCCACTGGTTCACCAGGTCGGTGTAGCGGCGCAGGGGTGAGGTGCTCCAGGCGTAGCTCTTGACGCCGATGCCCGCGTGCGGCAGCGCCTTGGTGCCCATGCGGACTTTTACGCCGGGCGCCATGGAAGCCTGGCTGCGGTAGATGCCGGGCACGCCGAGCTCGGCCATCCAGCTGCCCCAGGTGCTGTTGGCCAGGATCATGGCCTCGGCGACGATCAGGTCCAGCGGCGAGCCCCGCTGGCGGGTGGTGATCTGCACCTGTTCGTCACCCGACGGCACATTGCCGTCGTTGCCGACGAGCCGGAAGTTGTAGTCCGGCCGGTTGAAGTTCTCGGGCTTGCCACGCACCACTTCCCGTTTGGCCTTCAGGTCTTTCGCCAGGCGATACAAAAATGTGAGCACATCACGACCGATCGGCGATGGGAGAGTGCCATTTTGATGCTCAAAGTCGGGATTTTCGAGCCATTCGGCCGTGATCAAGGTGTCGAGCTGGTCGTGGCGCAGGTTGGCGGCAATCGGCACGCGTTCGATCTTCGTTTCCGAGCCACGGATCTCCAGCGTGGCCTCGTCCAGCGTCACGTACAGCGACACCGCCGGGCAGGCACGGCCTTCCGACAGCGTGTAGCCCTGCACCACGTCGTCTGGCAGCATGGTGATCTTGTAGCCCGGCATGTAGACCGTGGACAGCCGGCTGCGCCCCACCTGGTCGATCGGGCTGCCTGGCAGCACCACCAGCCCCGGCGCGGCGATGTGCACGCCCAGCACCACGGTGCCGGTGCCCAGCCCTTGGACGGAGAGCGCGTCGTCGATCTCGGTGGTCTGCGAGTCGTCGATCGAATAGGCCTGCACCGGCGCGAGAGGCAGCGCTTCGGTGATGGGCGGCGCCTGCAACGGCGGGAAGGCCGTGCCCTTGGGAAAGTTGTCGAGCAGGAAGCGCTGCCAGTGGAACTGGTAGGGCGATTCGATGGCGCCAGCCTGCTGCAGCAGCGCCAGCGGCGGCAGGTGCGTGGCGCGCGAGGCCTCGACCACGGCCTTGTATTCGGGTGCGTTTTTGTCAGGGCGGAACAGGATCTTGAAAAGTTGCTCGCGGATCGGCGCAGGGCAGCGGCCCGCGGCCAGCTCGGCCGACCAGTCCGCTATCTGCTGCAGGATGACTTTTTTCTTCTCGATCGCAGCCAGTGCCTGCTGCAGGATCTCGGCCGGCGCCTTCTTGAAGCGCCCCTTGCCCGCGCGGCGGAAGTAGTGCGGCGCGTCGAACAGACGCATCAGCGCACCAGCCTGCTGCACCAGCGTGGCCTCGGCGCTGAAATAGTCGCGCGCCAGGTCGGCAAAGCTGAATTCGCCCTCGGGGGCGAATTCCCAGGCCAGCTCCAGCTCGATGGTCTGCGCCACGGCGGCGGCCTGGGCCATGAGTTCGGCCGGGGCGGGCTTCTCGAACTTGATCAGGATGTTGGCGGCCTTGACCTTGACGCGTTTGCCGCTGTCCAGCTCGACCTGGGACGAGGCTTCCGCCTCCGACAACACACGCCCGGCCATGAACTTGCCGGCTTCTTCAAACAATGCATACATGGCCGGGATTGTCCCAGCAAAATTCCGACCGCCCGTCTCGAGCGTCAGTCGAGGTTCAGAAAGTCGAAGATCGCGTCGATATGGTCTTCAAAGTCGCTCAGGGCGTGGTCGCCGCCGGGCAGCAGCCTGATCGTCGCGCC
>JAABQG010000029.1 GCA_011391595.1 Hydrogenophaga sp.
CGGCGACACCGCGACCTACCTCGCACGCTACGACGACCTGTACACCGGCAAGGAAGAAAAAATCGACGTGAGCCAGGTGGCCGTCTCCATGAACGGCATCGAGCTGCAGGACCGCGAATTCTTCGCCGCGATCCAGGAAGGTCGTGAACCCAATTCCAGCGTCGGCAATGTGTTCGCCTGCTACCAGGTGCTGCACCAGCTGGAGCAGCAGCTCAACGCCGGCTGAGCCAGGCCCGGCGCGATCGGGCGCCGCTTATCATTGACGACATGTTGACGAATTCCATCCTCTCGTGGTCCGTCGTGGTCGGCAGCCTGTTGCTGATGATGGCCTACGAGGGCCGGGTCTACTGGATCGGAAAACGCCATCCCGAGCGCACCGCCCGCTATGCCAATGCCCGCCTGCGCATGCAATGGGTTGCGGCCATGTCTTCGCAGCCGGGCTTCGAAGTGGTCGCAGTGCAGGCCTTGCGCAATACGCTGATGTCAGCCACCATTTCGGCCTCGACCGCGGCACTGGCCGTGATGGGCACGGTCAGTCTGGCTGGCAGTTCGCTGGCCGGAAAATTCGTGCTGGGCGCACCGGACGAAATGCTGCACATCAGCTTGCAGGCGGTGCTCGTCATGACGCTGTTTGCCTCCTACGTCTGTTCCGCCATGGCGATGCGCCATTACGGGCATGCCAGCTTCATCATGTCCATGCCGATTTCGAGCCCGGAGCGCGCGGCCTTCACGGGTGCCGCCGTCACGCACGTGCATCGGGCGGGCCTTTTGTACAGCTGGGGCCTGCGCTTGTTCCTGATGGTTGCGCCGATTGTGGTGGGTATCCTCCACCCGCTGGCCATGCCCGTGGTGACGGTCTTGCTGCTGGTGGCGCTGCATTTTTTTGACAAGCCGGCCGCGCTGGAAGTCGAGTAAGACGGCGTCTGAACTGGAATCTTTCATGCAACAACGAAAACTCGGCCCCTTTACCGTCTCCGCCATCAGCCTGGGCTGCATGAACCTCAGCCACGCCTACGGCGCGCCGGTCTCCGCCGAGCAGGCTGAAAAAGTCCTGTTGGTTGCGCTGGACGCCAGCGTGACAATGTTCGACACCGCCGCGCTCTACGGTTTCGGCGCCAACGAAACCCTGGTCGGCAACGTCCTCTCCAGACACCGCCAGAAGTTCACCCTGGCCAGCAAGTGCGGCATGCAGGGCGTGGACGTGGCGGGCGACGGCAAGCTGGTGCGGGTGATCGATGGCCGCCCCGAAACCCTCAAGGCTACCTGCGAGGCCGCACTCAAGCGCCTGCGCACCGACGTGATCGACCTGTATTACCTGCACCGCTGGGACAAGAAGGTGCCCATCGAAGACAGTGTGGGCGCCTTGAGCGACCTGGTGCGCGCCGGCAAGATCCAGACGATCGGCCTGTCTGAAGTGTCGGCCGCCACGCTGCGCCGCGCCCACGCCGTGCACCCCATCACGGCCCTGCAGACCGAGTATTCGCTGTGGACGCGCAACCCCGAGATCGCCGTACTCGATGCCTGCCGCGAACTCGGCGTGGCGTTTGTCGCCTTCAGCCCGGTGGCGCGGGGCTTCCTCTGCGGCGAAATCAACGTAGCCGCGCTCGACGCCAAGGACATCCGCCGCACGATGCCGCGCTTCGCGCCCGAAAACTATGCAGTCAACTTGAAGTTGCTGCCGGCCTGGCAGGCCATCGCGAACGAGGTGGGCTGCACGCCGGCCCAGCTAGCGCTGGCCTGGCTGCTGCACAAGGGCGAGGACATCATCCCGATCCCTGGTACGACGAGCGTGGCGCACCTGCTGGACGACCTGGGCGCCGTGAACGTGAAGCTCACTTCGGACGTCATCGCGCGTCTGGATGCACTCATCAACGAGCATACCGTGGCAGGCAACCGCTACAACGCGCAGGCCAACAGCGAGGTCGATACCGAAACCTACTAGGTCTCAGCGGGTGGCTCTAAATGGCCGGGACGACTATGCTCGGGCATCCTGGAAGGTCTGATGTATGGAGCCGCTGCCAACCGTTGTATTGCGCTTTGCCGACGCCGAGTTCGAGCAACTGAGCGGATCGCTCCGCGTGGCGGGCAAGGCGCAGCGTTTGCGCCCCCAGACCGCCGCCGTGCTGGCGCAGTTGCTGGGACAAGCTGGGCAGATCGTTTCGCGAGACCAACTCGCCCAAGCGGTCTGGGGTGAGTCCTTTGTCACGGATAACTCGCTCGCGCAATGCATTTCGGAGATCCGCGGCGTGCTCGGGCCCGGGCGCGAAAACGTGATTGAGACCGTTCCCCGTCGCGGCTACATTGTCCGGGTTCCCGTGGTTCGCGAGGGGGTTGGAGCCGGTACGGCAGGCTTGATCGCGGCGGTTGGCGCGGAGGATTCGACCGACCCAGTGCCGACGGCTGAGCTGACGGGTGACGGGGTAGCAGCCACCCCGTCAAACCGTGGCATGCGCTTCGGCGCAGCCGTCATCGGAATCCTGCTGTGCGCGGCCCTGTGGCTGGGCCTGCAACTCGTTCCCCGTGCTGATTCGGTGCGGCTCTCGCTGGCGGTATTGCCTTTCCAGAGCCGGGCTGCCGCATCCGGTCAGGCCTGGTTTGCTGAAAACGTGGGGGAAGACCTCACCACCAATCTGTCCCGCATTCCCGGTTCTCACGTCATTGCCCGCGTGTCCACCCAGGCTTTTTCACCTGCCGATGCGGACTTGAAAGTGGTCGGGCGGGAATTGGGTGTGCGCTACGCGGTAGCCGGAAACGTCGACCGCGATGGCGATCAGGTCGTGATGAACCTTTACCTGGCCGACACAGGCACCGGAGCGATCCTTTGGACGGAACGGTTCAATACCCGCATTGCCGATCTGCACGCGACCGAGCGGCTTGTGGCTGACCGCATCGCCAACGCCTTGCATGTGCGAATCGTCGCGGCCGAGGCGCAGCGCCTTGAAAGTCACCCCGCTGCGAATCCTGCCGCCGATGAACTGGCCCTGGAAGCCTGGGCGGCGTGGAACCGGGGCGCGCCGGCCGATGTCGCCCGCGCCAAAGAACTGGCCCAGAAGGCGCTCGCGCTGGACGACCGTTCGGTGCTCGCCTGGAAAACCATGGCCAGCTGGCACCTGCGCGCCAGAATCAGCCAGACGATTCCCGCCGAGATGGCGGTTGCCGGGGCTGAAGCAGCTGCCCAGCGCGCCATGGCGATCGACCCTGACTATCCTCTGGTGCACACGGTTTATGGGGGCGCTTTCACCTTGCGTGGCCGGTACGAGGAGGCGCAACAGGCACTCGACCATGAAATCGCCACCAACCCTTCGCACCCGGTGGCCTATTACTATCTCGGCCTGTCGCACCTGATGCGGGGTCAACCCAGGGGCGCCATTGCGCTCTATCAGCGTGCGGTAGCCATCAGCCCGCGTGACCCCCGTTTGTCACGCTTCCAGCGCTACCTGGCGCTGGCGTACCTTCACGACGGTGACTTGCCGTCAGCCATGCGACATGCACGGGCCGCGACCCAGGTGTCCATGATTGACCGCGCCGCCTGGGCCATGCTCGCATCCGTGTGCGCGCTGGCGGGCGACACGCCCTGCGCCGAGGCGTCAGCAGCCAGCTTGCGCAAGGTGTGGCCGGCATATTCCATCGCGCAGGGTGAGTCCGAATGGCCACCGGCGCGGCCTGAATTCACCGCGCAACACACCGAATACCTGCGCGGCCTGAAGCTGGCCGGCTTGCCGGAAAAAGCGCTTTTGCCGTAAGTCCACGGCCCAGGTTCCACGCACAGGACAACTATGACTATGCCCTGGCTACTTCTTGGGTGCGTGCGCCGGGTCCACGAAGCGTGTGGCGGTCGGACCACTTCCGGTGATCTGGACGACCACGCCGTCTTCCTTGATCTGGGAGAAATGACTGACATTCGCCGGCTCCGTATAGAAACTTCCTGCAGGCAGGGCCTTGAGCTTCGCGGCGTCGAACTTTTCGCCGTAGCCCACGTACCAGGTGCCTGAAATGATGGTGTAGGCCCGGGCTTCCGGATGAGAGTGCGCCTGCGAAATGCTGTTGGCCGGGAACTTGACCCGCTCGACGTAGGGCCCGGGTTTCGTCGAATCCCCGATCAAGACTGCGATTTCGTGGCCGGGTACCCGTCCCGGCTTCCAGATCAATTCGTCGGTCGTGATTCGGAGCGCGCCCTCGGGAAGATCTTCGGCGGCGATTGCCCCCCAGGCGACTAAGCTGATTGCCACAGCCACCACCCAGCGCGCAGACTGGATCGCCGCATGGGTTGGTGGTCTGGACGATGGAGGCCCTTCATTCCCGATCCGGGCTCCGGCACGATTCATAGGCAGGCTGGACATGGTGACTCCTTCGTGAATGGTTGAATGTTGCCGACAGCAGCAACCCACCCACTTTGGCCATCGCGGCCTCGGATGTCGTGAACAAACCCTGAAAAAGTCCTGAAAGCTCCTGAATTCAGGCGTTTTGGTGCCCGCCGCAGCAGCGCAGCACCACACGGCCGTTGATCTGGCCGCGGCGCATGCGTTCGAATACTGCGTTGACTTCGGCCAGCGGCTGCGTTTCGGTGATGCAGCGCAACTGGCCTTCGGCCGCCATCTTCAGCACCGCACGCATGTCGTCGCGGGTGCCCACGGAGGAGGCAATGATGCGCGCCTCGATGCCCACCAGCGTCAGCGCCGGAAAGCTCAATGGCTCGCTGGGCAGGCCGACGACCGACAGCACGCCGTCGGGGCGCAGGCATTTCAGCGCCGTGTCGTAGGCGGCTTTCGCGGCGGACGTGACCACCGCCACATGCACACCGCCGGCCTTGCGCAGCGCCTTGATGTCGTCGGCGCTGCCCGCGTTCAGCGTCTGCGCGGCGCCCAGCTCTTTCGCCAGCGCCAGCTTGGCTGGGTCCAGATCCAGCGCGATCACCTCGGCGCCCCAGGCGCGCGCGATCTGCACCGCCAGATGGCCGAGGCCGCCCACGCCAAAAATCGCCACCTTCTGCCCGGCAGCCACGCCGGAGCGTTTGAGCGCGCGGTACACGGTGAGCCCCGCGCAAAACAGCGGCGCGGCTTCCTCGGAGCTGAGGTTTTCAGGGATCGGCAGCGCATGGCTGGCGCGTGCCACCATGTAGTCGGCATAACCCCCATCCACCATCACGCCGGTGATCACGGCCTTGCGGCACAGGTTTTCCATGCCCTCGCGGCAGGCCTCGCAGGTGCCGCAGGTGCTGAAGTTCCAGGCCACGCCCACGCGGTCACCCAGGGCCAGGTGCGTGACGTTGGCGCCGCGTTCCACCACGCGGCCGACCACCTCGTGGCCGGGGATCAGGTCCGGCTTGGTGGCGCCCTTGAGCGCCGGCTGGTCGCCCTCCGCGACGTGCAGGTCCGAGTGACAGACCCCGCAGACCTCCACGGCGATCAACACGTCGTCCGGGCCCGGCACGGGGCGCGGGACCTCCTCCACGCTGAGGGTGGGGCCGAATTCGTGAAGCAGGGCAGCTTGCATAAGGTGTCTCCAGTTTGAAAAACAGGCTTGGCGCTGGCTGAATTCTAGGAGTCGCGCGCGGTGCGGTCCAACGGGCACCTTCTCCATTCACGGCGGCAGCTTGAAATAAACCGAAACAAACCGATACCGCGCAGAGAGGACGCCGCGCGCCACGGCCGGCACCATTCAAACCCTGTTCAACAACTTCTCTGAAGAAGGAAACCCTGTCATGAAACCCTGGATCAAACGCACCCTGTTCGGCCTGTTCGGCGTCTCCCTCCTCGTCGGCGGCCTTGCTGCCTGCGGCCATCGCCATGGCTACGGCGCCAATGCGACGCCCGAGCAAGCCGCCGAGTTCCGCGGCAAGATGGTCGAGCGCGTCAGCAGCAAGCTCGACCTCGACGCCGCACAAAAGCAGAAACTCACCGTGCTGGGCGACAAGCTGCACGAGCAGCGCCTCGCCATGATGGGCGCCAGCAAGGACCCGCGCGCCGACGTCAAGGCGCTGGTGGCCGGCGACAAGTTCGACAAGACCCGAGCCCAGGCCCTGGTGACCGAGAAAACCGCAGCCGTCACCGGCAAGAGCCCCGAAGTCATTGCCGCCATGGCCGACTTCTACGACAGCCTGAACCCCGCCCAGCAGCAGAAGGTGCGCGAGTTCATGGAAAAGCGCGGCCGCTGGTACCACCGGGGCTGATCGCCGCAGCGGGTGCAAGGCGCGAGACCGATGTGCATGAATGCCAGAATCGCGCCATGCCCCGCATCCTGTTGATCGACGACGACGCCCAGCTCGGCCCCCCGCTGGCGGCCTACTTCCAGCGCTTTGACCTGACGCTGGAACAGGCCCTGCGCCCCAGCGCGGGTCTGGCCCGCCTGCAGCAGGGCGGGTTCGATGCCGCCATCCTCGACGTCATGCTGCCCGAGATGGACGGCTTCGAGCTGTGCCGCACCATCCGGCGCAGCAGCGACATTCCGCTCATCATGCTCACCGCCCGCGGCGAGGTCATGGACCGCGTGGTCGGCCTGGAGCTGGGCGCGGACGACTACGTGCCCAAGCCCTTCGAGCCGCGCGAACTCGTCGCGCGCGTGCAGACCGTACTGCGCCGGCGCAGCACCACCGCGCCCGCCGTCGCGAAGCTGGAGTTCGACGGCCTCACCATCGACCCCGCCACCCGCAGCGTGTTGCGCCTGGGCCAGCCGCTGGAGCTGACCGGCACCGAGTTCGATCTGCTGCACCTGCTGGCGCGTGAACCCGGCAAGGTCTTCAGCCGCGACGACATCCTGAACCACCTGCGCGGCCACGAGGCCGAGCTCTTCACCCGCGCAGTGGACATCGTGGTCAGCCGCCTGCGCAAGAAGCTGGAGCCGCTGGACGCCATCAAGACGCTGCGCAACGCCGGCTACTCACTGGCGCTGGGCCGGAGGCAAGGGTGAGCGCCGCCCATCGGCCTTGGCACCGCCGCGCGCGCCACGCGCTGGCGCATTCGCTGCGCGTGCGGCTGGTGGCGCTGTTCCTGCTGCTGGCGCTGGCTATGGCCGCGACCTTCCTGTTCGGCATGCAAAAGGCCTTCAGCATTGGCTGGCGCAACGCCGCCCGCCCGCTGGTGGTGGACTACGTGGACCGGCTGGCCGCAGACATCGGAAGCCCGCCCAGCATCGAACGCGCCCAGGCCCTGGTGCAGCGCCTGCCCGTGGCCGTGCGCATCAGCGGCCCGTTGGTCAACTGGCGCAGCCACCCCGCGAACCTGGATCAGGAGCGGCGCTGGAACGAAGAAAATCGTTGGAAGGGCGACGAGCCCCGCCTGCTGGAGCGCAGCACCGCCGACGGCCACCGCATCCACTTTTCGCTGAACGTGCAGCTCTGGCAAGACCGGCCGCGCGTGATCGGCTGGGCCACGCTGGCCGTGCTGCTGCTGCTCACCGGGCTGGCTTATCTGCGCGTGCGCCGCCTGCTCCGCCCGCTCGACGACATCCGCGCCGGGGCGCTGCGTTTCGGCACCGGCGACTTTGCGCAACCGATCCCCGTGCGCCACCCGGCCCGGCCCGACGAACTCGGCGAGCTGGCCGCCACCATCAACACCATGGGTGGCGACATCCGCCAGATGCTCGACGCCAAGCGTGCGCTGCTGCTGGCCATCAGCCACGAACTGCGCAGCCCGCTGACCCGCGCCCGCCTCAACACCGAGCTGCTGCCCGAAACCCCCGACGTGTTGCCCGGCCGCGATGCCTTGCTGCGCGACCTGGGCCTGATGCGCGACCTGATTACGGATTTGCTGGAAAGTGAACGCCTGGCCAGCCCGCACGCCGCGCTGCACCGCGAGCCGGTGGACTTGGCCGTGCTGGTGGGTGAGGTCGTCGCCAGCCTGGACGGCGCCCCGGCCGTGCAACAGACCTTCGCCGCGAGCCTGCCCGCGCCGATGCTGGACCGCACCCGCATCCGCCTGCTGCTGCGCAACCTCCTCGACAACGCGCTGCGCCACAGCGTGGACGCGCCAAAGCCGCCCGAAATTGCGGTACAGATTGAACCGACCGAGCCCGGATCGGGCAAGGCGCCCGGCATCCGCATCACCGTGCGCGACCACGGCCCCGGCGTGCCCGAAGACCAGCTGCCGCACCTGGCCCAGCCCTTCTACCGCCCCGACGCCGCCCGCGAACGCGCCATCGGCGGCGTGGGCCTGGGCCTGTACCTGTGCAGGCTGGTGGCGCAGGCGCACGGCGGCACCTTCACGCTGCGCAACGCGCATCCGGGGCTGGAGGTCAGTGTGACTTTGCACAGCCGCTGAACCCACTGGTCGGCTGTTTCCCCGAAGATTGGGTCACCCCCGAAAGATTTCAAAATAAATAGCAAGCAATGGCCATCCGGTGCTAGAGTAGTCCATATTTTGTTTGAAATTTTCGGTATTTTGGGTTCTGAGCAGCCGCTGGCGGCGGCCAGGGCATTGAAGTCGGATCGCGTCTCTGGCATGTCCGTGTACGTTGGGTTACAAAGATTTGGCGTTGTCCGGGGCTGTCATGCTCATAATTTTGCTTTCCCGATTGGAACAAGCCCCACATGACTGATTCAGCATCCATGCGCGCGCTGCGTGCCGGCATCGCACTGTGCCTGAGCGGTATCGTCGCCGCTTGCGGAGGCGGTGGCGACGGAGAAAGCACCGGCACGACAGCAGCCACGCCGGCTCCGGTTCAGGTCACGACACCCGCGCTAGCGACCCCCGCCACGGTGGCTGTCCCTGGCACGCCCACTCCCGCACCCGCACCCGTCACACCCGCCACCGCGGCCGTGGATGCGAATTGCGGCTTGAACGGTGCGGCGGGCATCCAGGGCGAGGTGATGCAGCGCGTCAACGCCTTGCGTGCCGCAGGGGCGATGTGCGGTTCAACGGCCTATGCCGCCACGGCTCCGATGGCCTGGAACAGCCTGCTGTTGCAGGCGGCCAGCGGGCACTCCAGCGACATGGCGCAAAACAACTATTTCTCACACACCAGCCTGGACGGAAGAACCATGGTGCAGCGGGTGGTGGCCACCGGCTACACCTACAAGGCCCTGGGCGAGAACATCGCGGCGGGGCAATCCACGGTGGAGAGCGTCATCACCGGCTGGACCAACAGCCCCGGCCATTGCCAGAACCTGATGAATCCCGCGCTTCGGGACATTGGTGTGGCTTGTGTGCGCAGCGACACCTCGAGCTACCGTTACTACTGGACCATGGTTTTGGGGCGGTCCTGAGGGACCAGTGTTACCGCAGGCGCCGGCCCCGACGGCCGCTGGCGCGCCTGGGACTACGCCGACTGATCGCCCGCGACAAGGCCAGCCTGGATATCTTCTGGCTCAAGGACGACGCCCTGGCGGACAGCGACAACCTGCCGCCGCCCGACGTCATCGCCCAGGAAATCGTCGACGACCTGGAGGCCGCGCTGGAGCAGTTCCGGCTGATTGCCGGGGATCTGGATGGGGAAGGGCAAACAGCCTGACGGTTCATTTTGTTCACAATAGCGGTCACACCTTGATGGCTGTCCGTTTCCGAGAACCCCACCTGCGATGCAAATTCCTTCCCGCTCACTGAACCTCACTGGTGCCAGCAACTTCCGCGATCTGGGCGGCTACGTCGGCCTGGACGGCCGGCCCGTCCACTGGCGCAAGCTGTTCCGGTCCGACCATCTGGCGGCACTCACACCGGCCGATCAGGCGGTTTTGACGGAGCTGGGCTTGTCGCGGGCCTATGACTTCCGTGGGGTGATCGAACGTGCGGCCGTCCCTTACGATCTGGCCGGCGTGGCTTCGCATTCGCTGCCGATCGAGCCCACCGTGGTGCAGCGCATGAAGGATCTGCTGGAGACCGGCCACCGCCTGACGGCCCAGGAGACCGTCGCCCTGATGCAGGAGACCTACCGCGCCTTCGTCAGCGACAACGGCCCGCGCTTTGCCGACCTTTTCAATCACTTGCTGGCCAGCGACACGCCGCTGGTGTTTCACTGCACCGCCGGCAAGGACCGCACCGGCTTTGCCGCCGCGCTGATCCTGATGGCGCTGGGCGTGCCGCGCCCGGTGGTGATGCAGGACTACCTGCTGACCAACGAGCTGCTGCGCATCGAATCTGCGCCTGCCTACGGTGTGCCGCGCGAGGTGATGCAGGTGCTGTGGCGCGTGCAGGAAGACTTTCTGGATGCCGCACTGCATGCGGTGGACGCCGACCACGGCGGCGTGGAAAAATACCTGAAAACCGCGCTGGGCGTGGGCCCGTTGGAGCGCAAGCGGCTGGCGGAGCTTTACCTGCAGAAGTGAAGTTTGCTACGTTTTCAGTAGCAATGTGTGACCCATCGACGCTGGGTAAAGGTCAATTTCATTCGGATATTGGCCTTGCAAGCGATGTGAGGCTGTCCGGCAACTTGCGGGCTTGGACCTGCCGGGCCCGTACGGCGCAGCGGGCCTAGACCGGCACCGTGTAGTTCAGCGTCATGCGCCCGCCGTCCACCACGACGATCTCACCCGTGATGTAGCTGGCCGCGTCGCTGGCGAGAAACGCCACCACGTCGGCGATCTCGGAAGGCTCGCCCAGGCGTTTCATCGGCGTGCGCATCATGATCTTCGCCTTGGCCTCGTCGCTGGTCAGCACGGCCTTGGCGGCCAGTTCGGTGGCAATCGTTCCCGGCGCCACCGCGTTGACGCGGATGCCCTTGTCGGCCAGTGCCAGCGCCATCACGCGCGTGAGCTGGTTGATGCCGCCCTTGCTGACGTTGTAGCTCGCAATGGTGGGGATGGCCAGCACGCCGTTGACGGAGCTCATGTTGACGATGCTGCCACGGCCCGCCTTCGCCATCTCGCGCGCCACGGCCTGGCCCACCAGGAAAGAGCCCTTCAGGTTGACGCGCAGCACGGCGTCGAAATCCGATTCGGTGACTTCGAGGAAATCGGCCGCCTTGAAGATGCCGGCGTTGTTGACCAGCACGTCGATGCGGCCGTGCGCGGCCATGGCGCGGGCCACCAGCGCGTCCACATCGGGCTTGTGGCCCACGTCGCAGTGCACGTAGAGTGCCCCGAGTTCGGTGGCCAGGGCGTTGCCGTGGGCGTCGTCCAGATCGGCCAGCACGACATGGGCGCCTTCCCGCACAAAGCGCCGCGCGCAGGCCTCGCCGATGCCCTGGGCACCGCCCGTGATGATGACGACGCGCCCACTGTGGCCGAATGAAATGGAGGAGGTGATGGTGTTCATGTCGGGATGCTACCAACGAAGGGGATGCTTCCG
The DNA here is from genome assembly GCA_011391595.1 of Hydrogenophaga sp. Lineage (GTDB taxonomy): Bacteria > Pseudomonadota > Gammaproteobacteria > Burkholderiales > Burkholderiaceae_C > JAABQG01. The sequence continues at coordinate 11,217 of JAABQG010000029.1, forward strand.
TGGCGCTGTGCGATCATGCCAACGATTTTTCTTAGGAGCCGAACGTGATTTCTTTCGACAAGGTGGTTCTGTTTACCGACACTGATGGCCGCGCGAAATTCCGCCAGGAGACCGTGCCGCTGTCCGAAGGCACGCCCCAGGCGGCGCTGTCGCCGCTGATGGCCTCGGGCGGTTACCAGTTGCGTCAGAGCCCGGTGGGCTTTCGCAGCACGTTTCATTGCACGGGCAGCCCGCAGTGGCTGTTTGTGCTGGGTGGGCAGATGGAGATCGGCCTGCAGGACGGCAGCTCGCGGCTTTTCGGTCCGGGGGATCACTTCTATTCAGCCGACACGCTGCCCGAAAGCGCAATGTTTGATCCTGCCGTTCACGGGCACTGGAGCCGACAGGTCGGGCCGGACCCGCTGGTGACGCTGTTTGTCCGCGGCTGACCTGCCGGAGACCCGGGCGCGGCGAGGAGCCCCGGCCTCAGTGCCGCTGAAGTTCGCCGGACAACAGGATACGGGTGCCCCGCTTGCGGGACTTGACCGCCTTGACCAGGCTCAGGGCCACATCCGCCGCGGAGATGGCGCGCAGGTTGACGGGCGTCACGGGGCGCAGCAGGGCCATCACGGCCAGGCCGATGCGCTCGGCCGGGCGGGCGGCTTGATTCAGCGACTCGCGGTCGCCGTCGAGCATCGAGGGGCGGGCGATCACCACGCTCTCATAACCCAGCGCCGAGACCGCCTGCTCCATCTCGCCTTTGACCCGGTTGTAGAAAACCGGCGAACGCAGGCCGGCGCCCATGGCGCTGACCACTCCCAGATGTGTAGCGCCGAAAGACCGTGCGGCGCTGGCTAATGCGACCACCGAGTCGAAATCCACGGCGCGGAAGGCGGCCTGGCTGCCAGCCACCTTGATGGTGGTGCCCAGGGCGATGAAGACGTCGTCCACCCGCGGCAGGGCTGGCAGGGCCGCAAAATCGACGACATGTGAATGGAGCTTGGGGTGCTTGAGCTCCAGTGGTCGGCGGCCCACGCAGTGAACCGCCGTGTAAACCTTATCGGCTAAAAGAGCGCGAAGGATTTCCCGGCCCACGAGACCCGAAGCCCCCGCCACCAGAGCGGTTCTGCCCGCCGCCGGGGCCGCGTCCGCCGCCATTGCGTCCGCCGCGCCCGCGGTCGGCCATGCTGTCGATGCTGGTGCGCATCGGGTCGGGCTGGCCGGAGGCGTCGGTCGCGGGTCTGCGGGGTTCATGGCGCGTATTGTGCAGGTTGGTGCGCAAGGGGTCCACATTGCGCGGCATGTCGTCATCACGATCGTTGTCGCGGCGCTGGGCCGGCGGGCGCTGGCCCTGGGGCGGATTGCCGCGTCCGGCGTTCACACCGCCGTGGCGCTGGCCATGCGGGCCGTGGGCGGGTTTGGGTGCGCCTTCCTGGCGATCGCCGGAGCGTCCGCCGCCCTGGGGCTTGCCGCCGCGTCCGCCGGGTGCGGCGCCCTTGCCGTCGCGCATGCGCTGCATCATTTCTCCGCGGGCGGCCTTGGCGGCCGCCTGCATCACGTCGCGGCTCGGCGGTTTGCCGGCGCCGCCCCAGATGGTCTGGCGGCCCATGGCGATGGGCTCGGCCTTTTCGCCGGGCTCAGGACCAAAGCCTTCAATGTGCTGGACGGCGATCTGCTGCTTGGTGAAGCGCTCGATGTCCATCATGAAGCCTTCCTCGTCCAGGCAGACCAGGCTCACGGCCTGGCCGTCCGAGCCGGCGCGCCCGGTGCGGCCGATGCGGTGCACATAGTCTTCGCTGACGTTGGGGATTTCGTAGTTGACGACGTGCGGCAGGTCTTCGATGTCGATGCCACGGGCGGCGATGTCGGTGGCGACCAGCGCGCGGATGTCGCCGCTCTTGAAGCCGGCGAGGGCCTGGGTGCGCGCCGCCTGGCTCTTGTTGCCGTGCATGGCCATGGCCTGGATGCCGTTCTTGCTCAGGAACTCCGCCACGTTGTTGGCACCGAACTTGGTACGGGTGAAGACCAGCACCTGGCTCCAGTTGTTCTGCTGGATGATGTGCGCGAGCAGGGCTTTCTTCTTGCCGCGGCCCACCGGGTGGATGGTCTGCGTGATGCGCTGCACCGTGGTGTTGGCCGGCGTGACCTGGATGCTCTGCGGATTCTTCAGCAGGGTGGCGGCCAGTTCGCGGATTTCGTTGCTGAAGGTGGCCGAAAAAAGCAGGCTTTGCTTGTCGCGCGGCACCAGCGCCAGCACCTTCTTCACGTCATGGATGAAACCCATGTCGAGCATGCGGTCGGCCTCGTCGAGCACCAGCATCTGCACGCCGGAGAGGTCGACAAAACCCTGCTGTTGCAGGTCGAGCAGGCGGCCCGGCGTGGCCACCAGGATGTCCACGCCGCGCTTGAGCTTGCTGATCTGCGGGTTCATGCCCACGCCGCCAAACACCACGGTGGAGGTCAGGGATACGTGCTTGCCGTAGTCGCGCACCGATTCCTCGACCTGCGCGGCGAGTTCACGCGTGGGGGTCAGCACCAGGGCGCGGATGGCGGTGCCGCCGAATTTGTTCTTGCCGGCCTCACCGCGGCCCAGGATGTCCAGCATGGGCAGGACGAAGGCGGCAGTCTTCCCGGTGCCGGTCTGCGCGCCGGCCAGCAGGTCCTGACCGGCGAGCACGGCGGGGATCGCCTGGGCCTGGATCGGGGTGGGGATTTCGTAGCCCTGCTCGTGCACGGCCTTGAGAATGGCCGGAGCCAGGTTCAGATCATCAAAGTTCATAGAAAGGCGCCCGTCCTGGGCGCTTGGGGGCATCGGCCTGTTCCGGTGTGAGGAGTCACGCGCGGGCCAGTCAAAGGCAGATGGGATTCAAGAGCGGGCGCCCGAAATTGCTTTCTTCGTCCCCAGCAAAGTGCTGAAGTCACAGGCAACTGGGTCCTGCAACAGCCCGCATTGTCGCATGCGCGGATAATTGCTGCTTTTGCGCATCGCGCGCCTGCCCATCCCGAGGATTTCCCAGCACCATGGCCCAATACGTTTTTTCAATGAACCACCTCGGCAAGATCGTCCCGCCGAAGCGTCACATTCTCAAGGACATCTCGCTCAGTTTCTTCCCCGGCGCCAAGATTGGCGTGCTCGGCGTCAACGGCTCCGGCAAGTCCACGCTGCTCAAGATCATGGCCGGCGTCGACAAGGAGTTCGAGGGCGAGGCGATCCCCATGCCGGGCCTGAAGATCGGATACCTGCCCCAGGAACCCAAGATGGACCCGGAGCAGACCGTGCGTGAAGCGGTGGAGAGTGGCATGGGCGAGGTCAAGGCCGCGCAGCAGCGCCTGGACGAGGTCTATGCCGCCTACGCCGAGGAGGACGCCGACTTCGATGCCCTGGCTGCCGAGCAGGCCAAGCTCGAAGCCATCATCGCCACGGCCGGCGACGCGTCCGAGCACCAGCTGGAAATCGCCGCCGATGCGCTGCGCCTGCCGCCCTGGGAAGCCGTGATCGGCAAGCTCTCCGGCGGCGAGAAGCGTCGCGTCGCGCTGTGCCGTCTGCTGCTCAGCCGTCCTGACATGCTGCTGCTTGACGAGCCCACCAACCACCTTGACGCCGAGTCGGTGGACTGGCTCGAGCAGTTCCTGGCCCGCTTTTCGGGCACTGTGGTGGCCATCACCCACGACCGCTATTTCCTGGACAACGCGGCGGAGTGGATTCTGGAACTCGACCGTGGCTCCGGTATTCCGTACAAGGGCAACTACAGCGCCTGGCTGGAGCAGAAGGAAGCCCGCCTGGAGCAGGAAAACCGCACCGAAGACGCACGCACCAAGGCCATGAAGAAGGAACTGGAGTGGGTGCGCCAGAACCCCAAGGGGCGCCAGGCCAAGAGCAAGGCGCGTATCGCCCGCTTCGAGGAACTCAGCGACTTTGACTACCAGAAGCGCAACGAGACGCAGGAAATCTTCATCCCTGTGGCCGAGCGCCTGGGCAACCAGGTCTTCGAATTCCACAACGTGACCAAGTCCTTTGGTGACCGCGTGCTGATCGACAACCTGTCCTTCACCGTGCCGGCCGGTGCCATCGTCGGCATCATCGGCCCGAACGGCGCCGGCAAGTCGACGCTGTTCAAGCTGATCGCCGGCAAGGAGAAGCCGGACAGCGGCGAGGTCATCATCGGCTCGACTGTCAAGATGGCCTTCGTGGACCAGCACCGCGACGATCTCTCGAACGAGAAGACGGTCTGGGAAGACGTCTCGGGCGGGCTCGACATCCTGACTGTGGGCAAGTTCCAGATGGCCAGCCGCGCCTACTGCGGTCGCTTCAACTTCAACGGGGGCGACCAGCAGAAGAAGGTGGGCACCTTGTCCGGCGGTGAGCGCGGCCGCCTGCACCTGGCCAAGACGCTGATCGCCGGCGGCAACGTCTTGCTGCTGGACGAGCCCTCCAACGACCTCGACGTGGAAACCCTGCGCGCGCTGGAAGATGCGCTGCTGGAATTCGCCGGCTCCATCATGGTCATCAGCCACGACCGCTGGTTCCTGGACCGCATTGCGACCCATATCCTGGCCGCCGAAGGTGACAGCCAGTGGGTCTTCTTCAACGGCAACTACCAGGAATACGAGGCCGACAAGAAGCGTCGCCTGGGCGAGGAAGGCGCCAAGCCCAAGCGCATGAGGTTCAAAGCCCTCAAGTAAAAATCGCCGCGAGCCCCTCAAATCCTGCAATACTTGCGCCCATGAGACCCGTACCGAGACGCGCGATAGGGCTGGTGGACGGACTTGGGGACCGCAGGGTGACTGTGTCGGCCTGTATCGAACTGGTCCTGTCCCAGGTGCCCGACATGATGGACCAGATGCTCGACAGCTTGAAGCCCGCTGTCGGACTTTCAATGGACAAGCCTGCCCAGAAGGCGCTGCTCCGACCCGCGCTTCAGCCTGTGATCAAGCAATTGCTGAGCCAGCGGGAATCGCTGCGAACAGCGTTTGCCGGGCAGGTTCGCGTGTTGGCCTATGGTGGCCTTTCCGATGTCGGAAACCGCCCATTGGTGCGTTTCGAGGACATCCAGCTTCTCGATGTTCACCAGCTGGACAAGAGCATCGAGCTTGCCCGTGTGCAGCAGGAACTCGATTTCGCCGTGAGCGACCATTTGCCGCGGCTGAACGCGCTGATGTGCACGGTGATGGGCTGGATTACCGTCCAGCCCAGCATCAACCCCTTGCGCCCGGAACTCTTTGCTTTAGCCTTGCGCGACACGATGTCGGCACACATCTCGACCGCCGACGTTCGCGGTGAAATACTGGGGTCCGCTGCGGGCCGTCTGGGTGTCTCACTGCGCCAGATCTACCGCGAATTGTGCGAATGGCTGCTCTCGCATGATGTGGAGCCGGCAGGTTTGTCACCGGTCGCACCGTCATCGGTTTCAGCGCCGCGCGATCCGTCGAAGGAAAACGAGACGACCCGCACCGTGTTGACACTGGAACGCCTGCGACGGCTTTTTTCTCCCGACAACGGTGATGTGGCCGCATTGGCGCTGCGCACTGGAAACAACAATTTCCTGCACACCATCCCGGCCTCCCTGATTGCCTTGCAGGACATGAAGCAGGTGGAGGCGATGATCAAGCGGCTGGAGCAGCGAAAGAAGTTGCAACTGGCATCCTCCGGCAACCGTGCTGTGCAGCAAGTCGATCTGCATCGGCGTGCGCCGATGGGCGGCCGGGAACTGGGAATTCAGATTGGCGAGGAAGTGACCCGGATGATGCTGGACAACCTGACGCAGGATGATCGGCTGCTCACGAGGGTCCGGGGTGCCCTCCAGGGATTGACGCCCGCACTGCTGGAACTGGCGAGGGCTGACGTTCGATTCTTCAGTGATCACAAACATCCTGCGCGCCAGTTCCTGGACCGCGTGACCGATCGAAGCCTGGCGTTCACGGACGAGGAGGACAAGGGATACGCCCGGTTCCTGGCGTCGATCGAGGACGCCGTGCGGGCGATCGACGGTTCGACCGCTCCAAAGACGGTCGCCTTCGCCGAAGGACTGGAGGCGCTTCTGGCCATCTGGCAAAAGGAAGACAGGGTGCAGATCCAGTTGCGCGAGGAGGCCGCGCGGGCGTTGTTGCACATCGAGCAACGCAACCTGCTGGCCCAGCGGCTGATTGAACAGTGGATGCACCGGATGACCGACCAGCCGGTGCCGCTCCTGGTGCGCAGTTTTCTTATCGGGCCGTGGGCCCAGGTCGTGGCGGAATCCCAGTTGAACTGCACGAACGGCAGCGCGGACCCACAGGGATACCTGGCCATCGTGGATGAACTGATATGGAGTGTTCAGCCCGCGCAGGCCAGACGCAACCCTGTGCGACTGGTTGAGTTGATTCCAGGCGTGCTCGCCACCTTGCGTTCGGGGCTTCAGCTCATTTCGTTCCCACCGCGCCGGATTGCGGAATTCTTCGACGAATTGCTGGCCTGCCACGAGACCGTGCTGGTCGAAGCACGCCTGGCCCGTGAACGTGCCGGCATCTTGGATCCGTCGGTCGACGTGGGGTACACGGTGACGGACGATACGGCGCGGCAGGACGAACAAGACGAAGTGGAGGGCGCGATGCCCTCACAAGCGCCCTGGCTCGGTGAACTGGAGGCCGCAGAAGCAGGCTACCTGGACGCCGAAGCGGTCATGCCGCTGGACCCCACGACGCTTGACGTCTCCGGCGCGGACCAGCAGTTGGCAAAGGCCGCGATCGAAGCCATCAACGAAGGCACCTGGGTCGAGTTGATGGTGGACGGCCAATGGACCCGGCTCAAGCTGACCTGGAGCAGCCCGCACCGTACGCTGCTCATGTTCACTTCCATGAATGGCCGGGCACACTCCATGTCGGGCCGGTCAATGGCCAAACTGCTGGCCAACGGCATGATCCGTATCGTCTCGGCCGGCTTGATCGTTGATGGTGCACTGGATGCGGTTGCGCAGACCGCGATGCGCAACAGCGTGGCTACAGACACTGCCAAGGGTGAGAGGAAAGCCGATTCACCGACGCCATGAGGGATGCCAACCGGCATCGCCAGAACGTTTACTGGGCCTTCTGTGCCACGATGCATTTGAGGCCGTCTGATTCACGCCCACCGCCGACCGACATGACGCCCTGAATGTAGTCCTGCGTGGAGATCCGGTTCTGGCCCCAGCGCGAAGTCAGGTCGTAGAAGTACACGCTGTAGCCCGGATCGTCCTGGTTCATCAGGTTGGAAACGGTGAATTCGCCCATGCTTTTGTTGCCGCAATTGCGCAGGATCTGGTTCACGAACGCGTCGTAGTTCGGGTTGGCTTTCCACGCGTCCGGCGCGCAGGCCGACAACGCCAGGGGCAGCACCGCAGCGGCGGCCAGCAGGCGCAGAGGCCTCGCCGCCCTGGATGCGGTGAAGGGGAAAGACTTCGAAATTCGGGCGTTCTGAGACACGGTGACTCCTTGGCTTGTGGACAGAGGGGTGGGATTGTGACGGTCGGCGCGGTGGCATTATGCCCGTGGCGCCAAGGCATTCAAGGCCCCGCTTCCCGAGCGATGGCAACGCATTGGCGGACGCACTCAACGCGGCGGGAAGTCCGCCGCACCTGGCAGGACCAGTTCGCCCACGGTCATGCCCTGCGCGCTGCGCACCGCACGCACGGTCGCGCGTGCCACGGCCTCGGCCGCCATGACACCCAGAACGATCATTCCGGGCGATTTGCCGGCCAGGCCGGTGCCCATGGCGAACAAGGTGTCGCCGTCGGACAGGGTGTGGGCCGGGTTGATGCAGCGTGCCAGGCCGTCGTGGCCCATCAGCGCGAGGCGCTTCGCCTGCGCCTTGGTCAGTGGCGCGTCGGTGGCGATCACGCCGATGGTGGTGTTGGTGCCGGCCAGGATCGGCAGCGGGGGCTCGCCGCGCAGCAGGCAGCGGCGCGTGTCGCGCAAGCCCCCGCCTTCGGCCGTTCGGGCGCCGGCGATCAGAGCGCCGGTATCCGGGTCCACGATGTCGCCCAGCGCATTGCAGGCGATCAGTGCGCCGACCGTCACGCCGTCCAGCGTGACCGAGGCGGTGCCGATGCCGCCCTTCATCGCGTAGGGCATGCCGAACATCTTGCCCACCGCAGCGCCGGCGCCAGCGCCGACGTTGCCTTCGGCCGGCGGCTGCCGCGAGGCCGCCTGGCAGGCCGCAAAGCCTGCCTTGGCGTCGGGGCGGATGTGGGCGTCGCCCACGAGCAGATCGAACAGGACCGCGGCTGGAACGATCGGAACCAGGGCGGTGCCAACGTCCAGTCCGATGCGCTGCGATTCCAGCCAGCGCATCACGCCGCTGGCCGCGTCCAGCCCCCAGGCACTGCCGCCGGAGAGCAGGATCGCGTGCACCGTGTTGACCACATTGCAGGGGTCGAGCAGGTCGGTCTCGCGCGTGCCCGGTGCCGCACCGCGCACATCGACGCCAGCGACGGCACCGCCGCGCACCAGCACGACGGTGCAGCCGGTGGGACGGCGGGTGTCGGTGAAATGACCGACCTCGATGCCGGCGACGTCGGTGATGGCGCCCGCGCGGGCGGCGATCTGGAGTTCATTCATGGCATCGATTATGTGGCCTCGTGCCGGGCGCCAGCAGCGGCTGCGCGCCCGCAGTGACTATTGCGCCAGGCCTTTGCGAAGCTGCCATTGTTTGACCAGCGCGTAGATCGCGGGGATCACGGCCAGCGTCAGCACGGTCGATGAAATCATGCCGCCGATCATCGGCGCGGCGATGCGGCTCATGACTTCGGAGCCGGTGCCGCTGTCCCACATGATCGGCATCAGGCCAGCCATGGTGGTCACCACGGTCATGATCTTGGGCCGCACACGCGCCACCGCGCCTTCCATGACCGCCTCATACAGGTCGGCGGGTCCGGGCAGGCGCCCTTCGACGCGGCAGCGTTCCCTGACGGCATCCCAGGCGTTGTCGAGGTAGACCAGCATCACCACGCCCGTCTCTGCGGCCACGCCGGCCAGGGCAATGAAGCCCACCGCCACCGCGATCGACATGTTGTAGTCCAGCCACCACATGAACCATACGCCGCCGATCAGCGCGAAGGGCACCGACAGCAGCACGATGAAGGTCTCGGTCAGGCGCCGGAAGTTCAGGTAGAGCAGCAGGAAGATCGTCAGCAGCGTCACCGGCACGACGATCTTCATCTTGTCGATGGCCCGCTCCATGTATTCGTACTGTCCGCTCCAGGTGACGTAGTAGCCGGGCGGGAACTTGACCTGTTCGACCACCGCCTTGCGTGCATCGGTCACGTAGGACGCGATGTCGCGGTCGCGGATGTCGACGAAGATGTAGGCCGACAGCGCCGCGTTCTCGGTGCGGATGCCCGGCGCGCCGCGCACCACCGCCACTTTGGCCACCTGCCCCAGCGGCACCATCGCGCCGCCCATGATCGGCACCAACACCTCGCGCTCGATCTGCTCGGGGTTGCTGCGCAGCTCGCGCGGGTAGCGCACGGTGACACCGAAGCGCTCGCGGCCTTCGACGGCGGTGGTCACCATCTCGCCGCCCAACGCCGTGCCGATGACGTCCAGCAACTCGCCCACCGACAGGCCATAGCGCGCCAGCGCCAGCCGGTCGGGCTCGATGTCGAGGTAGCTGCCGCCGGTGAGCCGCTCGGCGTAGGCCGAGCTCGTGCCAGGCACGGCCTTCACGACGGTCTCGATTTCCTTGGCCAGCCGCTCCATCTCGCCCAGATCGCGGCCGAACACCTTGATGCCCACGGGCGTGCGGATGCCTGTGGCCAGCATGTCGATGCGTGCCTTGATCGGCATTGTCCAGGCGTTGCTGATGCCGGGGAACTGCAGCGCCTTGTCCATCTCGGCGATCAGCTTGTCGGTGGTCATGCCGGGGCGCCACTCTGACTCCGGCTTGAGGTTGATGACGGTCTCGAACATCTCGGTCGGCGCCGGGTCGGTGGCGGTGCCGGCGCGGCCGGCCTTGCCGTAGACCGAAGCAACCTCGGGGAAACTCTTGATGATCTTGTCCTGCGTCTGCAGCACCTCGGCGGCCTTGGTGATGGACATGCCCGGCAGCGAGGTCGGCATGAACAGCAGCGAGCCTTCGTTGAGCGTGGGCATGAACTCGCCGCCCAGCTTTGACAGCGGGTAGTACGACAGGCCCATCACGATCAGCGCCAACGCCACGGTGAGCTTCTTCCAGCGCATGACGCCGGCGATGATCGGCCGGTAGGACCAGATCATGAAGCGGTTGATGGGGTTCTTCGCCTCGGGCATGATCTTGCCCCGGATGAACAGCAGCATCAGCACCGGCACCAGCGTGATCGACAGCAGCGCCGCACCGGCCATGGCGAAGGTCTTGGTATAGGCCAGCGGCGAGAACAGGCGCCCCTCCTGCGACTCCAGCGTGAACACCGGCAGGAACGACACGGTCATGATGAGCAGCGAGAAAAACAGCGCCGGCCCCACCTCCCTGCAGGCGATCATGATGGCCTCGGCACGCTCAGCGGCTCGGTGATCGGGCGGCAGGCGCTCCAGGTGCTTGTGGGCGTTCTCGGTCATCACGATCGCGGCATCGACCATCTCCCCGATGGCGATGGCGATGCCGCCCAGGCTCATCAGGTTCGAGTTGATGTCCAGCATGCGCATCGCTATGAACGCAATCAGCACACCCACCGGCAGCATCACGATGGCGACGAGCGCCGAGCGCACGTGCATCAGGAAGATCACGCAGACCACCGCGACGATCAGGAACTGCTCGATCAGCGTGAAAGTGATGGTCGAGATTGCGCGGTGGATCAGCTCCGAGCGGTCGTAGACGGCCTGGATCGTCACGCCCTCGGGCAGGCCGACCGAGATCTCCTGGACCTTGAGCTTGATGTTGTGGATGACCTCGAGCGCGTTCTGCCCGAAGCGCGACATCACGATGCCGGACACGACCTCGCCTTCGCCGTTCAACTCGGACACGCCGCGCCGCTCGTCGGGTGCCATCTCGACGCGGGCGATGTCGCGGATCAGCACCGGCGTGCCGCCCTCGCTCTTGACCACCAGCATCTCGATGTCGGCCTTGCCGCGCAGGTAGCCCTTGCCGCGCACCATGTACTCGGTCTCGGCCATCTCCACCACGCGCCCGCCGACGTCGCGGTTGGAATCGCGGATCACCTGCGACACCTTCATCAGCGGGATGCCGTAACTGCGCAGCTTGAGCGGGTCGACGGTGACCTGGTAGGTCTGCACGAAGCCGCCGATCGAGGCCACCTCGGCCACGCCATGCGCCTTGGTGAGCTGGTAGCGCACGTACCAATCCTGGATGGTGCGCAGCTCGGCCAGCGTCTTGTCCTTGGCCAGCAGCGCGTACTGGTAGACCCAGCCGACGCCGGTGGCGTCGGGGCCGAGCGAGGGCGTCACGCCCCGGGGCAAGCGGGCGGAGGCAAAGTTGAGGTATTCGAGCACGCGGCTTCGCGCCCAGTAGATGTCGGTGCCGTCCTCGAAGATCACATAGACGAACGAGGCGCCGAAGAAGGAGAAGCCGCGCACGACCTTGCTCTTGGGCACTGCGAGCATGGCGGTGGTCAGCGGGTAGGTCACCTGGTCCTCGACCACCTGCGGCGCCTGGCCGGGGTACTCGGTGTAGACGATGACCTGCACGTCCGACAGGTCCGGCAGCGCGTCGAGCGGCGTCTTCATGACGGCGATGACACCGGCAATGACGATGAACACGGTGGCCAGCAGGATCAGGAACGGGTTCCTGCCTGACCAGTCAATGATTCTGGACAGCATGGTCAGCGTGCTCCCATCGGCTTGACGCTGGTGATGACCCATTCGCCGGGCTGGCGCTCGATGAACTCGAAAGTAATTTTCGCGCCCGGCTTGAGCGCCGGCAGCAGGGAGGCGTTGGCGGTCTTGAACTCCATCGTCATGGCCGGCCACTTCAGGCTGGCCACCGGCCCGTGCGTGAGGGAGACCGTTCCCGCCTTCGCGTCCACGCTTTCGACCGTGCCTTCGGCCTGGTGGCCGGCGCCTTTTGCCGTGCCCGTCGCTGAGGGCATTTCAGGCCCGGCCGGTGTCGCGGGCGGGGCGCTGCTGAAGCCGCTGATCGCTGCCTTGAGATTGCTCTCGGCGTCGATCAGGAAGTTGGCCGCCACCACCACCTCCTCGCCGTCCTGCACACCTTCGATGACTTCCACGTACGTGTCGCTGCGGCCACCCAGCTTGACCTCGCGCGGCTCGAAGCGCCCCTCGCCTTTCTGAACCAGCACGATCTGGCGCGTGCCGCTGTCGAGGACGGCCGACACCGGCACGCTGACCACCGACCCTTTGCTCGATACCGACAGCTCGACCTGCGCGAACATGGCCGGCTTGAGCAGCAGGCCCGGGTTGGCCAGTTCGACCCGGACCGGCACGGTGCGGGTCTCCGCCTTGAGCGTGGGATAGACATAGGTCACCCGGCCCTCGAACGGCTTGTCGGGGTAGGCATTGATCCTGATCTTCGCCGTGGCGCCGGACTTGATCAGCCCGATGTCCTGCTCGAAGACATCGGCGATCACCCAGACGGACGACAGGTCGGCCACCTGGTAGAGCGCCTCGCCGGGCATGAAGCGCATGCCCTGGAGCGCCTTTTTCTCGGTCACGATCCCCGAGGCCGTGGAGCGGAAGGTCAGGGTGCGCTTTGACTCGCCGGAGCTGGCCAGCGCCCTGATCTGCTCATCGGAGACATCCCAGCTGCGCAGGCGTTGCAGGCTCGACTCGGCGAGCTGTTGCATGCCAGCCTGCGCCGCGCCGCCAGCATCCTTCAGCGAGGCCACGCCTTGCATCGCGATCGCGTACTCGCGCTGCGCCGAGACCAGTTCCGGGCTGTAGACCTCGAACAGGGGCTGGCCCTTGCTCACCGGCTGGCCGGTGACGTTGACCAGCAGGCGCTCGACGTAGCCCTCGAACTTCGGCGCGATGGCGTAGACACGCCGCTCGTCGGGCTCGACCCGGCCCGCGGCGCGCACCGTCCGTTCCAGCGCCCGGGAGCGGGCAGCCTCGGTGCGCACGCCGAGCTTCTGGACCTTCTCGGTGCTGATCCTGATCTGGCCGGCCGCAGCTGGCTCGCCCTCATCGCCGCCCGCGTAGACCGCGATGTAGTCCATGCCCATCTGGTCTTTTTTCGGGACCGGCGATGTGTCGGGCAGGCCCATCGGGTTGCGGTAGTAGAGCAGCTTCTTTTCCGGCTTTCCGGCGTCGCCCACCGGCGCGCTGGCGCCGCTCATGGCCGCGCTGGCGCCAGGGGCCGTCGTGGCGCTCCCCCGGTGGCCCAGCCAGTAGCCGCCGCCCGCGGCAACGAGCGCGATCGCGACGACGCCAAAACCCCATCCAGTGGTCTGCTTCATAGCTCTTCTCCGAGTAGTTTTTCGATTTCAGCCAGCCGGACCTGCCCCTCGAACCGGGCCTTGATCTGGTTTTGCCGGGCCTGGCGGATGGCCCGCTGCGCCTCGAGCAGCGTGGCGAAATCCACCTTGGTGGCTTCATAGCTCGCCAGGGCGGAGTTGAAGCTCAGTTCGGCCTGGGGCAGCAGGCTGGTCGTCGCCAGGGTTTCGATGCGTCGCGCGGCCTCGATGCCGGCCAGATTCTCGGAGAGATCGGCCAGCACCTGGTTGGCGACAGCCTCCTTGCGCGAGCGTGCTGCCGCCAGCATGGCCTCGGACTCGCGTTCCTGGGCACGCCGCGTTTCCTGTTGCAGCGGAATGTTCACCTCGAGCATCAGTGTCCATTCCTTGAGCGACGTCTGGTATTGCGTCGGCTGGATCCCCAGCGTGAAGTCTGGGATACGGTTCTTGTAGGCCAATTCACGGCCCTTTTCGGCCGACTTGATGCGCGCCTCTTCAGCGAACAGCTGCGGGTTTCGATTGCGCACGCGCTCTTCCAGCGCACTGAACTCGAGTTGGGTAGTGCTGGGCCACGGGCGCGCCAGGGTCGGCTCGGCCAGGGCTGCCGGCGCCGGGCGCGCCAGCAAGGCGTTCAGACGCGCATTGACCTGACGCGCTTCGCTTTCCAGCGTGACCAGTTCACTGCGCATGTTGGTCTGCTCGACCTGCGCCCGGATCACGTCCTGCTGCGCCGCCAGGCCGCTGGCGTAGCGCACCTGAGCGATCTTTTCCAGGCGCGACATCAGGTCCAGGATCTCCAGCGTCAGCTTGCGGTTGCTGTGCAGGTACATGCGCTGGGCCTGGACGATCTTGACCTTGGCCGCCAGTTCCGCCCAGGTGCCCTGCGCCTTGCCCTGAACCCCCTCGGCCTCGAAGGCCGCGATCTCGCGCTTCAGGTCGCGCTTGCCAAACCAGGGCAGTTCCTGCGTCAGGGTGTACTCCGTGGCTCCGACGCGGCTGGGCCACAGGGTCGGGTTCTGCTCGCCCGTCCGGGTGATGTCCTTCAGCTCCAGTCGGAACCGGGGGTCGGGAAAGGCGCCGGCAGGTGTCACGCGCTCGCCCGCAGCTTGCGCCTCGGAGCGCATGCTGGCGTACTCGGGATTGCGCTCCCGGGCGATGACCAGCAGGCTTTGCACATCCGCACCGGGCGCAGGCTCCTGGGCCTGTGCAGCGAAGCCACAAGTGCCGAGCGCGGCCGCGAGCAGCAGGCATCTGGGGTCAGGGAATGCGTTCATGGAGATCTTCCTGTCAGGGGATCGAACCGCCGGCGTTTCGGGGCGAGCCACGGGATTCACTTGCCGGGCTCAAAGCGCACCATGGTCATGGCGCCATTGATGTCTTCGGCGGCGAAACGGATCGCCTGCCCCTCTTTCATCCGGTCAAGCCAGGCGGCGTCCTTGACCCGAAAGACCATGGTCATCGCCGGCATGCCGTTGGGCAGGGGGCCGTGGGACAAAGTCACTTTCTTGTTCGTCTTGTCGATTTTTTTCACCAGGCCGTCGGCCAGGGGTGACGCGGCGGCGGCAGGCGCCGTTACCGGCGGTTTCCCATGGGCGCTGTGGTCGGTCTGGGCGGCGGCGGGTAGGGGGGTGCCGGCAACGGTCAGCGCGACAAGAACGGGGGCGATGAGTGTCTTCATGAGGGTCTCCATGGGATGGGTCAATAGCGGGAAAAAGTGCGGGTGCTGCCGTCTGCCTGGACCAGCAGCACGTCGTACCGATCCTTGCGGCCGCCGTATTCGGGGCCGTCCATGCCGGGTGAACCGACCGGCATGCCGGGCACGGCCAGGCCCAGCGCCTTCGGGCGCTCCTTGAGCAGGCGTTTCACGTCGCTGGCGGGCACATGGCCTTCGACGACATAGCCACCCACCAGGGCGGTGTGGCAGGAACCGAGTTTTTGCGGCAGTCCGAGCCGAGCGCCGGCCGCGGTGTTGCCGCTGTCATGGGTCGTGACGGAAAAACCGCCGGACCGCATGTGTGCGATCCAGTCCGTGCAGCAGCCGCAACTGGGGTCTTTCCAGACTTCAATCCTGGGGTTGGCGGTTTGCGCGAGAAGGGGCAGGGCAGACGTCGTGGCGGCGGCAGCCACGGTCTGAACGAACAGGCGTCTTTGCATGGTGGTGTTCCGGAAAAGGTCATAGAAGAAAAGAAGCAGTCCGCAAGGCGGTCGGACGGCCGATTCAAACGCAGCTTTGCTTTGAATCGGGGCTTTCCCAGCGCAGATAGAACATCTGCTGCTATGAATTCAGGATTACTTCCGGGCAGCGCGCGAACGCGGCTTGAATCCTGATGCCACCGGGCGCGAAGCTCGGCCGGTTGAAATCCCTTCTGCTGCCAGCTAAAAGCCGGGTGGCAGGCGGACTACGGGCTGGAAGATCAGGAAATGGGGGGCTTCAGGCCCGGCGCCGGCAGGGCGCTGGTGAAGCGGTGGAAAGGCGCTTCCGGCGCGAGGACCGGCAGGGGAAGGGCCGCCAAGGGCCTTGCGTCTGCGCTCATGGCCACGGTATGGCACACCTGGCACAGGGTGCAGGCCAGACCATGAGCCGCGGCGTCGTCGTCCGGGTGGGTCCCCCTGTCGGGCGCGCTGGCATGGTCTGGGCAGTGCCCCGATCCGCCGGCGAGGCTCACCGGACCAGAACTGGCGGCAGATGGAACAGGGCCCAGCGCCGGTTGGCCACCATCAGCTAGGGAGTGAATAGCGACCTGCGTCTCCATCGCCGCGTCCATCGCCATGGCATCGCCCATCCACCCGCGCAACGGCAGCAGGATGATCATGAGGGCGAGGATCAACTGACGCATAAGGGGGAATGATACGACGGCAGGCTGAAAGTTCAATCCGTCCGGCGTGTGGCAGTGACTGGCATCAAGAAAAAGCGGTTCATCGCTTCGGTCCACCTCAGGGGCGGTGGACGGGGCTCAATCCAGCCGCGCACCCGACTTCTTCACCGCGTCCGCCCAACGTGGCGTTTCCGCGGCGAGGAATTTCGCGAAATCGTCCGACCCCAGGAACGCCGGATCAGCGCCCTGGGTGATCATGCGGTTGCGGATATCGGGCATCGCCAGAACCTGTTTGAAGGCGTCGCTGAGTTTGGCTACCACCTCTTTGGGCGTGCCCGCCGGCGCCAGGAAGCCATAGAAGCCCACCACCTCGAAGCCCTTGATGCCGGCCTCGATCACCGTCGGGATGTCCGGCAGGGCCGGGTTGCGTTCCCGGCTGGTCACGGCCAGCGCGCGCACTTTGCCCTGCTTGTGGTAGTTGGCCGCCTGGGGGATGGACTCGGCCATGAACTGCACCTGCCCGGCCATCAGGTCGGTGAAGGCCGGCGCGCTGCCGCGGTAGGGGATGTGCACCATGAAAAGGCCGGTCTCGGTCTTGAACATCTCGGGCACCAGATGGCTGATGCCGCCGTTGCCGGCTGAGCCATAGTTCACCTGGCCGGGGCGGGCGCGGGCGTAGTCCATGAACTCCTTCAGGCTGTTGGCCGGCACCTTCGGGTTGACCAGCAACGCCAGTGGCTGCATGGCGGTGCGCGCGATGGGCGTGAAGTCCTTCAGCGTGGCGTAGGGCAGCTTGCTGTACAGCGCGGGGTTGATCACCATCACGCCGGTGTTGGCCAGCATCAAGGTGTAGCCGTCGGCCGGAGCCTTCATCACCTCCTGCGCGCCCACCGTGCCGCCGGCGCCGGACTTGTAGTCGATCAGCACCGGCTGGCCCAGCACCGCCTGCAGCTTGTCCGACAGCAGGCGCGCGTGCTGGTCGAGCGGGCCCCCGGCCGGGAAACCGACGACGATGCGGATCGGCTTTTCAGGAAACGCGGCGGCGGCCAGCGTGCAGGCGGCCAGGGCGGCTGCCGCGAAAGCGAAACGGACGAACGGGATGACGCGCATGCAAAAACTCCTTGTGATGCCCCGGATGATAGACAGGCCAGGGCCTGGTCGCCACCGTGACAACCCGAGGCCGGCGCATCGGGCGTCCGCGGTTTAGCATCACCCATCCGGCGTCATGCCGACCCAGGAGACACCATGCCAGAAGCCGTTCGTGCCCACTACAAGTTCTGGCCGAAGCGGCTGCCCCACGCCATCACGCCACCGGCGACCTCGCTGTGGGACAACCTGGCGATCAGCGCCCTGCGCTACCCGGACAAGGCGGCCTTGGTGTTTTTCGGGCGGGTGTTCACCTACGCGCAGGTCGTGCAGCAGGCCGAACGGCTGGCGGCGCGGCTGGCGGCGCTCGGCGTGGGCAAGGGCGATCGCGTGGTGCTGAACATGCAGAACTGCCCGCAGCTGGTGATCGCTCATTTCGCCATCCTGCGCGCCAATGCCGTGGTGGTGCCGGTGAATCCGATGAACCGCGCCGAAGAACTCAAGCACACCATCACCGACCCCGACGCCAAGGTCGCCCTGACCACCGCCGACCTCGCGGCCGAACTGGCGCGCGCCAGCGACGCCCTGCCCGAGGCGCAGCGCCTGGCGCACCTGATCGTCACCCATTTCACCGATGGCTTCGACGGCAACGTGAGCGGCGCCGACGCACCGCCCGAGGCCTGGGCCGACTGGCTGCTGACCCATCACGTCCCGCCCACCCTGGCCGGCGGGGCCGTGCACAGCTGGCACGACGCCCTGGCCAACGAGTTGCCGCTGCCCGAACTGACCGTCGGGCCGCCGGACCTGTCCATCCTGCCCTACACCAGCGGCACGACGGGCCTGCCCAAGGGCTGCATGCACACCCATGCCAGCATCATGCACAACGCCATGGCGGGCGGGATCTGGAGCAACGCCACGCCCGACGGCGTCACGCTCATCGTGGTGCCGATGTTCCATATCACGGGCATGGTCAGCATCATGCACAGCACCGTTTTCACTGGGGCCACGGCCGTGATCATGCCGCGCTGGGACCGCGACCTGGCCGGCCGGCTGATCTCACGCTGGAAAGTCACGACCTGGGGCAACATCCCCACGATGGTGATCGACCTGCTGGCCAGCCCGAGCTTCGACAAGTACGACCTGTCCAGCCTGGTCTACATCGGCGGCGGCGGCGCGGCCATGCCGCAGGCCGTGGCGCAGCGCCTGCTCGACCTGTTCGGCCTGAAGTACGTGGAAGGCTACGGCCTGACCGAAACCGCGGCCCCCTCGCATTCCAACCCGCCCGACGCCCCCAAGCAGCAGTGCCTGGGCATCCCCTACCTGAGCACCGACGCGCGCGTGATCGACCCCGAGACGCTGCAGGAGCTGCCGCAGGGCGAGGCCGGCGAGATCGTCATCCACGGCCCCGAGGTGTTCCAAGGTTACTGGAAGCGGCCCGAGGCCACGGCCCAGGCCTTCATCGAGCTGGACGGCAAGCGCTTCTTCCGCTCCGGCGACCTGGGCCGCATCGACGAGGACGGCTATTTCTTCATGACCGACCGGCTCAAGCGCATGATCAATGCCAGTGGCTTCAAGGTCTGGCCGGCCGAAGTCGAGGCGCTGATGTTCCGCCACCCCGCCATCCAGGAGGCCTGCATCATCTCCACGAAAGACGCCTACCGTGGCGAGTCGGTCAAGGCCGTGGTGGTGCTGCGCCAGAGCCACCGGGGCCAAGTGTCAGAGCAGGACATCATCGACTGGTGCCGCGACCATATGGCTGTCTACAAGGTGCCGCGGGTGGTGAAGTTTGTCGAAGCTCTGCCGAAGAGCGGCAGCGGCAAGGTGATGTGGCGGACGTTGCAGGAGCTGGAGGGGGCTTGAAGTGCTATTTCTCAGTCAAATTGGCATCATCCCAGCGTCGAATGGTCTTTATTTGCTCTTGATTGCGTAGCGTCGAGAATTGATCGGGTGTGGCGCCCAGCCTTGGGCGGCGACGCAGAGCGCGCCCCTGGGAACAAACCGGCGACCCGCCGCGCCGCACGGGCACAATCGTGACCATCAAACCCGCCGACACGAAACGCTCCTTCGCATGAACACACCGGTTCCACCTGCCAGCGACGAGAAGGCCCTGGGCAAGCCCCTGGAGGGCTGGCGCCTGCGGCTCTACACCATCATTTTCGAGGCGGATACGCCCGCGGGCCGGCTCTTTGACCGGTGGTTGATCGCACTGATCCTGCTGAGCCTGGTGGTCGTCGTGGCCGACAGTGTGGAGGGGCTGCACAAGTACCTTGCCAGGCCCTTCAACGTGCTGGAATGGGTTTTCACCCTAGCGTTCACGCTGGAGTACGTGGCCCGCCTGGCCTGCGTGCGGCATCCCCTGCGCTACGCCACGAGCTTCTTCGGCATTGTCGACCTGCTGGCCATCCTGCCCACCTATCTGGCCTTGCTGGTGCCGGAACTGCATGCGCTGATCGACGTGCGCGTGTTGCGCCTGTTGCGTGTGTTCCGGATCTTCAAGCTCGCGGCCTATGTGTCGGAATACCAGTCGCTGGGCGGTGCCCTGGTGGCCAGCCGGCGCAAGATCATGGTGTTCCTGTCGGTGGTGCTGATGATCGTGGTGGTGATGGGCACGCTGATGTACGTCGTCGAGGGGCCGACCAATGGCTTCACGAGCATCCCCGTGTCGGTCTACTGGGCGATTACGACCATGACCACGGTGGGCTTTGGCGACATCACGCCAAAGACCGACCTGGGGCGGCTGATCGCGTCGATGATGATGCTGCTGGGCTGGGGCACGCTGGCGGTGCCCACCGGCATCGTCACGTCGGAAATGGCCGCGCAGCGCCTGCGGCCGCAGGTCGCGACCACCACGCGCACCTGCCATGAGTGCCTGACCGAGGGGCATGCCCCCGAGGCGCGCTACTGCATGCATTGCGGCGCGATGCTCCCGGCCTATCAGGACGGGCGGGCGATTGCGCCCCGTTGATTCGGCCCGATCAAGAATGAAACCGTACGCCTGAACGGAACCATAAACATCAACGGGTCGAATCTTTCGGCAAGAAGTCCGGCCCAACCGGTTGCTGTGCCGGGGCTTGTCGCTTGGGCAACCTGCCGCCGCCAGGGGCGACAGCAAGGTCAGTCGCCGGATGCCAAAATGCGTCGAAACCAAGGAGCCTCCGTATGTCCCTCGCACCCTCGACCCCATTTCCCACCGCCATTGCCGGCAGTCTGCCCAAGCCCGCATGGCTGGCCGAAACCAACAAGCTCTGGCCGAAATGGCAGGCCGAAGGCACTGAATTGCTGCAGGCCAAGGCCGACGCCACGCTGCTGTGGATCAAGCTGCAGGAAGACGCCGGGCTGGACATCGTGGGCGACGGCGAGCAGTCGCGCCAGCATTTCGTGCACGGCTTTCTGGAGCAGGTCGAAGGCATCGACTTCGAGCACAAGGTGAAGATGGGCATCCGCGACAACCGCTATGACGCGATGGTGCCGCAGGTGGTGGCGCCGCTGCGGCTGAAGGGGCGTGTGCATGCGTTCGAGGCTCAACTGGCGCGTGCCCACACGAAGAAGAAACTCAAGTTCACGCTGCCCGGCCCGATGACCATCGTGGACACCGTGGCCGACCGTTTTTATGGCGACAAGGTCAAGATGGCTTTCGCCTTTGCCGAGTTGCTGAACCAGGAGGCGCTGGCCCTGCAGGCCGACGGCGTGGACATCATCCAGTTCGACGAGCCGGCCTTCAATGTGTACATGAAGGAAGCCGCCGACTGGGGCGTGAAGGCGCTGGAGCGCGCCGCGCAGGGGCTGACCTGCACCACGGCGGTCCACATCTGCTACGGCTACGGCATCCAGGCCAATGTGGACTGGAAGCAGACGCTGGGCGACGAGTGGCGCCAGTACGAGGAGATCTTCCCGGCGCTGGCAAAGAGCAGCATCCGGCAGGTGAGCCTGGAGTGCTACCACTCGCACGTGCCGCCGCACCTCATGAAGCTGCTGGAAGGCAAGGATGTGCTGGTCGGCGTGATCGACGTGGCCAGCGATGTGATCGAGACGCCGGAGCAGGTGGCTGACACCATTGGTGCCGCGCTGCAGTTCGTGCCGAAAAACCGCCTGTTTGCCTGCACCAATTGCGGCCTGGCGCCGATGAGCCGCGAGGTGGCGCAGAAGAAGCTCGAAGCGCTGGCGCAGGGCGCGGCACTGGCCCGCCAGCGGTACGGCACTTGAGGAGGACTTCGACGATGCACAACCTGCCTTTTGCCGCGCCGGCGGACGTCGGCCTGTGTCCGCTGCGCGCGCAGCGCCTGCTCGACGTGCTGCAATCGGAGATTGATCGCCAGCGCCTGCCGGGCGCCGTGGCCCTGGTGGCGCGGCGCGGCAAGGTTGCGGTGTTCGAGCACCTCGGCCGCCAGGACCCGGCCGTCGGCACGCCGATGACGCGCGATTCGATCTTCCGCATCTATTCAATGACCAAGCCGATTGTCTCGGTGGCAACGATGATGCTGATGGAGCAGGGCCGACTGCTACTGAGCGATCCGGTGGCGAAATATCTGCCGGAGTTCGCCGGGCAGCAGGTCGCAGTCGAGCAGGGCGGGCACGTGCGGCTTGAGACGCTGGCCCGGCCCGCGACGGTGCAGGATCTGCTGCGCCACACGGCGGGACTGACCTATGAATTCCTGGGCGAGTCGTTTGTGCAGCGCCAGTATGCGGCGGATCAGATGGGCTCTCGGGAACGCAGCAATGCCGCCTTCTGCGAAACCCTGGCAGGCATCCCGCTGATGTTCCAGCCCGCCAGTGTGTGGGAATACAGCCGCGCCACCGATGTGCTGGGGCGGCTGGTGGAAGTGGTCAGCGGCCAGACGCTTGGCGCGCACCTGGCGGAGCATGTCTTCGAGCCGCTGGGCATGACCGACACCGGCTTCACGGTGCCGCCCCAGCATCTGGCACGCATGGCCGAGCCCTTTGCGCACGACCCTGACGGCGCCGAACCCATGGCAGTGACCGACTTCCGCGAACCCGGCCGCATGGAAGGCGGCGGTGGCGGGCTGGTCTCCACCGCGCGCGACTACGCGCGCTTCCTGCAGTTCATGATGAACAAGGGCGCGCTGGACGGCGTGCGCCTGCTCGGGCCACGCACGGTGGACTACATGACGGCCGATCATCTGGGCGCGATCCCCGTCGCGGCGGGCGCAAGCGCGGCACTGCTGCCGCCGGGGCACGGCTTCGGCCTCGGATTTGCGGTGCGCCTGGCGACGGGCATCGCCCCCACACCCGGCTCGGCAGGCATGTATTACTGGGGCGGCATTGCCGGAACCACCTTCTTCGTCGACCCGGCGCAGGAATTGTTTGCCCTGCTGATGATCCAGGCGCCGAACCAGCGGGAGTTCTATCGCCCGCTGTTCCGTGACATGGTGTACGCCATGCTGGTGGACTGATCGATCTGCCATGTCTCGCATCCCCGATCTCTCTGGAGTCTCCGTGCCAAGCACCGCAAAGAAGAAGCCCACAGCCTTGGTCACCGGCGCCTCGTCCGGCATTGGCGAGGCGCTGGCCGGCCTGTTTGCCGCTGCCGGTCATGACCTGGTGCTGGTCGCGCGCAGCGCCGACAAGCTGAAGGCGCTTGCCGCCGCGCTGTCGGCCCGGCATGGCGCCCAGGTCCGGGTCGAGCCCGCCGACTTGTCGAAGTCCGGCGCGGCCGGTATCCTCGCCGACCGGCTCAAGCGGGCCCGCGTGCCGGTGGACGTGCTGGTCAACAACGCAGGGGTGCTGACGCAGGGCCGGTTCGCGGCCATGAGCGCGGCCAGCCAGCAGCAGATGATCGACCTCAATATCTCGGGCCTGACCGCCATGCTGTCGGCCTTCGTGCCGGCCATGGTGGCGCGCGGCGCGGGCCGGGTGCTCAACGTGGCCTCGATCGCGTCATTCCAGCCGGTGCCCTCGCTGGCCACCTATGCGGCCACCAAGGCCTATGTGCTGTCGCTCACCGAGTCGCTGTCGGAAGAACTGCGCGGCAGCGGCGTCAGCATCACCGCCCTGTGCCCCGGCATCACCGCCACCGGCATGCTGGAGCAGGCGGTGGGCGTCAATCCGCAGGTCTCGCGCATTCCCGGCTTCCTGATCGGCGATGTGACCGATGTGGCGCGCCAGGGTTTCGACGCCTGCATGAAAGGCGATGTCATTTGCGTGCCGGGCGTGGTGAACCAGGCCGCGATGCTGGCCTCGCGCAGCACGCCAAAATGGCTGTTGCGGCGTATATCGGGCCTGCTGGGGCGGCAGATGGCGTAAACGCGGGGACGGCCGTGCATCAGGCCCGGTTCTTGCGGCCACCCTGTGCCCCGCAGTGTAGAAAGCTCTCATGGTCCGACTGAAATTTTCGATTGAACTGAACTACGACATCACCGCGCCGGGCTGCGATTTCATCTTCAACATCCAGGCGGCGCAGACCGGGCACCAGACCGTGGTCAGCGAGTCGCTGGGCATCAGCCAGGTGCTGTCCCCCACCAGTTACACCGATCCGGTCACGCACACCCGTTTTCTGCGGCTCAAGGCGTTTGCCGGCCCGCTCACGGTGCGCTACGACGCAACCGTGGACCTGAATCATTTCACCGCACCACCGGAACAGATTGGCGAGGTGAGCATCGCCAACCTGCCCGGGCCGGTACTGCCCTACATCTACCCCAGCCGCTACTGCCAGTCTGACCGTCTGCACCAGTTGGCGGTCAAGGAGTTTGGCCATCTTTGGCAGGGCTACAGCCGGGTGCAGTCCATCCGCGACTGGGTGCAAAACCGCGTGACCTTCCGTTCCAACAGTTCCACCGGCAACACCACGGCGGTCGACACCCTGGTGGAGGAGGTCGGGGTGTGCCGCGACTTTGCCCACCTGATGATCGCGCTGTGCCGCGCGGTCAACATCCCGGCGCGTTTTGCCACCGGCATCGACTACGGCGCCGCGCCGGTGCTCGGGCCGCCGGACTTTCACGCTTATGTCGAGGTCTATCTGGGCGACCGCTGGTACATCTTTGACCCGTCGGGCGTGGCCATCCCCATGGGCTTCGTGCGTTTCGGCACCGGGCGCGATGCGGCCGACGCAGCCTTTGCCACGATCTTCGGCGGCGTCGTCGGCGCCGCGCCGGGCATCTTCATCGAGGCCATTCCCAACGCCAGGGGGATGCTGGTGGTGCCGGTGCACGTGCCCTATGGGCTGTCCACCGACGGACAGCTCGTCCGGAATTGAAGATTTGACGATAATTCGCCTGCAGTCCAGCGTCGAATGGTCATTGCCAGCTATGACTTCGATAGTGTTCGGAGCACCCGAGGAAATTCCATGACTTCTTCAAGAACCTACGACGTGGTGCTGTACGGCGCCACCGGTTTTGTCGGCCGCCAGACGGTGGCCTATTTCGCGGCGCACGCACAGGGGCTTCGCTGGGCACTGGCCGGACGCAACCGCGCGAAGCTCGAGGCCGTGCGCGCCGATGCCGGTCCGAAAGCCGCCGGTGCCGGGATCGTGGTGGCCGATGCGGCGGATGAGCCCGCCCTGGCGGCGCTTGCGCAAGGCACCCGGGTGGTGCTGAGCACGGCCGGACCTTTTGCGCTGTATGGCAGCGCCCTGGTGGCCGCCTGCGTGGCGAGCCGCACCCATTATGTGGACATCACGGGCGAAACGCCCTGGGTGCGGGACCTGATCGATCGCCATCACACCCAGGCCGCACGCGACGGCACCCGCATCATTCCGTGCTGCGGATTCGACTCGGTGCCCTCCGACCTGGGGGCCTGGCTGGTCCGGCAGCCTTTCCAGGAGATGGGTGTGCCCTGCGTCCGTGTAAAGGCCTGCTTTTCGCTGCGTGGCGGCTTCAATGGTGGCACGCTGGCCTCCGCACTGAACATGCTCGATGCCGGTCAGACCCGGCTGATGGCGGACCCCTACCTGCTGAATCCGCCGGCCGCACGACCCGCTGCTGGCCCCGAGGACGCCGACCCCATGGTCCCGCACCATGACGTGGACTTTCAGGCATGGCTTGGTCCTTTTTTCATGGGGCCGGTGAACACACGCGTGGTGCGGCGCAGCGCGGCGCTGCTGAACTACGGCCCCGACTTCCATTACCAGGAGTTCCTGCGCTTCGGCGCTGGTGCGCTGGCCGCCGTGACGGCGGCGGGGGTTAGCGCCGGGATGAGCGCCTCGCAGGCGGCCCTGCAACTGGCGCCGGTGCGCGCGCTGGCCCGCCGGTTAGCGCCTGCGCCGGGCGAGGGCCCTTCTGAAGGCAGCATGAACCGGGGATCGTTCAGGTGTGAGCTCGTGGGGCTGGGCGCTGGCGGCGAAATCGTGCGTGCCCGCGTCGCGGACCGGGGCGATCCGGGCAACCGAGCCACGACGAAGATGGTCTGTGAGGCGGCGCTGGCATTGGCAGGGAAAGCGGACAGCTTGCCTGGCGGCGCGAGATGGGGAGGAGTGCTGACGCCCGCCAGCGGACTCGGGGAGGTTCTGGTCGAGCGCCTTCGCACGGCCGGAATGACGCTGACGGTCCAGGGCTGAACCGTCAGGCGGTAGCGAGGGTCAGCGTCCGGCGGCCTTGGCGTCCTCGTTCATCTTCTTCGTGAAGAAGCGGTAGAAGAAGACGCCCATACCGAGCATGAAGATGATGCCGGAGATACTCATCAGGCCATAGTCGGTGGAAAAAAGATCGCTGAGCAGTTTCATGATGAAAATCCTTGCACGGTTGAAAGCCCGGGTGCTTCGCGCCCACCCATAGATGAACTATGGCTCATCAGGGGCGGGAATTCACTGACCTGCATCAATTCTTCGGAGGACGTCGGCGATTTGTCGGGCTCAGTTAGCCGCATCAGATCCTTCTGTGCAAAAAGAAATGGAGTGGCAAAAGCCATTGACTGAGCACGAGTGACCGTCAAAGGGCTCCGGCGGTGTCGATGGTGCGCTCTCGGGGAGCCAGATCCGGGTCGTCTGAGCAGCTCGCGCCACCGCAACCATGAATCAGTTCCTTCGGCAGGGCTTCGGGCATGCTGACTACGCCGGTCAGCGGGTCGTAGCCGATGCTTCGCAGGTGAAGCGCCAGCGAAGCATCCATTGCCTGTGCATGATGCGGGAACCATAGCACCAGTTCCTGGGCCATCTGGCGCACCACGGCAAGTTCGCCGGCCTCCCCGCGCTTGAGTCCTTCGCGCAGCACCTGCAGCACCACCTTGTGCTGCATGCTGTGGCAGTTCGAAGAGGCAAACTGCGTCGCCAGCATCCAGGCGTCCTCGCGACCGAAATGGTCGTCGGTGTGGTCGATCAGGACGCGCCAGTGCGTCAACAAGCTGTCATCAGGCGCTGCATTCACAGCGGCCAGAAGGTCGATGAACTCGCGGTGGGTGTCATCCATGGCGGGCAAGTCCAGCGCCAGCGCATCGGACCATTCAAGATTCTGCATGGGGAGCTCCGGAAAAAGTTTGGGCGAGGATACGCAGTCCCGCCGTGCCCGATATTGATCCATGTCATCGCCTGGCGTGGTGCACCGCGCGCGCCGATGCGCCACTGCGCGGCGCCCAGGCTATGCTTGGCGCCCCGCTTTCCAACCGTGCCCGCCCCTATTCGCCATGTCCGAGACTTGTCTGCCACCACCGATCACGCACCCCCGGCGCCTTTGGGAACAGTTGAAGGCTCAGGGGTTTGCCGTGCTGGACGCTGCGTCTGTCTCTGCCTTGGCCGGGGTCGACCTGGGTCAACTGCACGCGCTGGATGTGGATTGGGCGACGCTTCCCGCTGATCGTTACCTGAAGGATGGCGGCCGGTACCGCCGCCGGCGCCATGCCTGTTTCGTGGTCGACGGCGCCCGGGTGGAGCGGTCCCCGCACCGGGCCCACTGGCAACCGCTGGACTACAACGCCTTGCATGGCGGCATGCAGCGCTGGTTCGAGCCCATCGACCCTGAGAGCACGGCACGGCCAGCGTGGGCCCAACTGTTGGCATGGCTGGGGGCGGTGGCCTGTGGTCTGCGGGGCGTCGAGACCTCGGACCTGCAATCCCAGGGTGCGCGACCGCGGCCATGGTTTGCCGAGGCCCACCAGTTCCGCATCGACACCACGGATGGCATCGGCCGGCCGACGCCCGAAGGCGCGCACCGCGACGGTGTGGACCTGGTGGCGGTTTTTCTGGTGGCGCGCGAAGGCGTCAAGGGCGGCGAGACGCGCGTGTTTGATGCGCACGGTCCCGCCGGCCAGCGCTTCACGCTGACCGAAGCGTGGTCCTTGCTGCTGCTGGACGATCAGCGTGTGATCCACGAATCGACGCCGATACAGCCGCTGAAGGACGGGGGTTATCGTGACACGCTGGTGATCACGCTGCGGGCTGGAGGCTTTCAGCAGGAGCCTCCTGTACTTGATGCAGGTCAAATGATTGACTGAGGGACCGCTTCGGCTCCAGAATCAGATTTACAGTGTTTCATCGCGATTCAAACAGAGGAGAAAACATGTTGTTCAAGAACATTCTGGTTCCCGTCGATGGGTCGGCCGCATCGCTGCAGGCCGTTGCAAGTGCCGTGTCCCTGGCCAAGGCGTACGAGGGAACGGTCACGGCGATCTACGTGATTGATCCCTACCCCTTCACCGGCGTCGGCACCGATTTCGCATACGGTCAGGATCAATACCTGGCCGCGGCCACCGCCGAGGCCAATGCCGCCATCCGGGTGGCTCAGGAAGCCATCGAGGCGGGTGGCGTGAAGGTGGTAACCCGCGTGGTCGAGGCACATTCCATCTGGCGCGGCATTCTCGACGCCGCCAGCGCCCTGGGCTCCGACATCGTGGTGATGGGATCGCACGGGCGCCACGGTCTGGAGAAACTGCTGGGCAGCGTCGCCCAGCGCGTGGTCTCGCATTCCCACGTGCCGGTGCTGGTGGTGCGCGACTAACGGTCAAACGTTCGGGAACGCAATACAGGTCGGGCTACCGGCGGTGGCCTCAGGCGACTTGTGACCATTTGGGTCCATCCCTCATTGCCAAATGGACACCGTTGACTCTCAAAATGATACTAAAAAGGGCCTCTTGAGGCCCTTGTTTTTTTGATGTCATGACACCCGATTGGGCGTCGCGGTTTGCCTTACATGCGCTCGAAGATCGCCGCAATGCCCTGACCGCCACCAATGCACATGGTCACCAGCGCGTAGCGGCCGTTGACGCGCTGCAACTCGTACAGGGCTTTGACGGTGATCAGCGCGCCGGTGGCGCCGATCGGGTGGCCCAGCGAGATGCCGGAGCCGTTGGGGTTGACCTTGGCCGGGTCCAGGCCCAGCTCGCGGGTGACAGCGCAGGCCTGGGCGGCGAAGGCTTCGTTGGCCTCGATCACATCCAGGTCGTTGACCGTCAGGCCGGTCTTCTTGAGCACGGCCTGCGTGGCCGAAATCGGGCCCACGCCCATGATCTTGGGGTCCAGACCGGTGTGCGCGTAGCCCACCAGGCGGGCCATCGGCTTGGCGCCACGGGCCTTGGCCGCACCGGCTTCCATCAGCACG
The DNA here is from genome assembly GCA_011391595.1 of Hydrogenophaga sp. GTDB lineage: Bacteria > Pseudomonadota > Gammaproteobacteria > Burkholderiales > Burkholderiaceae_C > JAABQG01. Next base: position 39,933 of record JAABQG010000029.1, read on the forward strand.
ACGGCGGCGGCTGCGTCGTTGATGCCGGAGGCGTTGCCGGCGGTCACGGTGCCGTTTTCCTTGATGAACACCGGCTTGAGCTTGGCCATGTCGGCGAGCGAGCAGTTCGGGCGGAAGTGCTCGTCCGTGGCCCAGGACACGTCGCCTTTCTTGCTCTTGAGCGTGACGGGGACGATCTGCTCCTTGAACAGGCCGGCTTCGGTGGCCCGCTGGGCGCGGTTGTGGCTCTCGACGGCCAGCGCATCCTGCATCTCGCGGGTGATGCCGTATTTGGCGGCGACGTTCTCGGCCGTCACGCCCATGTGGATGGTCTGGAAGGGGTCGTGCAGTGCGCCGACCACCATGTCGATCATCTTGGTGTCACCCATGCGGGCGCCCCAGCGCATGTTGAGGCTGGCGTAGGGGCCGCGGCTCATGTTCTCGGCGCCGCCGCCGATGGCGATGTCGGTGTCGCCCAGCAGGATGGACTGGCTCGCCGACACGATGGCCTGCAGCCCCGAGCCGCACAGGCGGTTCACGTTAAAGGCGGGCGTACCCTCGGCGCAGCCGCCATTGATCGCCGCCACCCGCGACAGGTACATGTCCTTGGGCTCGGTGTTGACCACATGGCCGAACACGACGTGGCCCACGTCCTTGCCGTCCACGCCGGCACGCGCCAGCGATTCGCGCACGACCTGTGCGGCCAGATCGGTGGGGGCAATGTCCTTCAGGCTTCCGCCGTAGGTACCTATGGCGGTGCGCACACCGCTGACGACGACAACTTCACGGCTCATGGGAGTCTCCTGGATTTGGGGGGTGAAAGTGCATATTTTCCCCACTTTCGGCTACAGCGGGCTGACAGCCGGTGGCGCAGCGCCGGTGCGCCGGCTGTCATCAATTCGTCACACCCGGCCGCGACACTGCGGGGCATGAGCGACACGCAGCACCCACCCGAGAACCCCTCTTCGGCCGACGAAGCCCTGATGGAGCGCATTCACCGCGACCTGATCGACGGGTACGACGAGGAACTGGAGCTGGAGTTCGAGGACCGCACCGTCGCCGCGCTGACGGGCGACAACTCGCCCGACTTCACGCTGGAAAGCCACGAGACCCGGCGCCACTACTTCCGCGAACTGTTCCGCCTGCAGGGCGAGCTGGTCAAGCTGCAGGACTGGGTGGTGGCCACCGGCCACAAGGTGGTGATCATCTTCGAAGGGCGTGATGCGGCGGGAAAGGGTGGCGTGATCAAGCGCATCACCCAACGCCTGAACCCGCGCGTGTGCCGCGTGGCGGCGCTGCCCGCGCCCAACAACCGCGAGCGCACGCAGTGGTATTTCCAGCGCTATGTGTCGCACCTGCCGGCTGCCGGCGAGATGGTGCTGTTCGACCGCAGCTGGTACAACCGCGCCGGCGTCGAACGCGTCATGGGCTTTTGCTCGGAAGACGACGTTGAAGCCTTCTTCCGCGACGTGCCCGAGTTCGAGAAGATGCTGGTGCGCTCGGGCATACAGCTGATCAAATACTGGTTCTCGATCTCGGACGACGAGCAGAACCTGCGCTTTCTGGGGCGCATCCACGACCCGCTCAAACAATGGAAGCTCAGCCCGATGGACCTGGAGTCACGCCGGCGCTGGGAGGACTACACGCGCGCCAAGGAGGTGATGCTGGAACGCACCCATATCGACGCCGCGCCGTGGTGGATCGTGCCGGCCGACGACAAGAAGAAGGCGCGCCTGAACTGTATCCACCATCTGCTGGGCCAGATGGACTACCGCGAGATCGAGCGCGAGCCGGTGGTTCTGCCACAGCGCGAACGCCACGTGGACTATGCGCGCCAGCCGGTGCCACAGGAAATTCTGGTGCCGCAGGTCTACTGAGCGACGCCGGCCCCCTCGGACCGCGCATGTGGCGACCGAGGGATTTGATTGACTCCTGAAAAAGAAGCTTCTTACGACCGTTTGGCGGTGGGTTCAGGCGCTTTTCAATTAAAAATGGCCCTTTGGGCCGATCCGAAGTCTCAATCGCGAACGTCGGCGACCGGGTTGGCGCCGAAATCGGGCCGGCCCAGATAGCCCAGCACCTGCCGGGCCGCGTCAGTGGGGCTGCTCAGCAGGCCCTTGTCCTTCAGTCCGATGAAATTGCCCACATCCGGAAAGGCGGTGCTGGCCGCGCCGCGCAGCTGCACCTGCATGTCGGTGTCGATCACGCCGGGCGCCAGTGAACACACTTTTGCACCGTTCGGCATCAGGGCTTCCTCCAGCGCCAGGCAACGCGTGAAGTGGTCCATGCCGGCCTTGGCCGCGCAGTAGCCCGCCTGCGAGGCCATGGCGCGCCGGCCCAGGCCCGAGGAGATGTTGAGGACCTTGCGCGGCAGGTTCCAGCCGGCCGTGGTGTGCAGGAACGCGGCGGTCAATGCCATCGGCGCCTCCAGCCCCACGCGCAACGCGTGCGCCAGGTCGCCGGGATCGGCTTCGCTCAGCGGGCCGATACGCGGAATCACACCCGCGTTGTTGATCAGCGTGGCCGCTGCGAAGGTGCCCGTCGGCTGCGCGGCCAGCCAGGCGGACAGGCGGTTGGCCACGGCACTGGCGTCGGCCAGGTCCACGGACCACTGGACCAACGTGGCGCCAGCGGCCGCGGCGTCGGCCGTCAGCGATTCGTTGACGGTGCGCGAGAGCGTGAGCAGTGTGTGGCCGGATTGCAGCGATTGCTTCGCCATGGCCAGGCCCATGCCGCGGGACGCGCCCGTGAGGATCGTGAGGGTGGGTTTCATGGGCGCATGTTAGCGCTACCGGCGCCGGGCCGAGTCCGACCGGCTTCAGAACGGTGGTGGGCAGTCAAAGACCATCGGCTTGCCGCTGGCCGGGTGAAACAGCGCCAGGCGGCGCGCGTGCAGCAGCAGGCGGGGCGCGGCGGCCGTCGCGGCGGGAGGGGCATAAAGCGGGTCACCCAGGATCGGATGGCCCAGCGCCTGCAGGTGCACGCGCAGCTGGTGTGAGCGGCCAGTGACCGGCTCCAGCAGCACGCGGGTGGTGCCTGCCGCCGCTTCGTGCGCCAGCACCTGCCAGCGGGTGCGGCTGGGCCGGCCCTGGGCGTGATCGACGATGCTGCGCGGCCGGTTCAGCCAGTCCAGGATCAGCGGCAGGTCGATCAGACCCCAGCCGTCGGCGGTTTCGGGCGGCGCCATCAGGCCCTGCACCACGGCCACGTATTGCTTGTGCACCTGGCGCTTCTCGAAGGCGAGGTTGAGCGCGCGCTGCGCCGGCAGTCCACGCGCCATGACGATCAGGCCCGAAGTGGCCATGTCGAGCCGGTGCACCACCAGCGCATCGGGAAATTCAGCCTGGGCGCGGGTGGCCAGGCAGTCCTGCTTGTCTTCGCCACGGCCGGGCACGGCCAGCAGGCCGGCGGGTTTGTCGAACACCAGCAGCGCCTCGTCGGCATGCACCAGACGCAGGCCGGGCGGCACTGGCGGACCCGCGGACCAGGGCAGTACGGACGTCGGCGCGTCCCCGGCCGGTGCGCTCATGCGCCCAGCACGCGGGCGAGTTCGTCCCCGTCCACGCTGCGCGCGGCGCCGAAGCCTGCGACCTGGCGCGCACCCGTGGGGCGCAGCAGCACGAAGCGGAAGTCGCCCAGTGTGGTCATGGGCTCGGCTTCGGGGAAGCGGGCCAGGTAGGCCTGGCGCGCAGCGAGCCATTCGGGGCCGTCGCGCAGCGGTGTTTCGGCCACCACGTCCAGCGTCACGCGGGGCAGGGCGTGCACCGGCTCGCCGAGTGTCTCGGCGGCCATCACCAGCAAGGACGCGCGCGGCTGCGCCTGCAGGTTTCGCGTGTGCGCCGCCAGCGCGCTGACATGAACCACCAAGGCGGGGCCGCCTGGCCAGACCGCGTAGGGCGCCATCGAGACGAAAGTTTGCGCGGGGGCGCTGGCGTCCACCGTGCCGAGGGCGGCCACGCGGCGGCCGGTGATCAGGTCGC
>JAABQG010000002.1 GCA_011391595.1 Hydrogenophaga sp.
ATTGACCGACGAACCCACCAAAATCCAGGAGCCCCGCCTGTGGCGCGCCGACAGCTGGACCGCCCGGGTCATCAAGAACGAAGACGACGACGGCTGGGCCGTGGCCATGACACGGGACGGCGAGCCCGAGCCCGCGCTGGTCGGGCCGTGGACGATGGGGCGCGACAAGAAGAACCCCAAGCCGCTGGACACCAACGCCTTCAACACCCTGGTCAAGACCGCGTCGGAGTTCGTGCGCCGCAGCGAGCAGCAATTGCACGCGACGCTGCACCAGCGCATCACCGTGACCGCCCGCGCGGCCCGCGTGACCGTGTCGCTGGACATCGTGCCCGACGAAGAAAACCCCACCGCTGTGCTGAGCGCGACCGGCGACGACGGCGAACGCCTGGCCGAAGTGCGCGTCGCCCCGTCGTTCAGGCTCAATCGAAGCAGTGCAGTGGCGTGGGCGGAGAGCGGGTTTGCCAGGCCGGGCGGGCGCTAGGCGGGGCGTTTGTCAGTACGACTCGATCCGCCAGGCGCCGGGAACAGATTCCCCCATGGAAATGGCCTTTTCCCAGCTCCAGATGGTCATCTTTCGCTATTGAAAAAAGACCAGTTCTAGGCGACCGGTGACCCCATGGCGTGCCCGGCCTGCTGGTCCGCGTGGTAGCTGGAGCGCACCATCGCGCCCACGGCGGCGTGCCTGAAGCCCATCTCATAGGCCTTGGCCTCGAACAGCTTGAAGGTGTCGGGGTGCACGTAGCGCTTGACGGTGAGGTGCGACGACGACGGCGCCAGGTACTGGCCGATGGTCAGCATGTCGATGTGGTGGTCGCGCATGTCCTGCATCACCTGCAGCACTTCTTCGTCGGTCTCGCCGAGGCCGACCATGATGCCGCTTTTGGTCGGGATGTCGGGGTGTAGCGCCTTGAACTTCTTGAGCAGGTTCAGGCTGAACCGGTAGTCGCTGCCGGGGCGGGCCTCCTTGTAAAGGCGCGGCGCGGTTTCCAGGTTGTGGTTCATCACGTCGGGCGGCGCGGCCTTGAGGATTTCCAGCGCGCGGTCATCGCGGCCGCGGAAGTCGGGCACCAGCACCTCGATCTGGGTTTTGGGCGAGAGTTCGCGGATGCGCTGGATGCAGTCGACGAAATGCTGGGCGCCGCCGTCGCGCAGGTCGTCGCGGTCCACGCTGGTGATGACCACGTAGCTCAGCTTGAGCGCGGCAATGGTGTTGGCCAGGTTTTGCGGCTCGTTGGCATCCAGCGGGTCGGGCCGGCCGTGGCCCACGTCGCAAAACGGGCAGCGGCGTGTGCACTTGTCGCCCATGATCATGAAGGTCGCCGTGCCCTTGCCGAAGCATTCGCCGATGTTGGGGCAGCTGGCCTCCTCGCAGACCGTCACGAGCTTGTTGGCGCGCAGCACGTCCTTGATCTCGTAGAAGCGCGTGGTCGGGCTGCCGGCCTTGACGCGGATCCAGTCGGGCTTCTTCAGCACCTCGCCGGCCTGCACCTTGATCGGGATGCGCGACAGCTTGGCGCCAGCCTTCTGCTTGGCGCTGGCGTCATAGGTTTCAACGGACTGGGCTTCGCGCACAACGTTGGGGGCGGCGTCTTTGGTGGTCATGAGGGTTTCCTGCGGGGCGGTGGGGCGGTGGATGGCCGGTTTCAAGGCGCCAGCCGGCTGTCGAGCTTCTGGCTCAACACGGCGGCCGCCTCGTCCCAGGTGACAGAGACGCCGATTGTAGAAAGGTCTACGGTTTTCAGGCCGGCATAACCGCAGGGGTTGATACGCGAGAAGGGTTCCAGGTCCATCGCCACATTCAGCGCCAGCCCGTGGTAGGTGCAGTGTCGGCTGATCTTGATGCCCAAAGCGGCAATCTTGCCCAGGCCCCGGAACGGGTCCCCCGCAGGTGCCGGCCCGTTCAGCGCAGCGTGCGAAAACGGGTCGTCCTGCCGCACGTAGATGCCAGGTGCGCCCGCCACACGGTGGCCGGTGACGCCGAATTCGACGAGGGTGCGAATCAGTGCCTCCTCGATGCGGTAGACGTATTCCTTCACGTAGTAGCCGGCGCGCTGCAGGTCGATCAGCGGGTAGGCCACCACCTGGCCCGGACCGTGGTACGTCACCTGCCCGCCCCGGTTGGACTGAAGCACCGGAATGTCGCCCGGGTTCAGGAGGTGATCGGCCTTTCCCGCCAGCCCTTGGGTGTAGATCGGCGGGTGCTCGCAGATCCACAGGGCATCGGGGGTGTCGGGTCTGCGCGATGCGGTGAAGGCCTGCATGGCCTCGCAAGTTGGCGCGTAGTCCACCCGGCCGAGGATCGAGGTTTCGAGTCGCATGGCTTCGGCCGACGGGGCAGGCTGGCCGCCGGATCAGTGGCCGTCGGTCCGGGCCGGCCCGCGACCGGAGACTTCCTCGAAAGCCTCAATCACAGCCGGCAAGGCATTGGCCAGGTGAAGGCTGGAAACACCCAACGTGGCCACTTCGTCCAGCAGGGCCCGGGCAAAGGTGGCCGTGGCACTGTCGACGTCGGCAAAGTCGACGATCAGGGTGCGCGGAATCCAGCGTCCGCCCGGATTGCTGGTGCGGCCGGGCGGCCCGCTGACACTGTCGTCATGCGGCAGGCGCATCAGCAGGATGCTGGCCTGGTGGGCGGCCTCCAGCCGCGGCTCGTCGGGCAGTGCCAGGGCGACGGGGATGTGCACTTCGTCGCGTCCGATCTGGGCCTGCGCATGATCATAGGCAGCCCGCCAGTTCTCGCTTTTCTCCTTTTGACGCTGGGTCACCAGTTTGGGGTTGCCGCCCAGCAGGCGCAGCACTTGCGCTGCCGGGTAGCCAGCCCGGGGCTTCAGGGTCATGTGGTCGGCCAGGCGCGCGTTGATCGCACCCAGGCCCAGGCCTTCACCGGCCGCCCAGGTGACGCTTTGCCGGTAGTGCGTCAGGTGCCCGACCGTGCTCCGCTCGATACCGCGCCCCAGCACCCAGGGCTCGCTGCGATCGATTTCGGCGCGCGCCCGGTCGGGCGGCACGCCCAGTGACAGCAATGCCTGGAGCAGGGCGGGGCCAAAGCGGCTTTGCAGCGTGGGCATTGGGGCATAGGGCAGGCAAAACGCCCAGTGCGTGACATTGCTGACCGCGATCACCAGTTTTTGCGGCCGGGTGTGCACCAGCGCCAGCGCCCAGTCGCCCAGCGCGTTGCCGGGTGGAGGCCTGGGAACGGCAGCACCGCTGCGCGGTCGCTCCGGCAGATGGCAGGCTTTGGCCAGGGCCGGGTTGAGTCGCAGTGTGGTCATGGGGGCGCCCTCGTTCCGGTTCGTCAGAGCACGACTTTGACCATCGGATGGCTCGACAGCGTGCGGTAGAGCTCGTCGAGCTGAGCGCGGCTGGTGGCGGTGACGGTGAGGGTGACGCCCAGGTACTTGCCACCCTTGCTCTCGCGCAATTCGAGGGTGTCGGCTTCAAAAGCCGGGTCGAACTGGTGCGCGATGTGGGTGAGCGCTGCGACGAAACCATCGACCCTTGCGCCCATGACCTTGATGGGGAACTGGCAGGGATATTCGATCAGCGATTCGGTGCGCGAACCGGAGTCCGGCGTCGGGGACCCAGGGGGAGTGGCGGAGGCGTTCATGCCGAGAAGTCTTTCTTGGCCTGCTGGTAGCCTGCGTACAGGCGTTCGTAAACCGGGCCCGGCCGTCCCTTGGTGTTGCCGTGGCCCACCGGCGCGCCGTCCAGCGTGGTGATGGGCAACACCTCCTTGGTGGCCGACGACAGCAGCAATTCGTCGGCGGCGAGGACTTCCTCGCGGCTGATGCGGCGCAACATGAAGGGGATGCCCTGGGCGCGGCAGAGGTCCTCGATCAGGCTGTAGCGGATGCCTTCGAGCACCAAGTGGTCCTTCGGCGGGCCCATGACGACCCCGTCCTTGACGACCCAGACGTTGCTGGCGGCCGCCTCGCTCAGGAAGCCGTCGCGGAACATCACGGTTTCCACCGCGCCCGCGTCCGCGCTGATCTGGCGCGCAAATACGGCGCCGAGCAGGCTCACGCTCTTGATATGGGCCTTTTTCCAGCGGAAATCGTCGGCGGTGACACAGGCCACGCCCCTTGCGCGCTGATCGGGCGTGGGCAGCTTCATGGCGCTGGCCATGACAAACACCGTGGGCGCGATGTCGGCGGGCATGACATGGTCGCGCAATGCCACGCCACGGGTGATCTGGATGTAGATCAGGTGGTTTGCCGGAGATTCTGAATCTTTTTGGCCATTCCCCAGCGTCGAATGGTCATAGTCTGCTACCAATTGCGTAACGATTCCATGCCACTGTTCCCGGGTGTGCGGGTTGGCAATGCGCAGTTCTGCCAGTGAGCGGTCGAGTCGCGCCATGTGTTGCTCGAAGCAGAACGGCCGCCCGCCATAGACCGGCACGACCTCGTAGACGCCATCGCCAAAGATGAAGCCGCGGTCCATGACGCTGACCTTGGCATTCGGCAGCGTGGTGTAGTCGCCATTGAGGTAGCAGGGCAGGGGGGGCAGGTCGTGCATGTTCATGGCCTTCATTGTCCATTTTTCCAGACGTGCCCGGCGCCGGACGTTTGTGCCGGCGCACAGGCTCCGGCATGCCACTGAACCGTGGAGGTTCAGTGCACCAGGTAAACCAGGGCCACGGCCAGCCAGCCCAGCACGAAATTCGCCACCACCAGGGGGTGGATTTGCGCCATGCGCTGTCCGGCCTCGGGCCAGTCCCCGACGGCCACGGCGGCCTTCATGCGGCGCCACGGGCCGAAGTACAGGTGGCCGAAGATGGCAAACATCAGCAAGCCGATCCCCAGCATGAGGTGCCATCCGATGGGGGCGTTCTTCATGCCCACGGCAACCAGCATGAAAACACCGGACAGCAGCAACACGGCGATGCTGGCCCAGACCGCAACAAAGAACCGGCTCAGCACCCCGGCCATCAGCGGCAATCGCGACGGTGGCTGCAGTTGCGCCACCGCCACGGGGCGCAGCGCGCCCAGGATGAAAGTCATGCCGCCGAGCCAGACGATGGCGGCAGCAAGGTGGGTCAGTTTGATGGCGAGGTACATGAAAGCCCCTTTGTTGCCTGCGCATTCTGAACGAACCCGCATAACACCGGCGCATGCACGTGTTTTGCGGACCCAGGCGCCATCTGTTTTGGCGGTAGCGGGTTTCTACGTATAATCAAGGGCTTTGCTGGGGAGTGCCGGGCAAGTTGCAGGCGAAACCTGGGTGTAACCTGCACGTAATCTGACATGCCGACAATTGCCACTGGGCCTGAGACGGAGTCGCCTGAACCGGAGTTCAAGCCCTTGACCGCAGAAGAGGCGCGGCAGTTCAGCGATAAGAATCCGTCGGTGTCGCCAGCGAAGGTGGTCGGGATTCAGGCGGTGGTCGGGCTTGTGGTGGCGTTGGGTGCCTGGGGTCTTACGGGCAAAGTGAATGTAGGGTGGTCAGCGGCTTATGGCGCGCTCGCGGTGGTGATTCCGGCTGCGATGTTCGCCCGGGGGCTGGCCCGAAGGATGTCTCTGGAGAGTCCGCAAGCGCGTGCCATGGGTGCGGCATTCGGATTTTTCCTTTGGGAAATGGTCAAGATTGCCTTGACGGTCGCAATGTTGTTTGCGGCGCCAAGGCTGGTTGCCAACTTGAGCTGGCCAGCCATGCTGGTGGGTCTGGTGGTGACGATGAAGGTGTACTGGGTGGCGCTGATGCTCCGCCCGAAGCGTAGAACTTAAACACGAGTAAACAGATGGCTGCTGAACACGGACCTACTGCCGGTGAGTACATTGGTCACCACCTGACGCATCTGCAAAACCATCCCATGAAGGGGGTGGTGGACTTTTCAGTCTTCAACCTCGATTCCATTTTCTGGGCCGTGCTGACGGGCGTCCTGGGCACTTTCTTCCTGTGGAAGGCGGCCCGTTCGGCAACTTCCGGCGTGCCGGGGCGATTCCAGGCGGCGGTCGAGATCCTCGTGGAAATGGTCGACAGCCAGGCGAAGGGCATCATTCACAACGCAGAGAGCCGCAAGGTGGTTGCCCCTCTGGCCTTGACCGTGTTCGTCTGGGTGTTCCTGATGAACGCCATGGACTTTCTGCCGGTCGATCTGATTCCGCGCATCTGGGAGATGGTCTACGGCGCGGCCGGCCATGACCCACACCATGCCTACATGCGTGTCGTTCCCACGGCCGACCTGTCGACCACGCTGGGCTTGAGCACCTCGGTATTGCTGGTCTGCGTGTTCTACAACATCAAGATCAAAGGTCTTGGCGGCTGGGTGCACGAACTGTTCTGCGCGCCGTTTGGCGCCCACCCCCTGTTGTGGCTGCCCAACTTCCTGATGCAGATGATTGAATTCGCCGCCAAGACCGTTTCGCACGGCATGCGGTTGTTCGGCAACATGTACGCGGGTGAGTTGCTGTTCATGCTGATCGCTTTGATGGGCGGCGCCGCTGCGCTGTCCTTGTCGGGCATCCTGCTGCCGATCGGTCATATCATCGCCGGCACGCTCTGGTCGATCTTCCATATTCTGATTGTCGCCCTGCAGGCCTTCATCTTCATGATGCTGACCCTGGTGTACATCGGTCAGGCGCACGACGCGCACTGATCTCCCGTTGTTCTCTGAGTTTTCCTTTCCTTCAACCCTTAACTTTTCATCCACAGGAGCATTAAATGGAACACGTACTCGGCTTTGTCGCACTCGCCGCTGGTCTGATCATTGGTCTGGGCGCTATCGGCGCCTGTATCGGTATCGGCATCATGGGTAGCAAATACCTTGAAGCGGCAGCCCGCCAGCCCGAACTGATGAACGAACTGCAGACCAAGATGTTCCTGCTGGCCGGTCTGATCGACGCGGCTTTCCTGATCGGCGTCGGTATCGCGATGATGTTCGCGTTTGCCAACCCCTTCGTGCTCAAGTAATCGTTCGCCTGTTCACCAACTGACTGAAAGGGTGTTGCTGTGAGTATCAATGCAACCCTGTTCGTCCAAGCGATCGTTTTCGCGATTCTGGTGTGGTTCACGATGAAATTCGTGTGGCCTCCGATCGCTGTTGCGCTCGACGAACGTGCCAAGAAAATTGCCGATGGCCTTGCTGCTGCCGACAAGGCCAAGTCCGAGCTCTCCTCCGCCAATCAGCGCGTGGAAGCCGAGCTGGTCAAGTCCCGCAACGAGACGGCGGTGCGTCTGGCCGATGCAGAGCGTCGCGCGCAGGGCATCATCGAAGAAGCCAAGGCCCGTGCCACCGAGGAGGGCGCCAAGATTGTCGCCGCCGCCAAGGTGGAAGCCGAGCAGCAGACCGTGCGCGCCCGTGAGTCCCTGCGTGAGCAGGTCGCCGCACTGGCGGTCAAGGGTGCCGAGCAGATTCTCCGCAAGGAAGTCAACGCCGGCATTCACGCCGACCTGCTCAGCCGTCTGAAGACCGAGCTGTAAAGGTACAACCATGGCTGAACTCGCCACCATTGCCCGACCCTACGCGGAAGCGCTGTTCAAGGCGTTCTCCTCGGACTTGGGCGGCGCGGCTGTCTGGCTGGATGAACTGGCCGCCATCGCGGGCAATTCGCAGCTTCAACAGTTTGCGGACAACCCCAAGAGCACGGTGAACCAGGTCTTTGACCTGATCGCCGGCGTGGCCAAGACTGCGTTGCCCGAGCCGGCCAGGAACTTCCTGCGTACCGTGATCGAGAACGGTCGTCTGTCGGCCCTGCCGGAGATCGCGGCACAGTTTCGCAGCCTGAAGAATGCCCAGAGCGGATCTTCCGACGCTGTGGTCTACAGCGCCTTCCCGATCGATGGCGCGGTATTGGCCGACGTGGCCAAGACGCTGGAATCACGCTTTGGTCGCAAACTGAACGTCAAGGTCGAGCTGGAGCCGGCGCTGATTGGCGGAATTCGCGTGGTGGTCGGTGACGAGGTGCTCGACACTTCTGTCAAGGCCCGCCTGGAACAAATGAAAGTCGCGCTGTCGGCGTAAGCCCGCGGCCTATTTAAGAAAGAAGGAAAGAGTCATGCAACTCAATCCCGCAGAAATTTCTGAACTGATCAAGAGCCGGATCGAAGGGCTGACCGCCAGCGCCGACATTCGCAACCAGGGCACCGTGGTGTCCGTGACCGACGGCATCGTGCGCATTCATGGCCTGTCCGACGTGATGCAGGGCGAAATGCTGGAGTTCCCGGCCGGCAGCGATGGTCTGCCGACCTATGGCCTGGCGCTGAACCTCGAGCGTGACTCGGTGGGTTCCGTGATTCTGGGCGAATACGAGCACATTTCCGAAGGCGACACCGTCAAGTGCACGGGCCGCATCCTGGAGGTCCCGGTCGGCCCCGAGTTGCTGGGCCGCGTGGTGAATGCGCTGGGTCATCCCATTGACGGCAAGGGTCCGATCAATGCCAAGATGACCGACGTGATTGAAAAGGTGGCGCCGGGCGTGATTGCGCGTCAGTCGGTCAGCCAGCCGATGCAGACCGGCCTGAAGGCGATTGACTCCATGGTGCCCGTGGGCCGGGGTCAGCGCGAGCTGATCATTGGCGACCGCCAGACCGGCAAGACCGCCGTGGCGATCGACGCGATCATCAACCAGAAGGGTCAGCACATGACCTGTATCTACGTGGCCATCGGACAGAAGGCCTCGTCGATCAAGAACGTCGTGCGCTCGCTGGAGCAGGCTGGCGCCATGGAGTACACCATCGTGGTGGCCGCGTCGGCTTCCGAGTCCGCCGCCATGCAGTACATCAGTGCCTATTCGGGCTGCACCATGGGTGAGTACTTCCGGGATCGCGGGCAAGATGCCTTGATCGTGTACGACGACCTGTCCAAGCAGGCTGTGGCCTATCGCCAGGTCTCGCTGCTGCTGCGTCGCCCACCAGGCCGTGAAGCCTACCCCGGCGACGTGTTCTATCTTCACAGCCGTCTGCTCGAGCGTGCCGCCCGTGTGAATGCCGATTACGTCGAAGCGTTCACCAAGGGTGAAGTCAAGGGCAAGACCGGATCGTTGACCGCGCTGCCGATCATCGAGACCCAGGCCGGCGACGTGTCTGCCTTCGTGCCGACCAACGTGATCTCCATCACCGACGGACAGATCTTCCTGGAGTCCAACCTGTTCAACGCCGGTATCCGGCCCGCCATCAACGCGGGTATCTCGGTGTCGCGCGTCGGTGGGGCCGCCCAGACCAAGCTGGTCAAGAATCTCTCCGGTGGTATCCGTACCGACCTCGCCCAGTACCGTGAACTGGCGGCGTTCGCGCAGTTCGCTTCCGATCTGGACGAAGCGACCCGCAAACAGCTCGATCGCGGTGCCCGCGTGACGGAACTGCTCAAGCAGCCCCAGTACAGCCCGTTGTCCATCTCCCTGATGGCCGCCACGCTGTTCGCAGTGAACAAGGGCTTCTTAGACGACGTCGCCATCAACAAGGTGTTGCCTTTCGAGCACGGACTGCATGCTTATCTCAAGGACAAGAATGCAGCGCTGCTGGCCAAGATGGAAGCTGACAAGGCAATGGACAAGGATGCCGAAACCGAATTGAACGCGGCCGTGGCTGCGTTCAAGAACACCTTCGCTTAATCCGATCCGCACGGCAAAAGACAGGAACTATCGTGGCAGCAGGCAAGGAAATACGCGGCAAGATCAAATCGGTGGAAAACACCAAGAAGATCACGAAGGCCATGGAAATGGTGGCCTCCTCCAAGATGCGCAAGTCGCAACAACGGATGCGTGCGGCGCGCCCCTACAGTGACAAGATCCGCAACATTGCCGCGAACCTGGGCAAGGCAAATCCGGAGTACACGCATGCTTTCATGCGTCCGAACACCGACGCCAAGACGACGGGCTTGATCATTGTCTCCACCGACAAGGGACTGTGCGGCGGCCTCAACACCAACGTGCTTCGCATGGTGACCGCCAAGCTTCGCGAGATGCAGGCGCAAGGGCAGTCCGCGCAGGCCGTGGCCATTGGCAACAAGGGTCTGGGTTTCCTCAATCGCATCGGCGCCAAGGTGGTGGCCCATGTGACGCACATTGGCGACACGCCGCACCTGGACCAGTTGGTCGGCCCGGTCAAGGTCCTGCTTGACGCCTATGCCGAGGGCAAGCTCAGCGCGGTCTACATCTGCTACACGCGTTTCATCAACACCATGAAGCAGGAGCCGGTGATTGAGCAGCTGCTGCCACTGGCAGCGGATTCCATCAAGGCCGACGAGGGTCAGCATGGCTGGGATTACATCTATGAGCCCGACGCGCAGTCGGTGATTGATGAATTGCTGGTGCGCTATCTGGAGGCGCTGGTCTATCAGTCTGTCGCGGAGAACATCGCGTCCGAACAGGCGGCCCGCATGGTCGCCATGAAGGCGGCGACCGACAACGCGGGCAGCGTGATTGGCGAACTCAAGCTGATCTACAACAAGACGCGGCAGGCGGCGATCACGAAAGAGCTTTCGGAAATCGTCGCGGGTGCGGCGGCGGTCTAGGCTCCGGCTCGGGCAGCGGTTTAACAAGATTCAAATTTTTTGGAGCGAAAAATGGCTCAGGTTCAAGGAAAAATTGTTCAGTGTATTGGCGCCGTGGTGGACGTGGAATTTCCGCGCGACCAGATGCCCAAGATCTATGACGCTCTGAAAATGGACGGTTCGGCCCTGACGCTGGAAGTGCAGCAGCAGCTCGGCGACGGCATCGTGCGCACCATTGCGCTCGGCTCCTCGGACGGCCTGCGTCGCGGCATGATCGTGCAGAACACGTCACACCCCATCATGGTGCCCGTGGGCAAGGCCACACTGGGGCGCATCATGGACGTGCTGGGCAACCCGATCGACGAGCGCGGACCGGTCGGCTCGGACCTCACAGCCTCGATTCACCGCAAGGCGCCCGCTTACGACGAGCTGAGCCCGTCGCAGGAACTGCTGGAAACCGGCATCAAGGTGATCGATCTGGTGTGTCCGTTCGCCAAGGGCGGCAAGGTGGGCCTGTTCGGTGGCGCTGGCGTGGGCAAGACCGTGAACATGATGGAACTCATCAACAACATCGCCAAGGCGCACTCCGGTCTGTCGGTTTTTGCCGGCGTCGGTGAGCGGACCCGCGAAGGCAACGACTTCTACCATGAGATGGCGGAGTCCGGCGTGGTGAACCTGGAGAACCTCGGCGAGTCCAAGGTGGCCATGGTCTACGGCCAGATGAACGAGCCCCCGGGCAACCGTCTGCGCGTGGCGCTGACCGGCCTGACTATCGCCGAATCTTTCCGAGACGAAGGCAAAGACGTTCTCTTCTTCGTCGACAACATCTACCGCTTCACGCTGGCCGGCACCGAAGTGTCCGCGTTGCTGGGCCGCATGCCTTCCGCCGTGGGTTACCAGCCGACGCTGGCTGAAGAAATGGGTCGCCTGCAGGAGCGGATCACGTCGACCAAAGTCGGCTCCATCACGTCCATCCAGGCCGTTTACGTCCCTGCCGACGACTTGACCGATCCCTCCCCCGCCACGACCTTTGCTCACCTGGATTCCACCGTGGTGCTGAGCCGTGACATCGCCTCGCTGGGCATCTACCCCGCCGTGGACCCGCTGGATTCCACCAGCCGCCAGCTTGACCCTCTGGTCGTCGGTGCCGACCACTACGAGACGGCGCGTTCCGTCCAGGGCACGTTGCAGCGCTACAAGGAACTGCGTGACATCATCGCGATTCTGGGCATGGACGAACTGGCCCCTGAAGACAAGCTGGCCGTGGCCCGCGCCCGCAAGATCCAGCGTTTCCTGAGCCAGCCGTTCCACGTGGCCGAAGTGTTTACCGGCTCACCCGGCAAGTACGTGCCGCTGTCGGAAACCATCCGCGGCTTCAAGATGATTACCGCCGGAGAGTGCGATCACCTGCCCGAGCAGGCGTTCTACATGGTCGGCACCATTGACGAAGCGTTCGAGAAAGCCAAGAAGGTTGCGTGATGCATGCGGACGGGCCGTTTGCGCCGTCCTCAACTGACCAGGAAAACTTATGAACACCATCCGCGTTGATGTTGTCAGTGTCGAAGAGTCCGTCTTCTCGGGTGAAGCGCGTTTCGTCGCCTTGCCCGGTGAATCTGGCGAGCTTGGCATACTTCCCCGCCATACCCCGTTGATCACCCGTATCAAGGCAGGTTCAGTGCGAATCGAAAAGGCTGACGGCTCCGAAGAGTTCATTTTCGTGGCCGGCGGCATTCTGGAGGTGCAGCCCGACCGTGTGACCGTGTTGTCCGATACCGCGATCCGCGGCAAGGATCTCGACGAAGAAAAGGCCAACGAAGCCCGAATGGCCGCACAGGAAGCGGTCAAGAATGCCAACAGCGACATCGATCTGGCCAAGGCCACGTCCGAGCTGGCGGTGATGGCCGCGCAGCTCTCCGCACTGCGCAAGTACCGCGGCAACAAGTAGGCTGTTGCTTCGTCTCTCCCAAGTCGCCGGCCACGGCGGCATCGGGAATCAGGAAGCCCCAGGCAGTTCCTTGGGGCTTTTTCTTTGGGGGCGACGCTTTTGCAGTGCGCGGAATGGGCGCTTCACAGATTCTCAAAACTTCCCGATTTTCCGCCATGCTTTTCACGCACGCGAACGTCTGTGATCGTCATGCCACGATCCACCGCCTTGCACATGTCGTAGATTGTCAGCAGCGCCACCTGGACAGCGGTCAGGGCCTCCATTTCCACGCCGGTGGGGCCGACCGTCTCGACGGTTGCGGTACATGAAATCGACGGATATGCCGCCCTTGCATCCTCCGGCAGATCGAAATCAATCGCTACCCGCGTCAGCGCCAGGGGGTGACACAAGGGGATCAGATCGCTGGTCTTCTTCGCGGCCATGATGCCGGCAATGCGGGCAATGCCCAGCACGTCGCCTTTCTTGGCCGTGCCGGACTGAACCAGGGCCAGCGTGGCGGGCAGCATGACGATGCGGCCGCGGGCCACCGCGATGCGGTGCGTGGCGACCTTGGCCGCCACATCCACCATGTGGGCCTGGCCTTGTGCGTCAAAGTGGGTCAGGGGGCTGGATGAAGCCTTGCTCATGAGGGGTTGCCTGAAATGTCGGATTTACAGAACGTTCATCTTTTTCAAGCATCATACGGCCATGACAGACTGGAAAATCCGGGTCAGGGCAGCGGCCATCCATCTTTGCATCAGTCTGCTGGTCGCGGGGGTCGCGGCGGGCTTGGTCTTTGGCCTTTGGTACCCGTATCCCTACCGGGAAATATCGGGCGGGCGGGAGCTGTTTCTGCTGGTCGTTGCCGTGGACGTCGTGCTGGGACCGCTGGTGACCTTTGTCGTCTTCAATCGCACAAAGCCACGAAAGGAACTGGTTCGCGATCTGGCGCTGGTCGGACTGATGCAGCTCGCTGGCCTCGCATACGGGCTGTGGACCGTCCATGAAGCCCGCCCCGTGCATCTGGTGTTTGAAATTGACCGGTTCCGTGCGGTGCACGCGGTGGACGTGCCGCCGGAGCTGCTGTCAAAGACGCCTCAAGGCGTTGTCGCATTGCCTGTGACCGGACCCTCGCTGCTTGCGGTACGTCCTTTTGCCAGTGCGCAGGAGCGCACGGATGCGACCCTGGCCGCCTTGCAGGGACTTCACCTGGGCGCCCGTCCGGACTTGTGGCAGCCCTATGAGCAGGCGGTACCGCGCATTCTCGCGGCCGCCAAACCCGTCAACCAGCTCTTGAGCCGATTCCCCGAGCGAACCGCCGACATCGAAAAGGTGATTGCCGCGACGGGGCAACCGGTCGAACGGCTTGTCTACCTGCCACTTGCCGCGCGCAAATCGTTCTGGACGGTGCTGCTCGACGCCCGGACCGGCCAGGTCCTGGGATTTGCCCCGCTGGATTCATTCTGACGAAAAAACTGCACGAAAGAAGTCTTTCCCCATCGTGAAAAGGTCACTGATTGCAATCATTCTGATAGCGCTCCTGGTCTCTCCGGCAGGGTGGACCCAGACACAGCTTCCTACCATGGGCGACGGCGGCGAGATGACTGCCGGCGCCGAGCGTGGGCTCGGTGAGCGTATCGTGCGGGAGCTCTACCGGGATCCCGACTACATTGACGACCCCATTCTGGGCGAATACGTTCAGTCGATCTGGCAACCGTTGTTGAGGGCGGCCCGGGCGCGTGGCGAACTCCCGCCCGAACTCGACGAGCGCTTTGCCTGGGAAATCCTTCTCGGGCGGGATGGGTCGGTCAATGCCTTCGCGCTGCCTGGGGGCTACCTCGGATTGCATCTGGGACTGATTGGGGTGGTGGCCAGCCGGGATGAACTGGCGTCGGTGCTGGCCCATGAACTCACTCATGTCACACAGCGGCACATTTCGCGCCTGATGACGCAGCAAAGTCGCCAGACCCCCTGGCTCATTGGCGCCATGATCCTGGCAGCACTCGCCGCGAGCAAGAACCCCGAAATGGCAAACGCCGCAGTGATGGGCGGACAGGCAATTGCAGCGCAGAACCAGTTGAACTTCTCGCGGGACATGGAGCGCGAGGCTGACCGGATTGGCTATGGTGTGATGACCCAGGCGGGCTTCGACTCCCGCGGTTTCGTCACGATGTTCGAAAAACTGCAACAGGCCTCACGGCTGACGGACAACGGCTCGTTTCCCTACCTGCGAAGTCACCCGCTGACCACCGAGCGAATTGCCGACATGCAGACTCGCCAGGCCCTCGAAGGACGTGCTGCGGCCGTTGCTGAACCCGTCATGGAGCATGCCATGCTTGCCGCGCGGGCGCGCGTGCTGTCCTACCCCGGGGTGGATTTGCTCCGGGCCTGGGTGGCCGAGCCCGAAGCCACGGGTTTTGCACGGCTCAGTGCCTCGCGGCAAGCTGCGATCCTGTACGCGGCGGCGCTGGCCGCCGAGCGCCTTCGTGAGGGTCGGAAGGCGGCCACCCTGGCCAACCGGTTGCTCACCTTGACGGGCGACAATCCGGCAGCTTCGAGGCAGGCGCGACTGCTGGCGGCGGAGATCGCACTGTCAGCCGGTGACCTCGCCCGCGCTGCCGGCTTGCTGAATTCCGCTTCGCCCTCCTCACCCCTTGGTCGCCCGGAACTGCTGATACTGGCCCAGGCGCGCACACGCTCAGGCCAGCCCGCGCAAGCGGTAGACCTGTTGCAAACCTGGGTGAGCACGCACCCGCGCGACGCCGCTGCATGGCAGGCATTGGCGGTCGCGTACCGCGCGCAGGACCAGACATTGCGGGCGATCCGTGCCGAGGGCGAAGTACAGATGTCTGTCTATGATTTCGGGGGTGCCGTGGATCGATTCAAGGCCGCCCGGGTGGTCATGGGCAAGGGAAACCTGGGCCCGGCGGATCACATCGAGGCATCGATCATCGACACCCGGCTGCGCCTGGCGGAATCACTCCTTCGAGAACAGGCTTTGCAGCGCTGAATCGATCACGATACCGAGCACCGAGTAAATCAGCGAGCCGACCAGCGCGGCGCCGAATCCGTTCACATGGAAACCCGACAGCATGCCACCCGCGGACCAGAACATCAGGGCATTGATCACGAAGAGGAAAAGACCGAGGGTGATCAACGTGACGGGCAGCGTCAGCAGGATCAGGAAGGGCCGGACGAACGTGTTCAGCAAACCGATGACCAGCGCCGCCACCATGGCCGAAGTGAAGGTGCTGACCTGGACCCCGCTGTAGAGATGCGCCACGGCCAGCAGGGCGGCTGCGCTGAGCAGCCATTTGAGAGTGAGCTTCATGGGGGCAGAGGATAGCACCGCCACGTCGGGATTTGCCCGGCCGCCGCGTTGAACGGGAGGGGCTTTTCGTCGCGACTCTGAGGCGAGAATCAGCACGGCGCCCCAGGGGCCGACCTGCGCTGCAGATGCTGCGGGAGGTTGCGCGCCACCAAGGCGCTGACGTTCGAGGTGCTGCCGCCGAGAACGAGATCGATCAGGGCTGATGGCCGGGCAAGCTGGGGGGCGGCGTGCGGGCCCGGACACGCCCTCGGGCTATGATCCTCTGGCTCAGACCTTCCTTCCATGCCCAGCATCCACATCACCGACATTGAATCCGCCATCAACTTCTGGCGCGAGCGTTGCCCGTCCGGCGACGGCGTGACGCTGGCGCCGCAGGTGCGCGCGCTGGCCGACCTTTACGCGCGCATGGTGTACCAGCGTCAGGAGCTGGCCGAAGACGGTGCCTTTTCGCCCGACGCCTGGGCGGCCTGGCAAACCTGGTATGCCAGCACGCCCGATACGCCGTGCATCGCGATCTGCTCGACCAGTCAGGGCGATGCCGTGTGCAAGGGCTGCGGCCGCACGGAGTCGGAGGTGCAGTACTGGCCGGCGATGGGGCCTGCGGCCAAACGCAGCACCTGGCGGCGCATCACCGCCGAAGGCACGGCCTGGCGTTTCAACCGGTATGCGGAGCGCGCGCGGGAATCGTCGAATGATTCGGGCAATAGATCCTGAAATAATAGCGATCTACGACCGTTCGACGCTGGAAATCGGCCAAAAATCTGAAAAAAACGCTGCGGCCTACTTCCATCGCACGCACTCGATGTCGATGTGCGTCTGGCTGTCCGACAGGCTCAGGTTGCCTTCCTGCACGGTCGCCTGCAGTTGCATGCTGCGCTGCGCCAGTCGCGTCAGCGCCTGCGAGGCCTCGGTCGGCACCCGCCAGACCTGCAATTTGTCCAGGCGCGCAAGCTTGTTCTCGATGCCGCGCCACCAGACTTCGGCGGCGTGGTTGAACGGGTACAGAATCACCTGGTCAGCCTTCTGGCAGGCCTTGGCGATCGGTTTTTCTTCGGGCTGGCCGACTTCAACCCACAAGCGCGTCAGGCCGGTGAAGTCCTTCAATGAGAGGTCCGGGTCGTTCGGGTCGGACAGGCCGGCCCCGAAGGCCAGGATGCCGTCACCGTTGCAGACCGACTGCAGTTGCCAGGCGTTGAGCGCCAGGGCCACCAGCCGCACCATCATGCGTTCGTCGGTCTCGCTGGGGTGGCGCGCCAGGGTCAGAGCGTGGTCGGCGTAGTAGCCGTGGTCAATGTCGGCAACCGACAGGGCGGCCTTGAAAATGGTGGATTTGAGCGCCATGGAGTTGCGGTCCAGTCTGATATTGATAGCGGGTTACGACCATCCGGCGATGGGATGGTCGTGTTTTAACCCTGAAAACCGGGGTCTCAGACCCGGCGCGCCAGTTCGGCCGCCATGCCGACGTAGTTTCCGGGGGTCAGCGCCAGCAGACGGTCTTTCTCGGCCTGCGGTATTTCCAGCGAGCGGATCAGGCCGTGCAGGGCCTCGGCGGTCACTGTCTGCCCGCGCGTGACTTCCTTGAGCTTCTCGTAGGCACCCGCCACGCCAAAGCGCCGCATCACGGTCTGGATCGGCTCGGCCAGCACTTCCCAGGCGCCATCCAGGTCGGCGGCCAGCACGCTTTCGTTGAGTTCGAGCTTGTTAAGGCCGGTCAGCAATGACTGGTAGGCCAGCGTCGCGTAGCCCAGCGCCACGCCCATGTTGCGCAGCACGGTGGAGTCGGTCAGATCGCGCTGCCAGCGGCTGATCGGGAGCTTTTCCGCCATGTGCCGCAGCAAGGCATTGGCCAGCCCGAGGTTGCCTTCGGCGTTCTCGAAGTCGATCGGGTTGACCTTGTGCGGCATGGTGCTCGAGCCGATTTCCCCGGCTTTGAGGCGCTGCTTGAAGTAACCCAGGCTCACGTAGCCCCAGACGTCGCGCGCGAGATCAATAAGGATGGTGTCGGCGCGCGCCACAGCGTCGAACAGTTCCGCCATGTAGTCGTGCGGCTCGATCTGGATGCTGAAGGGCTGGAAGGTCAGGCCCAGGCCCAGCGGCTCGGGCGTCTCGACGACCTTACGGGCAAAGGCTTCCCAGTCAAAGTCGGGCCAGGCGGCCAGATGGGCGTTGTAGTTGCCCACGGCGCCGTTCATTTTGGCCATGATCTTCACGGCGGCGATCCGGTCGCAGGCGGTTTGCAGGCGGACCACCACGTTGGCGATCTCCTTGCCCACGGTGGTGGGGCTGGCGGTCTGCCCGTGGGTGCGGCTGAGCATCGGCACGTGGGCGAAGTTGTGCGCCATTTCGCGCAGCTTCAGCAGGATGCGGTCCAGGGCGGGCAACACCACCAGGTCGCGGCTGGCGCGCAATTGCAGGGCGTGACTGGTGTTGTTGATGTCCTCGCTGGTACAGGCAAAGTGCACGAACTCGCTGGCGTTTTCAAGTTCGCGGCGGGCTTCGAATTTCGACTTGATCCAGTACTCGACGGCCTTCACGTCGTGATTGGTGGTTTTCTCGATCTCCTTGATCGCCAGGGCGTCGGCCTCCGAGAAGTGCTTCACCAGACCCAGCAAGTAAGTGCGCGCTCCGGGTGAAAGCGGCCTGAATTCGGCAAAGCCGGCGTCGCTCAGGGCGATCAGCCACGCCACTTCAACCTGTACGCGGCGGTGCATGTAGCCTTGCTCGCTCATCAGCGGACGCAGGGAGGCGAGCTTGGCGGCATAGCGGCCGTCCAGCGGAGACAAGGCGGAAATCGGTGTCATGCTCATCGTTGGATTGTAGGACGTGGGTGTTGCGTGCCTGCACCACCCGCCAGGCGCCCTTCCCCTAGAATGATTGCAACGCCAGAACACCCAGAAATCCAGAGAGCCACCATGAAACTGATCGGAGCCGTGACCAGCCCTTACGTGCGCAAGGTGCGCATTGTCATGGCCGAAAAGAAGCTGGACTACCAGTTCATTTCTGAAGACGTGTGGTCGGCCGGTACCCGGATCGTCGAATCCAATCCCCTGGGCAAGGTTCCCTGCCTGGTCATGGAGGGCGGCGAGGCCGTGTTCGACTCTCGGGTGATCGTGGAGTACCTCGACACCCTGTCACCCGTGGGCAAGCTGATTCCCCAGCCAGGGCGGGAGCGCGCTGAAGTCAAGACCTGGGAAGCGCTGGCAGATGGCCTGCTCGACGCCGCCATACTGGCCCGTCTGGAGGCGACCTGGGCCGGCCGCGCGGACAGCGAGCGCAGCCAGGCCTGGATCGACCGGCAGATGGCCAAGATCCAAGCCAGCCTGAATTCCATGAGCCGGGGGCTGGGCGACAAGCCCTATTGCAGTTCCATTCACCTCAGCCTGTCCGACATCGCAGTGGGTTGCGCGCTGGGCTACCTGGACTTCCGTTTCCCCCAGATTGCCTGGCGCGACGAATATGCCAACCTGCGCAAGCTGCAGGACAAGCTCATGTTGCGCCAGAGCTTCGTCGACACCCGGCCTGCCTAGCGCGTGCACCGGGGGCGCCTGGGGCGAAGCCTCAGGTGTTTGCGCGTTTCTTGAGCCAGCGCATCAAACCACCCACGAGCGGCAGTTTTTCGTACAGTTCTTCAGCGGCATCCCAGTAGTCGCGGTGCATCCGGATGCGGCCGTCCTCGGCCATCAGCAGGTGCGAGCCCCCCCTCACGGTCTGTAGCGTGTGGGTGTCAAAGCGCTTGAAGCGAAAGCGGAATTCCCAGGTCAGGAAGCACTGTGCGCCGTCGACCACACGCCCTGTCACGACGAAGTGAGGCTGGGCGAGGGCCGCGTACATGTGGCGGAAGATGTGCTGAATGGCGTCAACACCCCTGACTTCGTTGAACGGGTCCTTGAACGTGGCGTCAGCGGTGTAATGGTGGTCGAGCTGCTCGACGGCGTGCGGCGTGAGCGTTTCGAAGAACTGCACGATCCTCTCCACGGCGGCTTGCGGGTCTGCAGGGGTCATGGCGTTGCTACAGTCCGGTGAAGCGGCTCACCGTCGCGAAATACAGCCTGTAGGGTAGCAGTCGCAGCAACTTGAGCCAGCGCGTGAAACGTTTGGGGAAATGAATGTCGAAGCGGCCGTGCGCCCAGCCCCGCAAGATTTCTGCGGCAGCCTGCGCCGGCGTGATCAGGGCCGGCATCGTGAACGGATTCTGCTCGGTCAGCGGCGTTTCGACAAAACCCGGATTGATGACGCTCACGCCGATCCCTGCGGGCCGAAGGTCGAGGTAGAGTGTTTCCGCCAGATTGATCAGCGCCGCCTTGGTGGGCCCGTAGGCCAGACCCTGGGGCAGACCGCGAAAGCCGGCCACGCTGCTGACCAGGCTGATGTGGCCGGCGCCGCGCTGAAGCATGTGCGGCAGCACGGCATCCAGCACGCGCAGGGCGCCGGTGTAGTTGACCTGTTCATGTCGCAGCATGTCCGGCAGATCGAAAGCCGTCGCCCGCTGCGCACGGTAGTGTCCGGCGCAATAGATCATCAGGTCGAGCGGACCTTTCGACAGCACGGCCCGCGCGGCTGCCGCGACACTGGCGGCGTCCGTCACGTCCATGGGCACCGGATGGACCCTGGAGGTTCCGGAGGCGTCATGGCTTTGCTGTGAAGCGGCGAAATCGTTCAGCGCTTTTTCGTTGCGGGCCGAGACCACCACGGTCGCGCCCTGGCGCAGCAGCGCTTCGGCTGTCGCCAGTCCGATGCCGCTCGAAGCGCCGACCAACCAGACACGCCGGCCACTCCACGTTTCCATCGGCGGATTCAGGGGCGAAAACCAACCGCGCGCAGGGGCGGCAGGGGCGGGGGTGATCACCGGCGCGCCGGGGCTGAAGGCGGCCTTCATGGGCGCTTCACGAACGACAGCGTGACCTCGCCGAGCCGAATGCCCCATTTGCTCATCACTGCGGTGTTGAGCATGACACGGCCGTCCATGAGGTACATCCAGTCATCGAACTCCACGTTCCACACCGTGCCATCGACCGGAAGCGCAAGGGTGTATTTCCAGTTGAAGGCGTTGCCGCGGGCCTGTCCGACTGCCTCGCCGATGACATCGTCAGCCGTGCCGGTGTAACGCCCGTCGGCGAAGCGCTTCAGGCGCCAGATGCGCTTTTGCTTCGTGCCGTCGGAATAGAAAAAGTCCTCGTCGAGAATGCCGTCATCCCCGTTCCAGGTGCCCTGCATGACCACGGTGAAGCGCTTGACGACCTTGCCCGAGCGATCGGTGAACAGGCCATAGGCGTCCAGCGTGCCGTTGAAGTAGTCGCGCAGGTCCAGCACCGGCTTTTCCGCTGCGAAATCACTGATCTGCGGCCCGGCACAACCCGCAAGCGCCAGCGCGGCAGTGCCGGCCGCGCCGGTGAGAAGAAGTCGTCGATTCATGATGGTTTCCGCAAAAGGGGGGGGATTGGCTGGGCAGTGACCGGAGGGTTGGAGGGCCGGATCACCAGCGCATAGAGCGCGCCGCCAGCCAGCAGTTTGAGAACGCAGGGCAGCGCGCAGTACGCCAGGGTGAGTGCCAGCAGGGCCTGGGGGTCGCTCGTGCCGGGCGTGTAGCCGGCCAGGGAAAGCAGCGGCAACGCCAGGCCCGCCGCGAGCGCCAGGTTGAGCTTGATGGCGAAGTTCCACCAGCCGAAATAGGCGCCCTCGGCATGGCCGCGATCGCCGTTTTCGGCGATCACACCGGCCAGCAGGGCGCCGGGCAACGCCAGGTCGGTTCCCAGGGCCACGCCCGACAGGGCGCAGACGACCAGGAACAAGCCTGCGTCTCCCGCGCCCAGCGTGGCGGCCCAGGCGAACGTCGCAACGGCCAGCACGATACCGGCCAGCCAGGTGCGTGCCAGGCCGAAACGTCGCACCGCGCGCATCCACAGTGGCAGCGACAGGGCGGCACTGATGAAGTACGTGCCCAGGAAGGCCGGCTCCATCGCGGGCGGCGCCTGCAGCCGGTCCTGCACGAAGAACAGCACGAGCGTGGCCGGAATGGCGCTGGCGATGCCATTGAGAACGAACACGATGAGAAGGCGGCGAAAGGCGGGGCGTGTGAAGGGGTGCCAGAGGCTGATGGCTTGGGCGGCGCCGTCGAGCGGCATGACCGGGCCCGGCCTGGGGCGCGGCGCGCGTGTCCAGGCCAGCCAGCCCAACGCCAGGCAGACCGTGAACAGCGCCGCAGTGGCCGGCAGTCCCAGCAAGGTCGGCGCGACAGCGGCCAGCACCACCCCGACCAGGCCCAAACCCTCGCGCCAGGCCACCACCCGCCCGCGCTGGGCTTCATCGCCACCCAGCATGGCGCCCCACGACTGGTGCGTGATGGAAAGCAGGCTGTAGGCTGTGTAGGTCAGGACCAGCGCCACGGCGGCCCAGGCCATCAGCCCGCTGAGCTCGCGCACCGGCGGGAAAAACAGGCCGGCGAACCCGGCGGCCAGTGCCAGGGAAGCCGCGAGGCCTGCGACCAGAATGCTGCTTACCGAGCGTGAAAACAGCCGGTCACTCAAACGTCCCAGCAGCGGATCGATAAACGCGTCCAGCAGGCGGGCTGCCAGCAGCAGGGCGCCCAGCAGGGCCAGAGGGACACCGAACTCGCGCGCGTAGTGGTTCGGCAGGATCACGTAGAGCGGCAGGGCCACGAAGGCCAGCGGCAGGCCCAGGCTGCCGTAAAGCAGGCCGTCCCGTCTTGAAAACTCATGCGCGCTCATGACTGTGTTCACGGGCGCTAGTCAGGGCTGGACCTGGGCAAGAAGCGACTGGCGCATCGCAGGCTCGGAGGTGCCCGGGGAAAGCCAGATGCCAAAGAACAGGCTGGCGAACTCGGCGTCGCGCACCTCGCCGAAGGGCTTTCCGTTGAGCAGGAAACGCACGCCGACGCCAGGGACATGCAAGCCGGCAATGCGGTCGCCCTTCTTGACATCCGGCAGGGCGTCGCGCAGCGCCACCTGCCATGCTTCGGCCTTGGCGTCGCTGAAGCGGCCGATGCGCCGCATCTCCTCGATGGAGCGCCCGGCAATGGCGGCGCCGGTGAAATCGCGCAGGTAGTCGAGTTCCAGCGCGAAGGCATGGCGCGTGAAGTCTGGCGCCTGAAACCCAGGACGCACCCACAGCGTGGCCTGGTACACGTCGAACCCCCAGAAGCGCAGTTTGGCGGAGCCGGCGAGCCGGGCGCCACTGAGCAGTGGCTGGGGAGTCGCCGCGATGGGCGATGAAGGCACGGGCGCAGCGCCGCCCTCGGTGCTGGCCGAAGCCAGGGCAGGGAAAACGACACAGCCCATCGTCAAATGGACCAGGATTGCTATTGTTTTTGAAGTCATGGCCGGACCAGTGTGTATTGCACCACGTCGATGTTGGCTTCCGCAAAGGCCGCTTCGCAATAAGCGAGGTAGAACTCCCAGGTGTGCATGAACTTCTCGTCGAAGCCCTGCTGCATGACCTGCTGGCGGCGCGCCAGGAACTGCTCGCGCCAGCGGCGGAGCGTTTCGGCATAGTCGGCCCCAAAAGCGAATTCGTCGACCACCTGCAGTCCCGCGGCGGCGGCTTCCCGACGGAATTCGCGCGGGCAGGGCAGGCAGCCGCCCGGAAAGATGTACTGCTGGATGAAGTCGGTGGACTGGATGTAGCGGTCCCACAGGGCATCATCGATGACGATGCTCTGGATGCAGGCTTTGCCGCCCGGCTTCAGCAGCCGGTGAACCGTCTGGAAGTAGGTGGGCCAGTATTCGCGGCCGACCGCCTCGACCATTTCGATGGAACAGATGGCATCGAACGGCGCATCCTTGATCTCACGGTAGTCCTGCAGGCGCAGCTCGGCGTGCTTCTGCGTTCCCAGTCTGCCCATTCGGGCCTGCGCGAACGCCAGTTGTTCGGTGGACAGCGTCACGCCGGTGATCGAGGCCTGGAATTCGGTGGTGGTCATTTCGGCCAGCGCGCCCCAGCCGCAACCAATCTCCAGCACGCGGTCACCCTGCGCAACACCAGCCATGCGCAAGGCGCGGCGCACCTTGGCATGCTGCGCGGCCTGCATCGGCTGGGTCAGGTCGCCGTCGAACCAGGCCGACGAATAGTTCATCGTGTCGTCAAGCCACAGCTCGTAGAACGCATTGCCGAGGTCGTAGTGGGCATGGATGTTCTTGCGGCTGTTGACCTTGCTGTTGCGATGCAGCAGATGGCGCAACCGGTACAGCAGTCGCCCGGCCCAGCTGCCGTGGATCACGTCCTCGACTTCGCGGCGATTGCGCACCAGCACCTGGATCAGGGTGGTCAGGTTCGGCGTGGTCCAGTCGCCGGCGATGTAGCTTTCTGCAAAGCCGATGTCGCCCGACTTGAGCGCGGCACCACAGACGTTCCAGTTCTTCAGCGTCATCGCCGCATGGGGCAGCGCGCCATTGCCGAAGCAATGGGTGTCGCCATTGGGCAACTGCATGGTCAGCGTGCCATGGCGAAGTTTCTTCAGCAGTTGCAGGACGCTTCGCGCGGCAGCGGGCGCACCGTGTGGCAGCGATGGGGTGGGGGCGGTGGTGGTGTTCATGGCCGGGTCGGTTTCAGGTCGTCGAACGGGGGGGCTTTGAAAATGGGTCAGGTTTCAGTGGCTCTGGCGGGTTACCAGATCGGTCGGTGGAACAGGCTTGCGCCAGAAAGGCACTTGTTTGAGCCACAGCCTGAGCGCCTGCCAGTGGATGCGCGCCACCACGCCCAGCGTCAGCGCCGGATAGCGCAGCAGTGCACGACGCAGGCTGGCCGGGGTCACGGGTTCCAGCGCGCCGCTGAGGCTGGTTTCGATCAATGGGCGGCCGTCAGCGTCGTCATGGTCGACACGGGCGACGATGCGCTCGATGCCGTCATGCGTGGTGCGCATGAAGCGGAAGCGGTAGCTGCCCTGCACGCTGCAGAACGGCGACACATGAAAGACCTTGTCGGCGCGCAGCGTGGCCCCATGGCGTGGCGCATCCAGCAGATAGCAGTGACGCTCGCCGAAGGTGTTGTTGACCTCCACCACGATCGCGCGCAGGGCGTCCCCTGCCGTGTGGCAGTACCAGAAGCTCACCGGCTTGAAGGTGTGGCCCAGCACGCGGGGGTAAGTTTGCAGCCATATTTCACCGGTGGCGTCGGCGATGCCTTCGCGCTGAAGCAGTTCATCCAGCCAGGCCAGCGCTCCGCCCTGCTGTGGCCCGCGCCCATCGCCGTGGTCGCGGTCCTGAAAACTGAGCAGTGCGGGGCGGTTGACCGCCAGCGCCTGGCTGCCGTTGGCGCGCAGTTGCCGCATGGGCAGCATCAGGAAATAGGTGCCATAGGCAAACGCGTGGTGCGCGGGGTGCAGCCGCACGTGGCGGACTTGGCCGAAACCGATGAGAGGTCTTGCAGCGATCACGCCGCCTCCAGTTCCGGCTCTGGCGCCGTGGCGGGCGCAGCACGGAGCGGCGCCGGTTTGTCTGCATCCTGCAGGAGCTGCCGCGCAGCACCGAGTCCGGCCTTGAGGCCGTCTTCGTGGAAACCATAGCCCATCCACGCACCCGCGAAATAGGTGTGGTGCTGGCCCTGCAGCGCGGGGACGTGTTTCTGGGCGTGAATGGCGGCGAGGTCGAAGACCGGGTGGTCGTACTCGAATTCGCCGAGGATCTGCGCCTGGGAAATTTCTCGGACCGGGTTCAACGACACCACCACCGGTCGCTCGAACGGCAGCGGCTGCAGCCGGTTGATCAGATAGTGCAGGCACACGCGCGATGATTCCGTGGCGTCGCTGGCGGCGCGCTCGTAGTTCCACGCGGCCCAGGCCTTGCGGCGCGTGGGAAGCACCGAGGTATCGGTGTGCAGCACCGCGCGGTTCGGCTGGTAGCGAATGGCGCCCAGTGCCCGGCGCTCGTCGCGCGAAGGGGCCTGCAGCAAGGCGAGTGACTGGTCGGAGTGGGTGGCCAGGATCACCTTGTCGAAAGTATCGGTCCGGCCGTCGGTGACGACCCGCACGCCGTTCTCCGCAATGCAAGGGTCGCGCTCGATGCGCCGCACCGGCGTGTTCAGGCGCTTGTCCGCGATGGTGGCGGTGATCTTCTCGACATAGTTGCGGGCGCCGCCCTGAACAGTCCACCATTGCGGGCGGTTGCTGACTTGCATCAGCCCATGGTTGTGACAGAAGCGAATCATCGTGGCCACGGGGAACTGCAGCATCTGGTCGGTCGGGCAGCTCCAGATACAGCCGAGCATGGGCAGGAAGTACCAGTCGCGGAACTCGGTGCTGAAGCGGTGCAGGGCCAGGAAATCGGCAAGGGGCTGCATCAGCGCGGCTTCCTGGTTGGCACCCGCAATGCGGGTGCACAGCGCATTGAAGCGCAGCAGGTCCCGCAGCATCCGGATGAAGCGCGGGCTCAGGAGGTTGCCGCGCTGCGCAAACACTGTGTCGAGGCTGGAGCCACTCCATTCAAGCTTGCGACCGTTCAGCGCACCGGGCGCCTGGACCGAAAACGACATGTCCGACTTGACCGTTGCGACACCGAGTTCCTCAAAGAGCTGGATCAGGTGCGGGTAGGTACGCTCATTGAAAACCAGGAAGCCGGTGTCCACGCCATGGGTGACCAGTCCGGTCGGTGTTGAGAGCGTGATGTCCACGGTATGGGTGTGTCCGCCAAAGTAGCGGCCGGCTTCAAACAGGGTGACGTCGGCGCGGCCGCGCAATGCGTGCGCCGCGGAAAGGCCCGAGATACCCGATCCGATGATCGCGACTTTCATGGCGCGCTCCGATCCGGCGACGGGTTGGACAAGATTGCCGCGAAGCGCCCCCGGGCGAAGTGAGGAGGGAGGGAGAAGAAGCACCCGGGGATTTCAGCCAGGCATTGAATGCCCAGCTGGCTTCGCAGCATGAAACTGTTGGGATCAAGCGTGTTGCCCACCTTGGCTTTGAGGGAAGACCGGCGCCATGAGTTCCCGCGCCAGGCGGAAAATGGGCGGGTGGCTGCGTGAATTAAACTCTTTGTAAAAAATAAGACCATTTGGTATTATTGTGACTGCTCGGTATATATTTTTGCTAAGCGCGGTGTGATACCCCTCATTCTCACAGGGTTTTCAGGCAATGGCCGGCTTCGCAGGCTGTCCGGGCTGTCCGTCACACGGCGCCCCTGCCGATGCAACGCCATTTGGCGATTCTGTCAGTCGTGCGGCCTGGCCGTCGCGGGACGGCCGAGCTCAGCGTGCCCGAGGCGGCCGGCTCAGGCAGGGCTTGCAGCGGCGTCGGGCGCCACGGCCGTGACCTCGATTTCGACCTGGGCCCGCGCCTCCATCAAGGCGGACACCTCCACGCAGGTCATGGCCGGAAAGTTGCGCCCCATCACGGCACGGTAGGCCGCGCCCAGTTCGGGCAGCCGGCGCAGATACTCTTCACGGCTCGTCACATACCAGGTCATGCGCACCATGTGTTCCGGGCCAGCGCCGGCTTCCTTCAAGACGGCCGCCACATTGCGCAGGGTCTGTTCGACCTGGGCAATGAAGTCGTCGGTCTCGAACTGCTGCTGCGCGTTCCAGCCGATCTGGCCGCCGACGAAGACCAGCGTGCCGCGCGCGGCCACGCCGTTGGCGTAACCCTTGGGGGTGGCCCATCCGGGCGGTTGCAGGATCTTCATGGCGTCCTCAGCTTGAAACGTTGCAGTTTGCCGGTCTCTGTGCGCGGCAGCGTGTCGCGAAACTCGATCTGGCGCGGGTATTTGAAGGGGGCAATCGTCGCCTTGACGTGATCCTGCAGGGTCTTGACCATCGTCTCGTCCCCGGAGAAGCCAGGTTTGAGCACGCAGAAGGCCTTGACGATCATGCCGCGTGCGTCATCGGTCACGCCGATCACCGCGCATTCGGCCACGGCGGGGTGGCGCAGCAGGGCGTCTTCCACCTCGGGTCCGCCAACGTTGTAGCCGGCCGTGATGATCATGTCGTCGTCGCGCGCCTGGTAGACGAAATAGCCGTCGGCGTCCTGCACAAAGGCGTCGCCGGGGTAGTTCCAGCCGTCCTTCACATAGCGGGTCTGACGCTCGTCGTCGAGGTACTTGCAGCCGGTGAGGCCGATCACCGCGAGCTTGCCCACGGTGCCGCGAGGCAGCTCGGCGCCTTGGTCGTTGACCACTTTCGCGGTGTACCCCGGCACCACCTTGCCGATGGCGCCATGGCGCACCTCGGCGCCAGCCGACGAAATGAAGATGTGGAACATCTCGGTGGCACCGATGCCGTCGATCATCTCGATGCCGGTGGCCTCGCGCCAGAGGGTTCGCGTGGCGTCCGGCAAGCCCTCGCCGGCGCTTACGCACAGGCGCAGCGACGGGATTCCGACGGCCTTGGCGAAGGGCGCCATCTGCCGGTAGAAGGTCGGCGCGGTGTAGCAGATCGTGGCGCCGACTTCGCCGATCAGGCGCACCATGGCCTCGGGCGTGTAGGCGATGTCCGGGTAGTACACCGAGGCGCCGGCCCACATCGGGAAGATCAGCATGCCGCCCAGGCCGAAGGTGAAGGCCAGCGGTGGCGAGCCCATCACGATGTCATCGGGTGTCGCGCGCAGCACATGGCGCGGCCAGGCCTCGCAGGCGGCCAGCACGTCGCGATGGGTGTGGATTGCGGCCTTGGGCTTGCCGGTGGTGCCCGAGGTGAAGGCCATCAAGGCAATGTCATCCGCTGCCGTCGGGCAGGGTGCAAATCTGCCGGACTTGCCGGCGCACAACACGCCAAGATCCGACGGGTCGTCCGACGCGTTGAATTTCACGATCGCGCGTAGCGCGGGGTGATCCCGCTGGGCCTGCTCCAGTTCCGCCTGCAGCGTGGCGTCGCAGAGCGCCAGCACCGGCTGGGCCTTGTCGATGATGTCGCCCAGCTCGCGGGCGCGCAGCAGCGGCATGGTGGCCACGGCAACCAGCCCGGCCTTGACCACCGCCAGCCAGCACAAGGCCATGCCGATCGAGTTGCCCCCGCGCAGCAGCACCCGGTTGCCCGGCACCAGCCCCATGTCCTCGGTCAGCCATTGGGCGATGCGGTTGACGCGTTCCCCGGCCTGCGCGTAGCTGAAGGTGACGCGGCTGGAGCGCAGCAGGGGGCGCTCGCCAAAGCCCTTGGCGTGCGCCTTGTCCAGCAGTTCCTCGACCAGGTTCAGCTGTGCCGGGAACTGCAATTCCGGGCGGTCGTAGCGCAAGTTGGGCCATTGGTCCGCCGGGGGCAGGCGGTCGTGGACGAAGCGGTCAGTCTGGGCGCTGACGCCTTGGGGGGCGAACGCGGGCATGCGTGAGGGCTGGTTCATGGCGCTACTCCTGCAGAACGGCCTTGCCGATGATGAGCAGCTGCACTTCGGTGGCGCCTTCGTAGATGCGCAGCGATCGGATGTCGCGGTACAGGCTTTCGACCTTGGCGCCGACCTCCACACCGCGCCCGCCGTGCATTTGCAGCGCCATGTCGATCACTTTCTGGGCATTTTCAGTGGCGGTCATCTTGGCGGCCGCGGCGGCTACCGTTCGCTCGCGCGCGCTACCGGCACCGAGGTCGCGCATCCAGGCGGCGCGGTAGGTGAGCAGGGCGCCGGCGTCGATCAGCGCTGCCATCTCGCCGATCTTGGCCTGCGTGAGCTGGAAGTCCGCCAGCGTCTGGCCGAACATGCGGCGCTGGCGGACATGCTGCACCGCCTCGGCCAGCGCGCGGCGCGCCATGCCCAGTGCGGCCGCTGCCACCGAAGCACGGAAGATGTCCAGCGTCTGCATCGCCAGCTTGAAGCCGCCGTTGACCTCGCCCAGCAGGGCCCCGACGGGCACCCGGCACCCTTCGAAGACCAGCGTCGCCAGCGGGTGCGGCGCCATCACGTGGATGGCGCGGCTGGCGTCCAGACCCGGGGTGCTGGCGTCCACGATGAAGGCGCTGATGCCGCGGCTGCCACCCTGCGGGTCGGTCTTGGCGAACACGCAGTAGAAATCGGCCAGTCCGCCGTTGCTGATCCAGGTTTTTTCGCCTTGCAGCACAAAATCAGCCTCTTTTTGCGCATCCCCCATCGTCGAATGGTCATAAGTAGCTATGGTTTGCATAGCAGCCACATCCGAGCCGGCCTCTGGCTCGCTCAGCGCAAACGCCGCGATCTTGTCGCCCCGCGCCACGGCAGGCAAATAAGCCGCCTGCTGCGCCGGCGTGCCGGCCAGCGAGATCGCCCCGCTGCCCAGGCCCTGCATTGCAAACGCAAAGTCGGCCAGCGGCGAATGAAAAGCCAGCGTCTCACGCAGCACCACCAGCGCGCGCGAGTCCAGCGCCGGCAGCGCGCCGCCGTGTTCGGCGGCCACGCAGTAGCGCAGCCAGCCGCCGTCGCCCAGGCGGCGCACCCAGTCGCTGCAGGCGGCGCGATCGTCGGCCTCGTCAACCGCCTGGGCCGGCGTCCAGTCGCGCAGGCCGTCGGCCAGCTGGCGGTGGGCCGCGTCGAAGAAGGGCAGGCCCAGATGGCCGGTGGGTGCGCGCAGGTCGGTGGCGGCCATCTCAGTCGCCTCCGAAGACGGGTTTCTGCTTCGCCGCAAACGCTTCGTATGCGCGGCGGAAATCCTGCGTCTGCATGCAGATCGCCTGCGCCTGGGCTTCGGCCTCGACCGCCTGCTCGATGGTCATGGCCCATTCCTGCTGCAGCATGGTCTTGGTCATGGCGTGGGCGAAGGTGGGGCCGGCGGCCAGCTCGCGGGCCATCGCCGTGGCGGCGCTCAGCAAGGCGTCGCTCTCGTGCAGCGCGTTGAAGAAGCCCCAGGCCAGCCCTTCCTGAGCGGTCATCGCGCGGCCGCTGAACAGCAGTTCGGACGCGCGGCCCTGGCCGATCACGCGTGGCAGCAGCGCGCAGGCGCCCATGTCGGCGCCCGCCAGCCCGACGCGGGTGAACAGGAAGGCGGTCCGGGTGGTGGGTGTTCCGTAGCGCAGGTCGCAGGCCAGCGCCATCATCGCGCCGGCCCCGGCGCAGATGCCATCGATGGCGCCGATGATAGGCTGCGGGCAGTTGCGTAGGGTCTTGATCAGGTCGCCGGTCATGCGGGTGAACTCCAGCAGCTCGGGCATGGTCATCTTTGTCAACGGCCCGATGATCTCGTGCACGTCGCCGCCCGAGCAGAAGTTGCCGCCCGCGCCGGTGACCACCACCACCTTCACATCGTTGGCGAATTTCAGGGCCTGGAACAGGTCGCGCAGCTCGGCGTAGGAGTCGAAGGTCAGCGGGTTCTTGCGCTCTGGCCGGTTCAGGGTGAGCGTGCCCACGCCGGCTTCGAAAGACCAGCTGAAATGCCTTGCGGCATAGCCCGCCTTGGCCTCGAACTGGCCGCGCATGGGGTTGGTGGGGCCGATGAAATGCTTCATATCAGTTCTCCTGCAAGGGGGCGCCGGCGCTGTGGCGGGGTGTCGGGCGGGCGGGGGTTCATCCGGCCTCCTGAAAGCGGGTTTTGACCTTGCCGAGCAGCAGGTGCAGGCGGGCAATTTCGTCGTCGTCCAGAGCGGCGAAGGCTTCCACGATCCAGCCTTCGTGCGAGCTGGCCATGTCGTCGAACGCGGTACGCCCTTTGGGGGTGAGGCGCACGCGCCAGGCGCGGCGGTCGCCCTCCACGTCGATGCGCTCCACCAAGCCTTCGGCCACGAGCTGATCGGTGATGCCGGTGACGTTGCCGCCCGTCACCATCATGCGGCGCGACAGCTCGTTCATGCGCAGGCCTTCGGGCGCGCGCTCCAGCTGGGCCATCAGGTCGAAGCGGGGCAATGTGGTGTCGAACTGCTCGCGCAGCGCGGTTCGAACCTGTTTTTCCACCAGTTGCGTGCAGGTCAGCAGGCGCAGCCACAGGCGCAGCGCCTCGGGGTGCGCGCTGTGCGCCCGGGCTTCGAGGTCCATCGGAGTGAAATCCATGTTTGCTATGTAATCAGTAGCTAATTACGTCCGCTTCACGCTGGAAGCGTGCGCTTTTTGTTCGAAATCTCGCGGTACAGCTGGTCCCGGCCGCTTTCATAGGGGCGCGGCCAGTTGGTGGCACGGCTCTGCAGCTTGGCGGCCTCGTGCAGCGTCCAGGCCGGGTCGGCGAGGTGCGGGCGGCCGACCGCGCACAGGTCGGCGCGGCCGGCGGCGATGATGCTGTTGGCGTGATCGGCCTCGGAAATGGCGCCCACCGCCATGGTCGCGATATCCACCTCGTTTCGGATGCGGTCGGCAAATGGGGTCTGGTACATCCGGCCGTACACCGGTTTCGCCTCGCGCGTGGTCTGGCCGGAAGACACATCGATCAGGTCGCAGCCCGCGGCCTTGAACTGGCGTGCCATCAACACCGCGTCATCGTCGGTGTTGCCGCCGGGGGCCCAGTCGTGCGCCGAAATGCGCACGCTCATCGGCCGGTCGGACGGCCAGACGCCGCGCATCGCGGCGAACACCTCCAGCGGGTAGCGGCAGCGGTTCTCGATGGCGCCGCCGTAGGCGTCGTTGCGCTGGTTGGTCAGCGGGCACAGGAAACTCGACAGCAGGTAGCCGTGGGCGCAGTGCAACTCCAGCCAGTCGAAGCCGGCAGCCGCCGCCCGTCGCGTCGATTCGACGAACTGCGCGGTCAGCCGGTCCATGTCGGCGCGGGTCATGGCGCGCGGCGTCTGGTTCTGCGCGCCGTAGGCCATCGCGCTGGCGGCCATCAGCGGCCAGTTGCCCTCAGCTAGCGGCTCGTCGTTACCCTCCCAGCCGACGCGGGTCGAGCCCTTGGGGCCGCTGTGGCCGAGTTGCAGGCCGATGCGGGCGTCGCCCTGGCCGTGAATGAAGTCCACGATGCGCTTGAACGCGGCGGCATGCGTATCGCTCCAAAGACCGGGGCAGCCGGGGGTGATGCGGCCCTCGGGCGTCGGGCTGGTCATCTCGACCATGACCATCGCCGCGCCGCCGAGCGCCCGCGCGCCCAGGTGCACCAGGTGGTAGTCCTGGACCACGCCGTCCACCGCGCTGTACTGCGCCATCGGCGAGACCACGATGCGGTTCTTCAACGTGAGACCCCGCAGCTTGAAGGGCGTCAGCATCGGCGGCATGACGGTGCCGCCGGAGAACCAGGCCTCGTAGCCTTCCAGCCACCGGGCGTCGCGCAGGCGCAGGTTTTCGTGGCTGATGCGCTGGCTGCGCGTGAGCATCGAGTACATGAACTGCTGCGGCGCGAAACGGTCGCAGTAGCGCTGGCCGCAAACTTCGAACCATGCCATCGCGTTCCAGGCTGCGTTCTGCAGCTTGAGCACCTCCACGTTGCGCACTTCCTGGTAGCGCGCCAGCACCTCGGGGATGTGCGCCGCGGTGTCGCCCATCTCGACGAACAGGCGTGTCAGCTCGATCGCATCCTCGATCGCCAGCTTGGTGCCTGAGCCGATCGCGAAGTGCGCGGTGTGGACTGCATCGCCCATCAGCACCACGTGGCTCTTGCCGTTGAACAACGACCACTGCTCGCACTTGACCCGCTGGAAGTTCAGCCAGGCTGACCCGCGCAGGTGGCGCGCGTTGGTCATCAGCTTGGCGCCTTGCAGGTTCTTTGCAAATACCTTCTCGCAGAAGGCGATGGATTCGGCCTGGTCGGCCAGGTCCAGGCGGTGCGCCTGCCAGACGTGCTCCGGGCACTCGACGATGAAGGTGGTGGTGGTCTCGTCGAACTTGTAGATGTGCGCCTGGAACCAGCCATGCTCGGTCTTCTCGAACAGGAAGGTGAAGGCGTCGTACAGCTTGTGCGTGCCCAGCCAGATGTAGCGGTTGGGGCGCAGCACGATGTCGGGTTTGAAGACGGCTTCGTACTTGGTGCGGATCTTGGAGAAGATGCCGTCGCTGGCGATGATCAGGTCGGCGTCCGGGAAATCCTCGTCCGAGTTCACGTCGGTGTCGAAGACCAGCTTGACCGCCAGCTGCTCGCACCGCCTCTGCAGGATATTCAGCAGCTTCTTGCGGCCGATACCGACGAAGCCGTGGCCGCCCGAGCGGATCACCTCGCCCTTGAACTCCAGCTCGATGTCGTCCCAGTGGTTGAAGGCCTGCTCGATCTCGGCGGCGGTGACCGGGTCCCACTGGCGCATGTTGTCCATGGTCGCGTCGGAGAACACCACGCCCCAGCCGAAGGTGTCGTAGGGCTTGTTGCGCTCGACCACGGTGATGTCGTGCGCCGGGTTGCGCATCTTCATCAGCAGGCCGAAATACAGGCCGGCGGGGCCGCCGCCGATGCAGACGATCTTCATGGACGCTCCAGTGACAGGTGTTTTATCTCCGAATAGTTTAGATCTAAACAAAATACTGCAAAGGAGGGGAAACCCGGGTGTGATGGCGCGTCCGGGCGCACAATGGGCGCTGTTCCGTTCTCAGCGAGTCACCATGCTTTACAAGTTCAAATCTCGGGTCACGGGCGACGTGATCATGCTCGAGCCCAACGGGCGTCGCTTGCTGGAAATTATCGGCAAGGATCCGGGCGCGCCAGGCATCATCGAGGCGGCGGATGCCCCGGCCGCCATTCATGCGCTCGAAGCGGCCATCGTCCGGGAAGAGGCCGACCAGAAGACCGCCGTCGAGGAGGCGGCCGCGCAGGGCGAACCGCCGCCCCACTTCGAGGGCATCTCGCTGCGCCAGCGCGCGGTGCCGCTCATCGACATGCTGCGTCGCAGCGAAAAGGCCGGCAAAGAGGTGGTCTGGGGCGTCTAGACGCAAAAACGCCCGGCGAAATGCGGCCGGGCGAATGAGCCGGGTGCGACAAAGTTCAGTCCACCTTCGCGCCGGAGGCCTTGACCACGTTGGCCCACTTGATGTGTTCCGCGTCGATCATCTTCGCGAATTCCTGCGGCGTGTTGCCGCCAGGAATCGCGCCCTGGGCCAGCAGCTTTTCCTTGACGGCGGGGGAGGCCAGCGCCTTGGCGGTTTCCTGCTGGATGCGGTTGATGATGTCAGGCGGGGTGCCGGCGGGCGCCAGCAGGCCGAACCAGGAACTGGCGTCGAAGCCCTTCAGACCAGCGGCCTCCGCGATCGTCGGCAGGTCGGGCACGGCGGCCGAGCGTTCGGCGCTGGTCACCGCGAAAGCCTTGAGCTTGCCGCCCTTGATCTGCGGCAGGGCCGAAGGCAGGTTGTCGAACATCACATCCGTGTTGCCAGCCACCAGATCCAGCAGCGCGGGACCCGAGCCGCGATAGGGGATGTGGGTCATGAAGATGCCGGTGCGCGACTTGAACAGCTCGCCCGCCAGATGGATCGAGGTGCCGTTGCCGCTGGATGCCATGCTCAGCTTGCCAGGGTTGGCCTTGGCGTACTTGATGAAATCAGCCACGCTGTTGATGCCCAGGGCTTTTGCGCGCTCGGCGTTCATCACCATCACGTTGGGCACGCCGGCCACCAGCGTGATCGGGGCGAAGTCCTTCTGCGGGTCATAAGGCAGCTTGTTGTACAGCGCCTTGTTGATGCCGTGCGTGCCCACCGTGCCCATCAGCAGGGTGTAACCGTCCGCCGGTGACTTGGCCACGATGTCCGCGCCAACGTTGCCGCCGGCGCCCGCGCGGTTGTCCACGATGAACTGCTGATTGAAAGCCCGGGACAACTCGGGCGCCATGGCGCGCGCCAGGATGTCCGTCGTGCCACCAGGCGCGAAGGGCACCACGATCTTGACGGGCTTGGTGGGCCAGGCGCCCTGCGCCAGGACGGCAGGGACGCTCAGCAGCAGGGCGGCGCCAGCGATGGCGGACAAGGCGGCGCGGCGATGGAAGGCGGATCTCGGGGTCATTCAGGTCTCCTGGATTGGTCGCCCATTGTCCACCAGCCCGTGCGTAAATCAGTCAGCGTAAACGCCAGCCGCCTTGATGACGGGGCTCCATCGGGCAATCTCGGCCGCCACAAACTTCTTGTGTTCGGCGGGCTCCAGCCGCTTGTCGGTCACGACCACAGCGCCCAGGCCTTCCTGCTTCTTGATGAACTCGGGGTCCTTCAGGGCAGCGATCAACGCGGTGTTGATCCTGGCCTGCACGTCCGCTGGCGTGCCCTTGGGCGCGTACAGGCCGTGCCAGATCGTGACCTGGAAGTTCTTCAGGCCCGACTCGTCCAAGGTCGGCAAATCCTTGAGCGCCGGAGTCGTCAGGCGCTTCAGCGTCGTCACGCCATAAGCCTTGACCTTTTTGCCTTCGATCTGGCTGGTCGTGTTGGTGGTCTGGTCGCACATCAGGTCGATCTGCCCGCCGATCAGGTCGGTCATGGCCGGGGCCGTGCCCTTGTACGGCACCGTGGTCATGTCCACCTGCCAGGCGTTTTGCAGCAGCAGTCCGCACAAGTGCGAGGCCGAACCGACGCCGGCATTGCCCAGATTGATCTTGCCCTTGTTCTGGTTGATCCAGGCCGTCAGTTCCTTGTAGTTGGTCGCGGACAGGGAGGGACGGCCGATCAGCGTCATGGGCACGTCGTTGACCATGCCCAGGTATTCGAAGTCGGTTTCCACCTTGAACGGCATGTTGCGCAGTAGCGAGGGCATGGTGGCCATGGCAATGTGCGCCAGCAGCAGCGTGTGGCCATCCGGGCTGGCCTTGGCCACCTTGTTGGTGCCGATGGAACTGCCGGCGCCAGCGGCATTGTCCACCACCACCGTGGCGCCGCCGAGGGGTTTGCGCAGCGCTTCGGCCAGATCGCGCGCCACGCGATCGGTCGGCCCGCCTGCCGCGAACGGCACGACGATGGTGATCGGCTTGTCCTTGACGGGAAAGTCCGCAGCGAGGGTCCCCGTGGCGGCCAGGGTCGCGGCGGCGAGGGTGGCGAGGGAAATCAGTTTCTTCATGACGTGATGTCTCCGTGATTGAGGAAGCGGATCGTAGCGGCCGCAGGCCACGCCGTCATCGTGAAAACTACGTATCCCACACCTTCTGCACGGAAATGGCCCGGGAGCAATGTCCAAAGACCCGCAGCCTACTTGTAGCTGCGCGCGTCCTCGATGACCTTGCCGTCGTTGGGCAGGCTGCCGGGCAGCAGCACCTCGACATCACCGCGCAGTTTGGTCACATCGCGGATGGCCTCGCCGACGCGGGTGTGCAGGCCTTCCGGGGCCGTGCACGCGGTCTCGACCTTGAGCGTCATGCTGTCGTTGGCCATCTCCCCGGTCACCACGAGGCGGGCCTTGACGATGTCGGGAAAGCGCTTGACGATCTCCGCCACCTGGCCCGGATGCACGAACATGCCGCGGATCTTGGTCGTCTGGTCGGCGCGGCCCATCCAGCCCTTGATGCGGGTGTTGGTGCGGCCGGTCGGGCAGGGGCCGGGAAGGATGGCCGAGAGGTCGCCGGTGCCGAAACGGATCAGCGGGTAGTCGGGGTTCAGTGAGGTCACCACCAGTTCGCCGACTTCCCCCTCGGGCACCGGGTCGCCGGTGCCGGGGCGCACGATCTCGACGATCACGCTCTCGTCAAGCACCAGGCCTTCGCGCGCCGGGGTTTCATAGGCGATCAGGCCGAGGTCGGCGGTGGCATAACACTGGTAGCCGTCGATGCCATGGGAAGTGAACCAGTCGCGCAGGCTGGGCGGGAACGCCTCGCCGCCGAACATGGCCTTGGTCACGCTGGGCAAGGCCACGCCCATTTCGGCGGCCTTCTCGACAATGATCCGCAGGAAGCTCGGGGTGCCGATATAGCCGGCCGGCCGGAGTTCGGCCATGGCCTGCACCTGTTGCTCGGTCTGCCCGGTGCCGCCCGGGAACACGGTGCAGCCCAAAGCATGCGCGCCGGTTTCCATCATGGAGCCGGCCGGCACGAAGTGGTAGCTGAAGCTGTTGTGGATCAGCTCGCCGGGCCGAAAGCCCGCCGCAAAGATGGCTCTGGCCATGCGCCAGTAGTCGCGCCCGGCGCCTTCGGGTTCATAGATCGTGCCGGGGCTGGCAAAG
This sequence comes from Hydrogenophaga sp., assembly GCA_011391595.1. Classification (GTDB taxonomy): domain Bacteria; phylum Pseudomonadota; class Gammaproteobacteria; order Burkholderiales; family Burkholderiaceae_C; genus JAABQG01. Next base: position 37,551 of record JAABQG010000002.1, read on the forward strand.
ACGCGCGGCATGGCCTTGCCGAAGCCGATGGCGCTGAAGCCGCCAAACACGCTGCCGCCTTCGCTGCGATGTTTCTTCTGCAGTTCCAGCAGCTCATGCTTGCGGATGACTGGCAGCTTGGCCAGTGCCGCCCGGGTGGTGATGGCTGGCGCGTCCACGCCCGCCAGGATGCCGGCGAAGGCCGGCGCGCGCGACTGCGCATGGGCGATCTGGCCCGGCAAGGCCCGCAGCAGGGCGGCCTCGCGGACTTCTGGCTTGCGCTGCTCCAGCGCGTCAAAAAATGAGCTCATTCACGCGGCTTTCGAAATGAAGGGGATCGAAGGAAAAGGCGCAATCGGCGCTCAGGCCAGCCAGCGCTTGCGGCGCTTGTAGCTCTTGACGTCCTTGAAGCTCTTGCGCTCGCCGCCGCCCATGCCCAGGTAGAACTCCTTGACGTCCTCGTTGTTGGCCAGGTCGCTGGCGATGCCGTCCATCACCACCCGGCCGCTTTCCATGATGTAGCCGTAGTCGGCATAGCGCAGCGCCATGTTGGTGTTCTGCTCGGCCAGCAGGAAGGTGACCTTCTCCTTGGTGTTGAGGTCTTTCACGATGTTGAAAACCTCTTCCACGATCTGCGGCGCCAGGCCCATGGAAGGCTCGTCGAGCAGCACCATGCTCGGGTTGGCCATGATGGCGCGGCCGATGGCGCACATCTGTTGTTCACCACCCGAGGTATAGGCGGCCTGCGAGGTGCGCCGCGTCTTCAGGCGCGGAAAGTAGTTGTAGACCTTTTCCAGATTGGCCGCGATCTCGCCCTTGTCCTTGCGGGTGTAGGAGCCTGTCATCAGGTTCTCCTCGATCGTCAGGTGGGCAAAGCAGTGGCGGCCTTCCATCACCTGCACCACGCCGCGCTGCACCAGGTCGGCCGGCGACAGGTTTTCGATGCGCTCGCCGCGGAGTTCGATCGAGCCCTTGGTCACCTCGCCGCGCTCCCCCTTGAGCAGGTTGGAGACGGCCCGCAGCGTGGTGGTCTTGCCCGCGCCATTGCCACCCAGAATCGCGACGATGCCCCCCTGCGGCACCTGCAATGACACGCCCTTGAGCACCAGGATCACGTGGTTGTAGATGACCTCGATGCCGTTGACGTTGAGAACGATAGTTTTAGGTTCCATGAATCGTGTCCTGTTGACCAATCGGCAGAACTGCGGTTGCAGTCCTGGCGATTGGCGGCTCGCCGGAGCCGCAGCCCATCAAGTCATGCTTGGATGGGGTGAGTGCCGTCAGACTGGTCTGGGAAGCACCAGCCTGACGGGGGCACTGTTCAGGACTGGCAGTCCTGGGGGGTGCGGCGGGTCAGCTTTTTCTCAGCAGCGTACTTCTCCGCCGAAGCCTTCACGAGCGGCTTGATGATCTGCTCGTCGGCCTGGATCCAGTCGGAAGCCCAGGTGAACTTGCTGCCGTCCCAGGTGTGCACGCGGGCCCAGTTGGCGCCGAGGTGATCGGCGCAGCTGGTGGACACCGGGCGCATCACGCCCTTGAAGCCAAGCGCGTCAAGCTTGGCCTGGGTCAGGTTGAGGTTCTCATAGCCCCAACGCGCCTGCTCGCCGGTCATGACCTTGCCCTTGCCGAAGCGTTCCTGCGCCTGGCGCACACCTTCCACCGCCAGCATCGCGCCGACAGCGCCACGCATGTAGAGCACGGAGCCGACCTCGTCCTTCGGGCCGGTACCCTGGCCCTTGGCATGCACCTTCTCCAGGATTTCCTTGACCACCTGTGACTGCGGTTCGGCGCCGTGTTGCATCATGACCGCGCTGTAGCCCTTGGCGGCGGCGCCGACGTCCTTCAGATCCGGCTCGGCGCCCGACCACCAGGTCCCGAACATTTTTTCACGCGGATAGCCGGTGGCGACGGCTTCCTTGATGGCGGTCGGGGTCATCACGCCCCAGGTCTGCATCACCACAAAGTCCGGCTTCTGCTGGCGGATCTGCAGCCAGATCGCCTTTTGCTCGACGCCAGGGGCGGGCACCGGAAGCAACTGCAGAGTAAAGCCGTGCATCGAGGCGCGCTCCTGCACGATGGGGAGCAGTTCCTTGCCGAACGGGCTGTCATGGTAGACCACAGCGATCTTCTTGCCCTTGAGCTTGTCCCAGCCACCTTCCTTCTTGGCGATGTGCTGCAGCACGGCATCGCCGGCCAGCCAGTAGTGGCCAATCAGCGGGAAGTTCCATTTGAAGATGCCACCATCAGCCGTATCGCTGCGACCGTAGCCAGAGGTGATCATCGGGATCTTGTCGCCCGGGATCTTTTCGGTCAGTGCGAAAGTGATGCCGGTTGACAGGGGCTGAAACACCGTGGCGCCGCCATGCTTGCCTTTGAGTCGTTCGTAGCACTCGACGCCGCGGTCGGTGGCGTAGGCGGTTTCGCATTCCTCAACGAGTGTGTTGACACCGTTGATGCCGCCGCGGGCATTGACCAGCTTCATGTAGTCGTTGTGGCCGTTCGCCCAAGGCGTGGCATTGGGCGCGACGGGGCCGGTTCGGCCCGACAGCACCGGGAAAAACTGCTCCTTCGCCTGGGCGAAAGCAGCAGAGGTCACGAGCGCGCCGGAAAGACCGGCGGCGACTACGGTGGCAGCGAGAGCGAGTTGTCGAAGCTTCATGGTTTGTCTCCTAAAAAAAGTGAAGCACAGGGGAACGGGGTCAATATCGCGTGTACGGTTCGATACCGGTGAGGGTCGCCTGGTATCAGTGGGGGAAGGGCCACAGTCGCAGCTTCTGCTTGGCGATGCTCCATAGCTTGGCCAGGCCATGGGGTTCGGCAATCAGAAACCACACGATCAGCGCGCCAAAGACCATGAATTCGCTGTGGGAAATCGTGGCGGTCGAAATCTCCACGCCGACCAGTGCGCCAGCCCAAGGCAGGAACTGGTTCAGGAAGATCGGTAGCACCACGATGAAAGCTGCGCCGAAGAAGCTGCCCATGATCGATCCCATGCCGCCAATGATCACCATGAACAGCAGCTGGAAGGATCGGTCAATCGAGAACGCTGCAGGCTCCCACGAACCCAGGTGCACGAAGCCCCACAGCCCACCCGCCACACCGACGATGAAGGAGCTGACGGCAAAAGCGCTGAGCTTGGCGTAGACGGGGCGAATGCCGATCACAGCCGCGGCAACATCCATGTCGCGGATCGCCATCCACTCGCGTCCAATGGCGGAGCGCACCAGATTTTTTGCCAGCAATCCGAAAACTACCAGAAAGGCCAGGCAGAAGAGGTACTTCTCCAGGGGCGTGTCAATGCGCCATCCGGCGATCTGCAGGTTGGACACCGACACCGAGCCGGAAGAGCTGTTGTTGGTGAACCAGCTGATGCGGCTGAACGCCCAGTCACAGAAAAACTGTGCCGCCAGTGTGGCAACGGCCAGGTACAGGCCTTTGACGCGCAGGCTCGGTATGCCAAAGAATATGCCCACCAGCGTAGCAAAGAAGCCCCCCGACAGCAGTGCCAGGATCAGCGGCATGCCGTCGATGCGCACATACGTGTTGTAGGCCATGTAGGCGCCCACCGCCATGAAGGCACCCGAGCCCAGCGAAATCTGCCCGCAGTAGCCCACCAGGATGTTCACGCCCAGCGCCGCCAGCGACAGGATCAGGAACGGGATCAGGATGGCGCGGTACATGTATTCATCGACCAGCATGGGCACGCCGACGAACGCGAAGGCAATCAACGCCAGGATGACCCAGCGATCCTGGGAGATCGGAAAGATCTGCTGATCAGCACGGTAGGTGGTCTTGAACTGACCGTTTTCGCGGTAAAACATGGTGGGTACTCGGGCAGTTAGACGCGGTCGATGATTTTTTCGCCGAACAGGCCCTGGGGCCGGAACAGCAGAAAGACGAGAGCCAGCACGTAGGCAAACCAGATTTCGATGCCACCGCCGACAAGTGGCCCCAGGTAGACCTCGGAGAGTTTCTCGCCCACGCCGATGATCAGTCCGCCAATGATGGCCCCCGGCACTGAAGTCAGGCCGCCCAGGATGATGACGGGCAGTGCGCGCAGGGCGACGGTTGTCAGGGAGAACTGCACACCCAGCTTGGAACCCCAGATAACTCCGGCGACCAGCGCCGTGATTCCTGCGACGAACCAGACGATGACCCAGATCTTGTTGAGCGGAATCCCGATGGACTGAGCCGCCTGGTGGTCATCAGCCACGGCGCGCAAGGCTCGGCCGGTACTGGTTTTCTGGAAAAACAGGGAAAGAACTGCCACGAGAAGCGCAGCCACACACGCTGCGTACACATCCTCCATATTGACCAGAACGCCACCCTGGAACACACCTTCGAGCAGGAAAACCGGCTCCTTCGGCATGCCGACGTCGATCTTGTAGATGTCGCTGCCGAAAATGGTCTGACCGAAGCCGTCGAGGAAGTAGGTGATACCGAGCGTGGCCATCAGGAGTGTCACACCTTCCTGGTTGACCAGGTGGCGCAACACCAGCCTTTCGATCAGCCAAGCCAGCGCGTACATGAGGACGGCGGCCAGCATGAATGCGATCAGGTTACCCAGGAACTTGCTTTCCAGTCCCAGCCAGCCCGGCACCCACTCGGAGAAGCGGGCCATTGCCAGCGCGGCGAAAAGTACCATGGCACCCTGCGCGAAGTTGAATACGCCGGAGGCCTTGTAGATCAGCACAAAGCCGAGTGCCACCAGGGAATACAGCATGCCGGCCATGAGGCCACCCAAAAGGGCTTCAAGAAAAAATGCCATGTCGTCGTCTCCTCAGTGACTGGTGCCGAGGTAGGCACTGATCACGTCTTCGTTGCTGCGCACTTCTTCGGGTGTGCCGTCGCCGATCTTCTTGCCGTAGTCGAGCACGACCACCCTGTCGGAGATGTCCATCACCACGCCCATGTCGTGCTCGATCAGCACGATGGTGGAGCCGAATTCGTCGTTGACGTCCAGGACGAATCGGCACATGTCCTGCTTCTCCTCGACGTTCATGCCGGCCATCGGCTCGTCGAGCAGCAGCACTTGCGGCTCCATGGCCAGCGCGCGCCCGAGGTCCACCCGCTTTTGCAGGCCATAGGGCAGTTGCCCCACCGGCGTCTTGCGGAAGGCCTGGATCTCCAGAAAGTCGATGATGTGCTCGACGTACTCGCGGTGGCGGGTCTCTTCCTTTTCTGCAGGGCCGATGCGCAGGGCCTGCAGAAAGATGTTGCTCTTGATCTTGAGGTTGCGGCCGGTCATGATGTTGTCGATCACGCTCATGCCCTTGAACAGCGCCAGATTCTGGAAGGTGCGCGCCACGCCCATCTCGGCCACCTGGCGCGAGTTCATGTGGCTGAAGGTCTTGCCGCGGAAGGTGATGCTGCCCTCCTGCGGGGTGTAGACACCGTTGATGCAGTTGAGCATGGAGCTCTTGCCGGCGCCGTTCGGGCCGATGATGGCGCGGATCTCGTGCTCCTTCACATTGAAGGAAATGTCGGTCAGGGCGTTGACGCCGCCGAACCGCAGGCTGATGTTGTTGACGTCCAGGATGACGTCGCCAATATTTTTGCTCATGATGCTTGCGTCATTTCTCAGGCGGCTGCTTTCACAGGGGCAAAGGTCTTTGCGTCGGAGATCTTCAGGGTGGCGCTCACGCTGCCGGAGCGGCCGTCCTCGAACTTCACCACGGTCTCGATGAACTGCTCGGTCTTGCCGCCGTACAGCGCATCGACCAGCGGCTGGTACTTGTCTGCGATGAAGCCGCGGCGGACCTTGTTGGTGCGCGTCAGCTCGCCGTCGTCGGCGTCGAGTTCCTTGTGCAGCACCAGGAAGCGGCTGACCTGGCTGCCCGCCAGCAGCTCGTCGATCGACAGGTCGGCGTTGACCTTCTCGACGCACTCCTTGATCAGCTGGTAGACCTCGGGCTTCTGCGCCAGGTCGGTGTAGCCGGCGTAGGGCAGGTTCTGGCGCTCGGCCCAGTTGCCCACGGCGTCGAAGTCGATGTTGATCATCACGCAGACTTTCTCGCGCTGGTCGCCGTAGGCCACGACCTCCTTGATCTGCGGGAAGAACTTGAGCTTGTTCTCCACGTACTTGGGGGCAAACATGGCGCCGTCATTGTTGCCGCCCTTGATGCGGCCCACGTCTTTCACGCGGTCGATGATCTTCAGGTGGCCGTGCGCGTCCAGGAAGCCGGCGTCACTGGTGTGGTACCAGCCGTCGGCGGTCAGCACCTCGGCCGTGGCGGCCGGGTTCTTGTAGTACTCCTTGAGCAGGCCGGGCGACTTGACCAGGATCTCGCCGTCGTCGGCCACCTTGATCTCCACGCCGCGGCAAGGCACGCCCACGGTGTCGGCGCGCGCTTCGTTGTCGGGCTGCAGGCAGACGAACACGGCGGTCTCGGTGGAGCCATAGAGCTGCTTGAGGTTGATGCCGATGGAGCGGTAGAAGCTGAACAGGTCGGGGCCGATGGCCTCGCCCGCGGTGTAGGCCACACGCACCCGGCTCATGCCGAGGTTGTTGCGAAGCGGGCCGTAGACCATCAGGTTGCCCAGGGCATACAGAACGCTGTTGCCCAGGCCGATGGACTTGCCGTCCATGCGCGTCGGCCCGACGCGTTTGGCCAGGTCCATGAAGAAATGGAACATCCGGCGCTTGAGTGCGCCCGCATCTTCCATGCGGATCATCACGCTGGTGAGCAGGCCTTCAAACACCCGCGGCGGCGCGAAATAGTAGGTCGGGCCGATTTCCTTCAGGTCGATGGTGACGGTGGCCGCCGACTCGGGGCAGTTCACCACGTAGCCGCAGACCAGCCACTGCGCATAGCTGAAGATGTTCTGGCCGATCCACGCCGGCGGCAGGTAGGCCAGCACCTCCTCTTTGGGGCTCAGCTTGTCGAACTCGGCACCGGCCTGGCCCCGGTCGATCAGCGTGGCGTGCGTGTGCACCACGCCCTTGGGGTTGCCGGTGGTGCCCGAGGTGAAGAACATCGCCGCCACATCGGCGGGCTGGACCTTGTCGACCTCGCCCCGGAAAAACTCGGGGTGCTGCGTGGCAAAGACCTTGCCGGCGGCGATCAACTCGTCCAGCCCGGCCAGGCCGTTCTCGACATACTTGCGCAGGCCGCGCGGATCGTCAAAGAAGATGTGCGAGAGCTGCGGGCACTTCTCGCGCACCTCCAGCATCTTGTCGACCTGCTCCTGGTCTTCCACCAGGGCGAAGCGCACGTCCGCGTTGGTGATCGGGAAGACGCATTCGGCGGCCACCGCATCCTGGTACAGCGGCACCGGAATCGCGCCGAGCGACTGCGCGGCGAGCATGGTGGCATACAGGCGCGGACGGTTGGCGCCCACGATGATGATGTGTTCGTGGCGTTGCAGGCCGGCCTGGTGCAGGCCGCAGGCAATCTGCTCCACCAGCGCGGCCATGTCAGCCCAGCTATGGGTTTGCCAGATGCCATATTCTTTTTCGCGCATGGCGGGCGCGCTGGCGCGCTCGGTGGCGTGTTTGAGCAGAAGTCGGGGGAACGTGGTCAACATTGCCGGTACCTTGTCTCCAATTTCGAGCCGCCCCGAAATAGAAATCCGGGTTCGCTGTTGTGCCCTGAATGTAGGCCGGCATTTGACGTCTTGTTGTCGTTTCGACGACAATCTTCGGGTGTGTTCTCTCAGGACTTTCCCTAATACGGCGTCCATTCCCCGTCATGAACCCCGAAACGTCCCTGCACCAGCGTCGCCGCCTGCCGCGTCGCGAAGAACTGGAAGGCATCCCCTGGCTGGCGCTGCTGCAGCCGCTTGAGCGCGAACGCGCGGTGGAGGAGCTGCGCATGGGTGACGCACAGGCCGGCGACTACGTGTGCCGCATCGGTCGTCCCATCACCTACTGGTTCGGCGTCGTCGAAGGGTTGCTGAAAATGAGCAGCGACAACGCCGAGGGCCAGACCATGACCTTCACCGGGGTGCCCCCTGGCGGCTGGTTCGGCGAGGGCACGGCGCTCAAGCGCGAGGTCTATCGTTACAACATCCAGGCCCTGCGCAAGAGCGTCGTAGCCGGCCTGCCGGTGGACACCTTCCACTGGCTGCTGGACCATTCCATCGGCTTCAACCGTTTCGTGATGAACCAGCTCAACGAGCGGCTCGGGCAGTTCATTGCCGCGCGCGAGATCGACCGCATGAACAAGCCGGAACTGCGCGTGGCGCGCAACCTGGCCTCGCTGTTCAACCCGGTGCTCTACCCCGGTGTGGGCGAGGTGTTGCGCATCACGCAGCAGGAGCTGGCTTATCTGGTGGGCCTGTCGCGGCAGCGCGTGAACGAGGCGCTGACTGCGCTGGCGGCCCGGGGGCTGATCCGCGTCGAATACGGCGGCCTGCGCGTGCTGGACCTCGCGGGGCTACGGTCGGGTGAATTTTGATGGCTGAAGTGGCATCCTTTGCGCGTCGCATGGCGCGGGGGTGCGGTTCTTCGGGTGGGCTCAGCGGCTCACGGCGCGCCGGCTGCGGACGGGCGGCGAATCATCACCACCACCAGCGTCACCACGGTCAGCGGCACGACAAAGCCCAGCATCACGCCTGAGAAAGCTTGCAGCGCGTCGTGCTGCTGCGCCGCCAGGATCAGGTAGGCCACGTAGGCAAGGTAGTAGCCGAGGAAGACGCCGCCTTCCCAGCGCGCGATCTCGCGGCCGGTCATGAAAACCGGCAGGCAGGCCAGCGCCACCGCCAGCATCACCCAGATATCGAAGGCCAGCAGCGATGGCGCGATGGCCAGGCCCAGGTCGCCCGATACCAGCCCCGTCAGTCCCAGGCAGCCCAGGATGTTGAACGTGTTGCTGCCGACGACGTTGCCCACGGCGATGTCGCGTTCCCCCTTGAACGCGGCCGTGACGCTGGTGGCCACCTCGGGCATGCTGGTGCCGGCGGCGACGATGGTCAGGCCGATGACGAGGTCGCTCACGCCCATGGCCTTGGCGAAACTGACCGCGGCCTGGACCAGGAAGTCCGAACCGAACACCAGCGCCACCAGGCCGGCGGCGATCAGGCCGATCTGTGCCGCCCAGTGGCTGTCCCAGGCGCCGGCCTCGGCGGGGTGAATCTCCCCGGCGAAATCGTCCTTCGCAGCCTGGGTCTCGCGGCGCGACTGAACGACCAGGAAGACCGTATAGGCCACCATCAGCGCGAACAGGAAGCCCCCATCCAGGGCCGAGATCTGGCCATCCAGCGACAGCGCCAGCAGCAGCAGGCTTGCGCCCAGCATGATCGGCACCTCCTGCCGGATCAGCTGGATGTTGACCACCAGCGGCGCGATCAGGGCACTGATGCCCAGGATGAACAGCACATTGAAGATGTTGCTGCCCACCACGTTGCCGATGGCGATGTCGGTCTTGCCGTCGAGCACCGCGCCGACGCTCACCGCGAGCTCGGGCGCGCTGGTGCCGAAGGCGACGATGGTGAGTCCGACAACCAGCGGGCTGATGCCGAACGACATCGCCAGCTTGGACGCGCCGCGCACCAGCAAGTTCGCGCCGATGACCAGAAGGATCAGGCCGCCGAGAAACATGAGCAAGTTCATGATCGGGTAGTGTAGCTACAAGCTACAAGCTACAAGCTACAAGCGCCTTCGCGTCGCAGGCTTCCGCGCAGCACGAAGCGAAGACAGGCACGGGTTCTCCGGCTTCAGTGCAGCCTTCGCGTCGCGCCAGAGAGGGCCGGCATGGTCGTCACGCGGCTGTCTGTAGGGCCGGCTTGGGCTGGGAACCGCGGCCGCGGCCGCGCCACATCGCCACCAGCAAATGCAGCCCCGCCCCCGACAAGACAATCAGCACGCTGCCGAGGCCCCAGATCACCCAGGCCGCGAGGGTCAGGCCGCCGGCCAGCGCCGGTGCGGCAAGAAGGAGACCCTCGACGACCGGCGTCAGGCCCGACAGCAAAGAGGTCATGGCCTGCACGATCTCCGGCGGCACCCAGGTGGCCAGCCAGCCTGGCAGATGAAAGCCGTCGATGCCTGATGGGGCGCCTGCCAACGATCCTGCATTCGAGACCGCCCACATGGCAGCGGCATGCGCCGCCCAGGCTGCCAGCGACCAAAGTGCAAGAAGGCTGAAGACCAAAAACCAGCTGAGCGCGTAGAACATGTTCGATTCGTCCTGGGTGAGTAAGAACAGGCGCTAGTATTCAGCGCGGAAGGAAACGAATAAACCAGTTGCAGACAGACTTGGATTCCTGTTTTTCCGAGGTGTGAGATGGTCGTCTGACCCTGATTTCCGCGGATGTGGGCTCGCGCGAGATCGACCGCATGAACAAGCCCGGACTGCGGTTGCTGAACGTCTCCGGGCGGCGTTCCCGCAGGTTTTGATGGTCAAATAGGCCTCTCCCCAGCGTCAAATGGTCGCTGACAGCTACAGAAGTAATAGTTGATGACGATGCAAAAACCACCCGCGCGCACGCCTGTCGTGCCGGCCCCCGCGGCATCCGGTCCCTCCGGCGCCGTCCGGCGCGCACCCCTGCCGGCAGGCACCGTCACGCGAGTGGCCGGCCCCACCGACACGATCCGCCTGAACAAGCGCATGGCCGAGCGCGGGCTTTGCTCCCGCCGCGAGGCCGACGACTGGATTGCCAAGGGCTGGGTCAAGGTCAATGGCGAGGTCGCGCCCATGGGGCTGCAGGTCAAGCCGACCGACCGCATCGAGATCGACAAAAAGGCCGAAGGCCAGCAGGCCACGCAGGTCACCATCCTGCTCAACAAGCCGATGGGCTATGTCAGTGGCCAGGCGGAGGACGGCCACGAGCCCGCCGTGACGCTGTTCACCGCGCAAAACCGCTGGCGTGACGACAATGCGCGCTTCTTTTTCCACCCCTCGCAGCTGCGCGGCCTGGCGCCGGCCGGGCGGCTCGACATCGACTCCATCGGCCTGCTCGTGCTCACGCAGGACGGACGGGTGGCGCGCCAGTTGATCGGCGAGGACTCGGTGATGGAGAAGGAATATTTGGTGCGCGTGAGCTACCTGGGCACCGGCGAACCCACGCGCGGCAGTGACGAGCGCCCCGGCGCGCTGCGCACCATCCATGAGAACGACCCCGTGACCACCAATGTGCAGGCCGTGTTCCCACCCGCGATGCTGGCGCGCCTGCGCCACGGCCTCTCCCTTGACGGCCAGGCGCTCAAGCCCGCCCAGGTCGATTGGCAAAACCCCGAGCAGCTGCGCTTTGTGCTGACCGAGGGCAAGAAACGTCAGATCCGCCGCATGTGCGAACTGGTCGGCCTGAAGGTCGTGGGGCTCAAGCGCGTGCGCATCGGGCGCGTGATGCTGGGCAAGCTGCCGGTGGGGCAGTGGCGCTACCTGGCGCCGCATGAGCGGTTCTGAGGGGCGGGCGTGAGGCGGCACGGGGCCAGCGGCACGCCGCGGCTCTGGGGGCCGCTCTCTAACCGGAGTGCCATTTCCTGCTGAAAATGACCCGTCGGTCCCGGCTCCTGTTCCGCGACGGCCACTCCATGACCAAGAAACCCGCGTCGAAAGACGCACTGCGCCACCTGCGTGCCTCCGACCTGCGCGGCGTGGCCCAGCTGGCCACCCAGGCCACCCAAGGCGTGACCCGTATCGTCGAGGGCGTGCACCAGTCCGTCTACGACACCATGGGCGTGCCCGGCGGGCCCGCCACCGGGCAGACGCGGGGCGTGACTGGGCTGGTCTACAAGAGCATCCACGGCGTGACCCAGCTGGTGGGCAAGGCGCTGGATGTGGCGCTCACCGGGCTGATGCCCCTGCTCGAAGCCGCCGGCACCGCGCAGACCGGCAGCGCGCAACGCGAGACAGTGCTGGCCATCCTGAACGGCGTCATGGGCGACCACCTGGTGGCCAGCGGCAACCCGCTGGCCACGCCGATGAGCCTGCGCCACCAGGGCCAGGCGCTGCAATGGGACGTGGAGCCGCGCCCGGCGAGCCTGGCCGGCGCGCGCGGCAAGGCGCTGGTGCTGATCCACGGCCTGTGCATGAACGACCTGCAATGGCACACCGAGAAAGACGGCAAGGTGGTCGATCACGGCGAGGCGATTGCCGCCGCGCTGGGCTACACCCCCATTCATGTGCGCTACAACACCGGGCTGCACACCTCGCAGAACGGCCACCAGCTCGCGGCTGAACTGGAGCAACTGGTGCTGCACTGGCCGGTGCCGCTGGAGGAACTCACGGTGCTGGTCCACAGCATGGGCGGGCTGCTGATCCGCAGCGCGCTGTACTACGCGAAGCAGGAAGGGCTGACCTGGCCCGGCCTGCTGAAGAACATCGTCTTCCTGGGCACGCCGCACCACGGCTCGCCGCTGGAGCGCGCCGGCAACTGGGTGGACACGATCCTGGGCAGCACGCCGTTCACCGCGCCGTTCGCGCGCCTGGGCAAGCTGCGCAGCGCCGGCATCACCGACCTGCGCTATGGCCATGTGCTCGACGCCGACTGGCAGGGCCATGACCGCTTCCATCGCAAGCCCGACAGCCGGGTGCCGCTGCCTCTGCCCGAGGGCGTGGCCTGCTATGCCGTGGCCGCCACGCTGGCCAGCGAGCGCAGCGCCCTGGCCAACCGGCTCACCGGCGACGGGCTGGTGCCGCTGCACAGCGGGCTGGGCGAGCACGACGACCCGGCGCGCTCGCTGATCTTTGCGAAAGACTCGCAGTGGATCAGCTTCAACACCGGCCACATGGAGCTGCTCAGCCGCCCCGAGGTGACGCAGCAGGTGCTGAAGTGGCTGACGCCGCCGGTACCACCCGCGCCCTGAAGTCACCGGCCGCCGATGGGCGGGGCAGCCCGGGAACTGGACGATACTCGCGGAGTCGCGTTCCCGCTGGAGATTGTCCCCGATGAACATTCGCACTTTCAAAACCATAGCGTTCAGTGTCCTTTTGACGCTGGGCTCTGCCACTTTGCAGGCCCAAACCGGCACCGTCAATGCCATTTGCAGCACCGACGGCCCCTGGTGCGAACTCGCGGCGAAGGAATTCACGCGCCAGACCGGCATCAAAGTGTTCCAGTCGCACAAGGCCACCGGCGAGGCGCAGGCCCAGCTGCGCGCCGAGGCCGCCAACCCCAAGACCGACATCTGGTGGGGCGGCACCGGCGACCCGTATTACCAGGCGGCCGAGGTCGGGCTGCTCGACCCCTACCGGCCGGCCTACCTGGCCGATCTGCATGGCTGGTCCGTGCGCCAGTACGCGATGAGCCAGAACCATGTGGGCGGCTTCTACACCAGCGCCATCGGTTTCGGCTGGAACGAGGAGGTGCTCAAGAAGAAGAACCTGCCCGCGCCCAAGTGCTGGAAAGACCTGCTGAACCCGATCTACAAGGGCGAGATCGAGACCTCGCACCCGGCGTCCAGCGGCACGGCCTACACCATCCTGGCCGGCCTGGTGCAGCTGATGGGCGAGGACGCGGCCTTCGACTACCTCAAGAAGCTGCACAAGAACATCACCCAGTACACGCGCAGCGGCCAGGCCCAGGCGCGCAGCGTGGGCAAGGGCGAGGTCGGCATCGGCATCAGCTTCATCTTCGGTTTCGAAAATGAGCGCATCACCAACAAGTTTCCGGTGCAGTCGGTGGCGCCCTGCGAGGGCACCAGCTACGAGATCGGCGGCATCGCGCTGGTCAAGGGTTCGCGCAACAAGGAAGGCGCCAAGCGCTATTACGACTGGCTCATGAGCCCGGAAGGCCAGCAGATCGGCGCGCGCGCCAACAGCCTCCAGGTGCCGGCCAACAAGACCTTCACGCCCGATCCGCGCATCCCCTCGATCGACAAAGTGCGCCTGATCAAGTACGACTTCGAGAAATACGGCAAGGCCGCCGAACGGCGCCGGCTGGTGGACCGCTGGACCCGCGAAGTGGAGTCCCTGCCGCGATAATCAGCGCTTGAAACCCGTGGCAACGCCCCTAGATAAAGGGGCGTTCGTTTTTTCACTCCCCCAATTCTGAAGACCATGACCAAGCAAACCCTTTCCTTCCAGGCCGAAGTGGCCCAGCTGCTGCACCTGGTGACCCATTCGCTGTACTCGAACAAGGAAATTTTCCTGCGCGAGCTGATCTCCAACGCGTCGGACGCCTGCGACAAGCTGCGCTTCGAGGCCATCAACGACGGCGGCCTGTACGAGGGCGACACCGAACTGAAGGTGAAGCTCGCCTTTGACAAGGACGCGAAAACGCTGACCATCACCGACAACGGCATCGGCATGAGCGCCCAGGAAGCCATCGACCACCTCGGCACCATCGCCAAGAGCGGCACCAAGGACTTCGTGAGCAAGCTCAGCGGCGACCAGAAGGCCGACTCCCAGCTCATCGGCCAGTTCGGCGTGGGCTTTTACTCCGGCTTCATCGTGGCCGACAAGATCACCGTCGAGTCCCGCCGCGCCGGCATGAAGGAGACTGAAGGCGTGCGCTGGACCAGCGGCGGCGCCGGCGACTTCGAAGTCGAAACGATTACCCGCGCCGAGCGCGGCACCAGCGTCATCCTGCACCTGCGCGACGACGCGATGGACTACGCCAGCAGCTGGAAGCTCAAGGACATCGTCAACAAGTACTCCGACCACATCAGCCTGCCCATCGTGATGGAAAAGGAAGAGTGGAAAGACGGCGAGCTGATCACCCCGGGGGACGAGGCCGGCGGCCGCGAGCCCGGCGGCATGGTCAAGACCGGCGAGTGGGAAACCATCAACCAGGCTTCGGCCCTGTGGACGCGCCCCAAGAAAGACATCAGCGACGAGCAGTACACCGAGTTCTACAAAGCCATCAGCCACGACTTCGAGGCCCCGCTGACCTGGACGCACAACCGCGTCGAAGGCAGCACCGAATACACCCAGCTGCTCTACATCCCGGCCAAGGCGCCGATGGACCTGTGGAATCGCGACAAGAAGGCCGGCATCAAGCTCTACGTCAAGCGCGTCTTCATCATGGACGACGCCGAGGCGCTGCTGCCCACCTACCTGCGCTTCGTCAAGGGCGTGGTCGACTCCAATGATCTGCCGCTCAACGTCAGCCGCGAGCTGCTGCAGGAAAGCCGCGACGTGAAGGCGATCCGCGACGGCTGCGCCAAGCGCGTGCTCTCCATGCTGGAAGACCTGGCCAAGCACGACAAGCTGCCTGAGCCCGCTGCCCCGGCTGAAGGCGAGGCAGCGGTCACGGACGTGGTGAGCGAGGAAGACAAGGCGGCCGTAGGAAAGTACACCAAGTTCTACGCCGAATTCGGCGCGGTCCTGAAGGAAGGCCTGGGCGAGGACTTCGCCAACAAGGAGCGCCTGGCGAAATTGCTGCGCTTTGCCTCGACCTCGTCCGATACGGTGAGCGTGTCGCTGGCCGACTACAAGGCGCGCATGAAGGAGGGCCAGGACGCGATCTACTACATCACCGCCGACACCTTGGCCGGCGCCAGGAACAGCCCGCAGCTCGAAGTGTTCAAGAAGAAGGGCATCGAAGTCCTGCTCATGACCGACCGCGTGGACGAGTGGGCGCTGAACTTCCTCAACGAGTTCGACGGCACGCCGATGCAGTCCGTCGCCAAGGGCGCGGTCGACCTGGGCAAGCTGCAAGACGAGACCGAGAAGAAGGCCGCCGAAGAGGCCGCCGAGACGCTGAAACCGCTGCTGGCCAAGCTCAAGGAAGCGCTCAAGGGCAAGGCCGAGGACGTGCGCCTGACCAGCCGCCTGGTGGACAGCCCCGCCTGCCTGGTAGTGCAGGACGCCGGCATGAGCATGCAGCTCGCGCGCATGCTCAAGCAGGCCGGGCAGGCCGCGCCGGAGGTCAAGCCCGTGCTGGAAGTCAACGCCGAGCACGCGCTGGTCAAGAAGCTCGACGGCAGCGTGCACATCAACGATCTGGCGCACATCCTGTTCGACCAGGCGCTGATCGCAGAGGGCGGGCTGCCGGAAGACCCTGCCGCCTATGTGAAGCGGGTGAACGCGCTGCTGGCCTGAGCCTCGCGGCCGTACTCCATTCCAGCCGGCGTCTAGACGGCCGGCTGAATGGCGTGCGCCGGGTCAAAAGCCGGTTAGGGCTGAAAATTCAAGAAAAACAGGCTTATCCCAGCGTCAGATGGTCATCATCCGCTATTGATTGAGGAGTATTCTGGCTCACCGCCACTGCGTCAACGACACGCCAATTCCCACGCCGGTGTTGCGGAAGTTGTAGTTCTGCAGCGAGTCGTTCCAGCCGTAGAAGCCCTGGACGTAGCCGTGCAGCTGGCCATAGAGCGGGAACGCCCAGTCGGCCTGAATTGAGGTGCGGGAGGGCGTGTTCGCGCTGTTCTTCAGGTTGTTGCGTAGGGTGGCCGAGAAAACATTGGCACCGTAGGGCAGCACCGCCTGCACTTCGAGCCGGCCTGCGTAGTCGCCCACGTCGGCATTGTTGTCGGTATTGCCGGTCTCCGGAATTCGCCACCACGGTTTGATGAGCACGCTCAGGTCGCCGGCGGCCAGCCCGAAGGTCGCATAGACCCGGTTCCACGACCGCGAGAGTGGATCGTTCTGCCCGTTGGACTGGTGCGAGAGGCCGAGGTTGAGCATGCGCCACTGCAGCCACTCCGGTCCGACCTTGAGGGGCAGGGTCAACCAGGCCTCGGGCTGGAAATCCGTCTCGCGGAAGGGGCGCGAATTTTTTCCGTCGTAGACCTGCCAGTAGGTCTGCTGGGTGTACGCCGCCCACAGATCGAGCGGGGTGTCGAAGATGTCCTGCCAGAGCTTGGTCTTGGCACTGATCTGGAACTTGGCGTCGCCATGCATGTAGTCCTCCTGCCCCGTCGCGCAGTTCTGCGGATTGGGCGAGCAGGGGTTCGGATTGGTGTCCTTGCGCCAGTTCCCCACCATCACGTACGTGGGTTGATACGCCTTGATCTTGAAGACGCCGTCCTTGGTGCCCTGTTCGAGTTCCCAACGCTCGGCGAAGGTCTGCGGTGTGTAAGTGCCGCCGGTCCACCAGTTGCGCGTCGTTGGAGCGGGTATGGGCGGCGGGCTTGCAGCCACCATCACCGGGGCAGGACCCGGGGCTGACGCGGTTACCGCAGCCCACGGCGCAGGCCGGCCGGCGGCCCGGTCGTAACAGGCCAGCCGGGACCCGTCGTCGTCGAGGGTGCGACAGGCTGCGGCCTCGTCGGCGGCCATGGTCGTGGCCGGGGTCGCGAGGGAAGCCAGGACGGCGAGTATCGCAAAGGCGGAGCTGGAATGCTTCATGGCCACAGACGGAAAAGGTTGACGGGACGACGGACGCGCCAGTGGCGCGACCGAGATTCAGGATGGGCCCCATCCTCGGTCAGCAGGCGCCCATCGTCTGTGGGCTGGCGCACACAGTGGGATGGATGCCGCAACGAGGGCGCGCCCAGGCCGCTGGCGTGGGTCGCAGCGGTCACGACGGGTCTGTCGTGATGATTTACAAGAAGTTCTGGCCATTTCCCAGCGTCAAATGGTCATTAATAGCTATGAATAAGAGAGCAAATCTCGCGTCGTGCTTTGGCGTCCGAGCCGCCGCATCCGGCGCGCCTTACCATCACGCCATGGACACCCGGACCCTTCAGGACTGCCTCGCCGATCTCGACCGTGACCTGCTGCAGCGCGACGCTGCCGTGCGGGTGCTGCTGCTGGGGGCGCTGGCGGGCGAGCATGTGCTGCTGATCGGCCCGCCCGGCACGGCCAAGAGCGAGCTGGCGCGGCGCCTGCACCGGGTGTTCACCGGCGCGAGCTATTTCGAGCGGCTGCTGACGCGCTTTTCCGTGCCCGAGGAGCTGTTCGGCCCGCTCTCGCTCAAGGCGCTGGAGGACGACCGCTACGAGCGGCTCACCGACGGCTTCCTGCCCACGGCGCAGGTGGCGTTCCTCGACGAGGTGTTCAAGGCGAATTCGGCGATCCTCAATGCGCTGCTCACGCTGCTCAACGAGCGCGAGTTCGACAACGGCAGCGGTCGCGTGGCTGTGCCGCTGATCACCGTGGTCGGTGCCACCAACGAGGTGCCGGACGACGACGCGCTGCACGCCTTCTATGACCGTTTCGCTCTGCGCGTGCCGGTGGAGCCGGTGGGCGACGACCAGTTCACGGCCTTGCTGCAACTGCCCGCCACGCTGGCGCAGCCGGAGCCGCGCCTGTCCCAGCCCGAACTGGAACGATTGCGCGCGCACGCGGCAGGCATGGGCCTGCCACCCGACGTGCTGAGCCTGCTGGTGCAGGCCAGGGCAGCGTGCGTGGCGCAGCAGATTGCCGTGTCGGACCGGCGCTGGCGCAAGCTGGTCGGCCTGATGCAGGTGCAGGCGGCCAGCCGCAAGCCCGGCCATGGCGACACCGAGGCGGGCGCGGGTGTGGTGAGTGCCTGGGACCTGTGGCTGCTGCCCTATGTGCTGGCGGCGCAGCCGGCGCAGGTCGCGGGCCTGCGGCAGTGGTTCATGGAGCAGGTCGCGCTGGCCGTGCCCGCGGACGTGCAATGGCTGACCCGGGCCGTGGAGGCGTTCGGGAAACAACTGGAGATTGAAGCGTCGGCGCCGCAGTCGGCGGGCGACGACAGCGCCGGCAAGCTGGCGCTGGCGCGCGCCATCGCCGGGCCGCTGGCGCAGGACAGCGCGCAGGGGCTGGTGCGGTTGGTGTCGGAGCGCGCGCACCGGCGCTACAGCGCGCTGCATGTGGCCACGCGCGTGGCGCAGGTCGACGAGGCCCGGGAGCGTGCCGCATCGGCGCGGGCAGCCGTGGTGAGCACCGGGCAGGCGGTGATGGCCCAGGCCCGCGCCCACCTGTGGTTGCCCCCCAGCTGGCGCGATGCCATCGAGGCGGTCCATCACGACAATGCGCAGCGGCTGGGCGCTCTTGTGGCCGCGCTGGACGATCTGCGCGAAGGTTTTGCCACACTGCCGGTCGACGCGGCACTGGCCGGCGAAGCACCGGCGCCGGTGGCGGCCTGAGAAGGCTGCGCTGCCATGGAGAACAAAGCTCTACCCCTGGCGTTCGACGCTGTCTTCAATGCGCCGTTTCACGCACTGGCCGAATTGCCGAGGGAACTCTGGCAGTCGGCCACGGTCTGCAGCAGCGGCGCCACGCCCGAGCGGCTGGCCGGGCTGGCGCACTGGCGCACTGCCCTGCTGGCCGGCATGCTTCCGGATGCCGCGAACGATCTCGGCGACCGGCAAGCCAGCAGCGCCCTGCGGCAGGTCATCGGGGACCTCACACTGACCGCGCTCACGCAGGGCAGTGCGCCATTGACGATGCAGGTCCTGCGCACCGCGCTGTGGCACCTTGACACCTTGATCGACCGTCCGTCCGGCCAGCCCAGGGCGCAGGCGGTCGAGGCCATGGCGCAGGCCTTTCGGGACGAATGGACAGTGGAGCGCCATGGCTGGGAAGAAGTGCTGTCGCTGCTGCACACGCTGGGCGACCTTGCGAACCTGCGCTGGGACGAACTCAAGGGCCGCCTGAACAGCCGCGAATGGCACGAGGCGCAGCGCATCGGCGAACTGCTGCGGGCAATGCCCGGCATGGTTGCCTACATCGAGCAGGTCGGGCGTGCGAACCGGCGGGACGAGTTGCCGGCGTGCGCGCACGAGACGCCGCGCAACGCCGCGCCGCGCCCCCTGGCCGTGCAGGCCATCGAGATCCGCCTGGCAGACCAGCCCGGCGCGGTGCGCGGCATCAAGCGCTCGGGCCAGATCGCCCGCATGCTGGCCAGTGAGGCACTGCAGCTGCACCACCCGGTGCTGCGGCGCCTGTGGCGCGCGCGCTTCGCCGAGTCGCAGCTGCTGAGCTATGAAGACGAAGCCGTGCTCACGCAATGGGTGGTCCGGCCTGACGCCGCGCGCAGCCTGCCGGCCGCAACCCAGCCCGAACACCGTGGACAAGGCCCGATGATCGTCTGCCTGGACACCTCGGGTTCGATGCGCGGCGCGCCGGAAAACGTGGCCAAGGCCTGCGTGTTGCAGGCCCTGCGCACGGCGCATGGCGCGAAGCGGGGCTGCCGGCTGCTGGCCTTTGGCGGGCCCGATGAACTGGTCGAGCGCGAGCTGGCCCCCACGCTGGAAGGGCTGGACGCGCTGCTGGCCGTCATGGGCCAGAGCTTTGACGGCGGCACCGACGTGCAGACTCCGCTGGAGCGCGCGATCGCGCTGGTGCATGGCGAAGCCTGGGCGCTGGCCGACATCCTGATCGTGAGCGATGGGGAATTCGGCGTCACACCCGCCACGCTGTCAGCGCTGCGCGCTTGCAAGGCGGCGCTGGGGCTGCGCGTGCACGGCATCCTGATCGGCGACCGTGAGACCATCGGCCTGCTGGAGGTCTGCGACACGCTGCACTGGGTGCGTGACTGGCGCCGCTACGCCAGCGACCGCCAGACCGCCTACAACGATGGTTTTTCACCCGTGCAAAACCGCAGCCTGACGGCGCTGTATTTCCCCAACGCGATCCGGCGCTGACTTCCGGAACAACCCCACTGGAGTCGAAAGATGGAACATCAATCCAAGCGCCGCAGCGTGATCGTGATCGCAACCCTGCTGGCTTGCGCGCCACGGGTCTTCGCGCAGCCCTTGGCGCCCAGGCCGGCGGGTTCCGCGGCGGCAGGGGCGACCAAGGCCGTCGATGCCAGCACCTTGAAGGGCAACTGGGTCCGGCCTGATGGCGGCTACAGGATCGCCATCAAGGGCGTGGGACCCAACGGCGAACTGGAGGCGATCTATTTCAACCCGACGGCCTTGCCCTTCTCCAGGGCCCAGACGTCCGTGGACGGCACGACCTTGCGGGTCTTCCTTGAACTGCGCGCTGGCGGCTACGACGGCTCGACCTACGAGCTGGTCTATGACCCGGCGTCCGACCGGCTCGTGGGCACCTACTACCAGGCCGTGGCCAAGCAGAAATTCAGCGTCTACTTCGCGCGCAAGTAGCCCGTTCCCGGGGGC
Source organism: Hydrogenophaga sp. (assembly GCA_011391595.1). Taxonomy (GTDB): domain Bacteria; phylum Pseudomonadota; class Gammaproteobacteria; order Burkholderiales; family Burkholderiaceae_C; genus JAABQG01. The sequence continues at coordinate 58,396 of JAABQG010000002.1, forward strand.
GCAGGTCCGGATCGCCCGGGCGATTTCAGCGAGGCCGCAGGCAGGACGACATCGCGTCGGCCAGGATGGCCAGGCGCGCGGCCCCCTTGCGTTCACGGCCTTTCACCGTTCGTCCGCGCAGGGGCGCGGTCAGCCAGGCCAACCCGGCGACCCAGGGCAGGGCGCGCACCAGGGTCTGGCGCACGCGCGGGTCAGGGTTCTCCGCCAGGCAGGTGTCCAGCAGTTGCGGCAGGAGCTGGCGGGACTCGGCCTCGTTGAACGGGGCGACCAGTGAAACCGAGTTGAGGAAAAGGACGATGTCCAGCGCCTGGGCGACCGGCAAGGGCACGAGGTCGCCAAAGGTTTCCTCGAAGTCGATGCGCCAGGTGTGGCCGCCCTTGCGGGTCAGGTTCTTGATCTGGGCCGCGCCATGCCACTGGCCGGCCCGGTGAAACAGGCCGAGTTCGCGGGCCTCTGCCTGAAGCTCGCGGCGGCAGGTGTCGAGCGGCCAGCGCCCGATCTGGTCGCCGAGCGTGGCGCCGCAGTGCGCCATCACCAGGTAGCCGGGCCCGCAATGGATCAGCTTGGGCACACGCACGCCGGCATGGGCCAGCGCGGTCAGCCGCTGCGCTTCGAAGTCGACACTGGACGCCGCCTCGGACAGCCGCAGCGTCGCCATCGGCAAAGCCTGTCCGGTGATCGACTTCACCAGCCATCGCACGAAAAATGACTGCAGGCGCGAACGGGGGCGAACGGCCACGCGCTTGAGCACAAGCGGCTGCCCCGCGTGCTCGATGATCACGACGCGGTCCGTGCTGGCGGCCAGCGCGGCTTGCACGGCTTCGGCGAGCGGGTGGTCGGTGGGGGCGGGGTGATCGGGGTGGTGGGTCAAGGAAATGGGTCGCAAGGATGGCGGTCGAGCCCCCGGTGCCGGGCGGGTCATCGATTATCCACGGCCCCGCGGGCGCGTCGGGGCGGCCCTGACCTCCATCGTTTACCATCAGATGGGCCGCGCCGGGCATTCCACAGGCCGGTACCGCCCCCGCCACGCCGACGCATCACGCCTCCCGTCTTCCGCCGATCCGAACCATGCCCCCTGTGGAAAGCCGCTGGCAATCACTCCCCGACCGGGCCCATTCGATCGCCCTCCTGATTGCCGGCTTCACCGTGCTGCGCCTGCTGCTGGCCGCCACCGCGCCTTTGCTGCCGCAGGAGGCCTACTACTGGAGCTGGAGCCGGCACCTGGACTGGTCGTATTTCGACCACCCGCCGCTGGCCACCTACAGCATGGCGCTGACCACGGCGCTTTTTGGCCAGACGGCCTTCGGCATCAAGTCCGCCGCGGTGCTGTGGTCGCTGGGATGGAACCTGCTCTGGGTGCGTCTGATCCTGGACATGTATGGCGACCGCCGGCTCGCGTTCTGGAGCGTCGCCGCGCTGAACCTCACCTTCGTGTACGAGGCCTTCGGGCTGGCGCCGACGCCCGACAGCCCGCTGATCTTCGCCTGGACCGGCGCCATCTGGGCGGTCTGGCGCCTGAGCCAGAGCGGCGACGGACGCTGGTGGTTCGCCGCCGGCGGCTTCATCGGTCTCGCCATGCTGGGCAAGTATTCCGGCGTGCTGCTGGGGCCGGTGGTGCTGCTGTACCTGCTGACGTCGCCGCGCCAGCGCCACTGGTTCCACAAGCCGCAGCCCTACCTGGCGGTTGGCGTGGCGGTCGCAGTGTTCGCGCCGGTCCTGATCTGGAATGCCCAGCACGAATGGGTGTCCCTGGCCTTCCAGAGCAGCCGGCGGGTCGGCGAGATGGGCGGCTTCAAGCCGCGCTACTTCCTGATGCTGGTCGCCACCCAGTTCCTGTTGCTCACGCCTTACCTGTTCGTGGTCGCCATGGGCGCGCTGCTGCGCGGCGCGCGCGGCGGACTCGGCGCGGCAGTGGACGACCGCACCCGGCTGCTGCTGCTGAGCGGCGCGGTGCCGATCCTGGTGTTCACCTTCGTCAGCTTTCGCTCGATTGCCAAGATCAACTGGCTGGCGCCGGCCTACTGGTCGCTGATGATCCTGGGTGTGCAGGTCCTGCTGGCGCGAGAGGGTGGCCTGCGCCGCCTGCTGCGCGGCCTGGCGTCCTCGGCGGCCCTGCTGCTGGCGGCGGGCCTGGTGTTCTGGATACCGAACCTGCCGGTGCCTGGCGACCTGAACAGCTGGAGTGGCTGGGCCGAGGCGTCAGCGCGGGTCGCGAAGGCCGAAGCCGCGGTGCGCGCCGAGGGCAAGGAGACCTTTGTCTTTTCCCCGAATTACAAGATCAGCTCGCTGATCCGCTTCTACCTGCCCGGCCAGCCTCACACCTATGCCCACGACATCTACGGTGACAAGGCGCTGCAGTTCGACTACTTCCCGCTCGATCGCGACCTGCGCGGCGCCACCGGTATCCTGGTGGTGTCGGACCAGGACGCGGGCGACCTGGACCTGGCCCGGCTCAAGCCTTGGTTCGATTCGGTGGAGCGCATCGACACGGTGGAGGCGCGCGCCTTCGGCAAGGTCACCCGGCGTGTGGACATCTACCGCGCCACCAGCTACCGGGGCCATCCGCGGTGGCCGGCATCGCGCACGATGCCGTGAGCGGGACACTTGCGGTGAAAATACATACTTTGGGCCCTTGCCCGGAATGAAACAATCGCAGGGCTGCCCTGCAAAAAAGGTAGGACATGCCACAGCTTTCCGTCATCGTGCCGACGTTCAACGAGATCGGCAACGTCGTCGAACTGCGGGACCGGGTCGCCAAGGCCCTCGACGGGATCGACTGGGAGATGATCTACGTCGATGACAACTCGCCCGACGGCACGGCGCAGGCGGTGCGTGACATGGCCCAGCAGGACCGGCGCGTGCGCTGCATCCAGCGCATCGGCCGGCGGGGGCTGTCCACCGCCTGCATCGAGGGCATGCTGGCCTCGTCGGCGCCCGTGGTGGCGGTGATCGACGCCGACCTGCAGCACGACGAGCGCCTGCTGCCAAAGATGCTCGAACTGATCCAGGGCGGCGAACTTGATGTCGTCGTCGGCAGCCGCTATGTGGAGAGCGGTGGCATCGGCACCTGGGACGAATCGCGCGCCGCGTTCAGCCGCTGGGCCACCCGGCTCAGCCGGGTGGTGCTCAAGGCCGACCTCCAGGACCCGATGAGCGGCTTCTTCATGATCCGCCGCGACGCGGCCGTGGACTGCATCAAGGCCGGCGTCTCGGGGGTCGGCTTCAAGATCCTGCTGGACCTGTTCGCCACCTCGCCAACCCCGCTGCGCTACCGCGAACTGCCCTACGAGTTCCGCAACCGTGTCGCGGGCGAAAGCAAGCTCGACACGAACGTGGCCTGGGAATACTTCATCATGCTGCTGGACAAATTCATGGGCGGCGTGGTGCCGATCCGCTTCATCGCGTTCTCGCTGGTGGGCGGGTTCGGCCTGATCGTGCACCTGATCGTCCTGTGGGCGATGTTCAAGGGCGCGGGCACCACGTTCCTGTGGGCGCAGACGGGCGCGACGATGGTGGCCATGACCAGCAATTACGTGATGAACAACGTGCTGACCTACCGTGACATGCGCTTGCATGGCTGGAGCTTCGTGCGCGGCTGGTTTTCATTCGTGCTGGCCTGCAGCGTGGGCGCGCTGGCCAATGTCGGCATTGCCGACTACCTGTTTCACAAGGAAGGCAGCTTCTGGGTGTCGTCGGCCATTGCGGGGGTGCTGGTTGGCGCGGTCTGGAACTATGCCGTGACGGCGGTCTACACCTGGAAGAAGCCCAAGGCGGGCTGAGCTGAATTATTGCCAGCCTGGCAGCTTGCGCAGCACGAAGCTGCGCTCCTTCCTGTCGGCAGTGGCCGTCCAAACGCCGCTGATTTCCTTGCCGCAGGCGTCGGCGACGACGGCACCCGCCCAGGTGGCGGAGATGGACCGCCCGTCGGTGGATTCCTCCAGCGTGAACTCGCCTTTGTCCACGTCGCCCGCCACCTGTGCTTCGATCGTGCCCCGGCGGATGCTGCCGCGCAGACTGTCCGGGTGATCGGGGTTGCGCCCCAGCGTCAACGTGCCGGGTGCGTCCACCCCCTCCCAGCGCGCCTGCCAGGCGCCATACAGGTGCAGCGCGGTGACTTCCGTGGCCCGAGGGCAGGCAGCAGGACTGTTTTGAGGACTATTTTGGGCATTGGCCAGCGTCAAATGGACGCTGGTAGCTATCAATAGAGTAGCCAAAAGGAGCGTTTTGAAAGGTTTCATGCGCGCTTTCAGGCGGTTGGGGCCAAGGGGGCGGCGGCGTCTGCCGTGGCCTGGGCCTTTTTTGCAAACTCGGCGCGCAGGGCCCGCAGCTTCTCGCGCGGGTCTTCACGCGTGGTGGCCTGGTCCAGCGCCATCTCGGCAATGAAGCGGCTGGGCAGCGCGGCCACCGTTTCGCGGCCCTTCTTGCGGCGCTTGGTCCAGCTCACGGCCAGGGTGCGCTGCGCGCGGGTGATGCCCACGTACATCAGGCGGCGCTCCTCCTGCAGGCGCTGCACGATGCCCTCGCTCATCGGCCCGCCGGCCTTGCCCGAGGCGTCCTCGTCCTCGCCGAGCTTGAACGGCAGCAGGCCCTCGTTCACGCCGACCAGCATCACGTGCGGCCACTCCAGCCCTTTGGACGCGTGCAGCGTGGACAGCGTCAGCACGTCGGGGTCCTGCTCGCGTTCGTTCAGGGTGGACAGCAGCGAGATGGTCTGGGCCACTTCCAGCAGGCTCTTCTTTTCGCTGGAAGTCGTGACGCCAGCCGCGTCGTCGATTTCCCCTCCGCAGCGTCCGCCCATCCACTCGCAGAACTCGATCACGTTGGTCCAGCGCGCAGCAGCCACCTTCTCGTTCTCTTCACCCTCGTAGAGGTGTTTTTCGTAGCCGATGTCTTTCAGCCAGTCGGTCAGGAAGGCGCGCGCCGCCTCCGCGCCGTGGGTATGGCGGGCGCGGTACTCCTGGTCGTTCACGAAGCGGCCGAACTCGTGCAGGCTGCCCGTGGCGCGCGCCGGCAAGGCAGCGGGCAGGCTGTGTGAGAACAGCGCGGCGAACAGGCTCAGCCTGTACTTGCCGGCGAACTCGCCCAGGCTTTGCAGCGTCTGGTGGCCGATGCCGCGCTTCGGGCTGGTGATGGCGCGCAGGAAGGCCGGGTCGTCCGAGTTGTTGACCCACAGGCGAAACCAGGCGCACAGGTCCTTGATCTCGGCGCGGTCGAAGAAGCTCTGGCCGCCCGACACCTTGTACGGAATCTGCGCGCGGCGCAGCGCCTTCTCGAAGGGCTTGGCCATGTGGTTGGCGCGGTACAGCACGGCAAAGTTGCGCCATGGCACCGCTGCCCCCACGCTGGCCACTTCGTGTGCTGCGCTGCCCCCCGAGGGGGCCGTGCCTTGCTTGGGGCGGCCCGGCGCTGCGGCAGCCGTGCCACCCGCAGCGCGGAGCGACAGGATGCGGGCCACGGTGCGCTCGGCCTCGTGCTCCTCGTTGTCGGCGTCCACCACACGCACCGGCTCGCCTTCGCCCAGCTCGCTGAACAGCGTCTTGGGGTAGAGCTTGGGATTCGGGCCGATCACGTTGTTGGCCGCGCGCAGGATGGCGCTGGTGGAGCGGTAGTTCTGCTCCAGCTTCACCACCTTGAGCTGCGGAAAATCCTGCGGCAGGCGTTTCAGGTTGTCCAGCGTGGCGCCGCGCCAGCCGTAGATCGACTGGTCGTCGTCGCCCACGGCAGTGAAACGCCCGCGTTCGCCCACCAGGTGCTTGAGCACCTCGTACTGGGTGGCGTTGGTGTCCTGGTACTCGTCCACCAGCACATGGCCCAGCGCCGCCTGCCACTTGGCGCGCACGTCCGGGTACTCTGCCAGCAGCTTGAGCGGCAGGCCGATCAGGTCGTCGAAATCCACGCTCTGGTAGGCGCTCAGCCGCTCCTCGTAGCGCGCCATGATCGTCGCGGTGACGCGCTCGCTGTCGTCCTTCGCCTGGGCCAGGGCCTGCGCGGCGTTCAGCCCGGTGTTCTTCCACAGGCTGATGGCCCACTGCCACTGGCGTGCCGTGGCGGCGTCGACCGTGCCGCCGCAGTCCTTCAGGATGCTGGTCACGTCGTCCGCGTCCAGGATGCTGAACTGGGGTTTGAGGCCCAGCACCGCGCCGTCCTGGCGCATCATGCGCACGCCCAGGGCGTGGAAGGTGCAGATCAATACCTCTTTGGCACCCCGGCCGATCAGTCCCTTGGCGCGCTCGCGCATCTCGGCAGCGGCCTTGTTGGTGAAGGTGATGGCCGCAATGCGCTTCGGCTCCATGCCGGCCTGGATCAGCCGGGCGATCTTGTGCGTGATCACCCGCGTCTTGCCGGAGCCGGCGCCCGCCAGCACCAGGCAGGGGCCGTGCATGAAGTTCACGGCTTCCTGCTGGGCGAGATTGAGACCGGACGACATGCGGGAGGAGGGCGAAACGAGGCGCGAGGACGGGTTTGGGCAGAGCGGCGAATCATACCGGGGCAGGGGGCCGTGGCCCGGGCCCTGCCGATGCGCGCGGGCCGGCCAGAAAAGCGCGCAGCTTGCGCCAGAAATGTAACCGGCGGTTAACAGGCGTCTTTGCTCATCACATTTGCTCACATCTATGGCTTTTTCAATTGAGATGCCTCAGCGGCGCCCGGGCGTGGCATCCCTAACCTTCAGGGCACGAGCGGTACCCCCGTACCGCATGGAAAGGAAAGAGTCATGAAACGTAAACAATTTCTGCACTACCTCGGCGCCTCACTGGGCGCCATCACCCTCGCGCCCGTGTTGACGGCCTGTGGCGGCGGCGATGAGCTGGCCAGCACGGCGACCCCGGACACACTGGCGCCCAGCCAGGCAGCCGCACCCACCGCATCCACCGCAACCACCCCGGTGGCCGCCCTGTCGCCCGAAGAGATCGCCGGTCTGAAGTTCATGCGCGAGGAAGAAAAGCTGGCCCACGACGTCTATGTGGCGCTGTACAACGTCTGGGGCGCCAACGTCTTCAGCCAGATCGCGGTGAGTGAGACCACCCACACCGAAACCATCCTGGCCCTGCTGGTCAAGTACGGCATCGCCGATCCGGCCGCTGGCAAGGCACCCGGTGTGTTTGAAGACCCCGCGCTGCAGTCCCTGTACAACACGCTGATCGCCATGGGTCAACCCAGCCTGATCGACGCGCTCAAGGTGGGCGCGCTGATCGAGGAAACCGACATTCACGACATCAACGAGAAGAAGGCCGTCACCGACGAGGCCGACATCCTGCAGGTGTACAGCAGCCTGTTGTGCGGCTCGGGCAACCACCTGCGCGCCTTCAACGGGCAGCTGCTCGCACAAGGCGTCACCTACGTGCCCCAGGTCATCACCCAGGCCGAGTGGGATGCCATTGCCAATGCCGCCAGCGAGACCTGCGGCGGTTGAGGCATGACCGCAGCGCCATGGCACCTTGAGGGCAAGGTGTTTTTGGCCAGCGCCACACCTTCCACGCTCGCGGCAGCCCATAACGCCAGGCATTTGTTGCGAAGTGGAGACAAAAACACCTTCCCTGATAAAAATCAATGCGCTAGATGTTGACAAGTTCAAAGTTCTCTTGACGGTTGCATTCGCAAACGTGTTTTTGGGGAGATCAACATGCGAGTCAAGAATCAGGGGTTCCTTTCGGGGAGGCGCTGGCACGCCGCCTGTATGGCAGCCGCCGCGTCGACGCTGGTCATGATGCTGGCGGGATGCGGTTCCAGCACAAGTTCCACGTTTGATGAACTGACCGGGACACTGCCCGGCGACCTGCCCGGGGCGCCACCGACCTACCCGACCATCATCGAGGCCTTCATTGACGCCGACGCGGCGCTGGTCGGCGGTGCCACGCAGGCCGTGACGCTCTACAGCGACGCCGGAACTGACTGGACGCTGTACAGCATGGCCAATCGCTTCGCGGTGACCAAGGTTGGCATGAGCAAGGACGTGGTCAGCGAGATCAGGGTGCCGGGCTACATCCAGCGCATCACGGTGCTCAAGGCCTACGGTGGCAAGAATTACGCCCTGCTGTCCATGGGGGGCAAAGGCATTGGCGTGGTGGATATCACCACCCCGGCGGCTCCGGCCTATCTGCGCACCATGACGGTGAACTATTTGCCGCCTGCGTACACCTACTCGGATGGCGGCGGTACTGTCTTTACCGAACTGGCGGCCACCGTGCCGCTGGCCTCCGGACCCGTCAATGACCTGCTGTTTTATGACGATCAGACGGTTCCCACCGCCGATCCCGGCGACGACCAGCTGCTGATCGCCAACGGCGCCTTTGGCATCCAGAAGACCAAGCTGTCGAACCTGATGGGCGCCACCGCCGACGGCGTGCTCTCCATCGACGGTCCGCAGTTGTGGACTCTGACGTACGCGGGCGAAAGCCCCTGGGGCGGTCCGCAGAGCCTGAAGATGCATGGTGGCAAACTTTATGCAGCGCTGGGCTTCCTGGGCATCAGCATTTACAACCCGGCTGACCTGACCGCAACAGGCGCCTACAACCTCTACACCGACTGCACCAACCTCGCGCAGGAAGACTGGTTCGGCTACCCGAAACGCAAGATCGCCTGCCCCAAAGCCGAACTGCTTCCCGGCGTGGTCGCTGGCGGCGTTGATCTCGCGACTGTCGGCGTTGTTGATCCCGCCGACGGCATGCCGACCTACTTGCAGGCGGCCGAAGAGCTGGGCAACAAGAACGACCGCATCTTCTACCCTTGGGCCGAGTTCGACCGTTACGGCAAGTACTACTACAACGCCCGCACGATGGACCTGGTGGATTTGCCGCCAAGCACGCCGATGGGGACGACCAGGACGGTGGCCTATATCGCCTACTCGCTGGGCGGCCTGGTGGCGGTGGACGTCACCAACGCATCGGCAAGCACGAAGCCAACCTATCTCGGCTTTGTGCCGGCAGCGCCGGCCCACGGCCCGGACGAACCGCCGATCAACGTCGACAAGAAGGGCATCCTTTCCCACTTTGGCTCCGGCATGCTCAAGGAAGCCGGTGTGATGGACGTGCGCGTGGTGCCCGATGCGGTAGGCAGCGCGAACTACAAGGCCTACTACACCGACCACTTCGCCGGTCTGGTGGTGGTGAGCGGCGCTGAAGACCCGAATGCCAAGTGGAAGAATGGCAGTGGCGGCTTTATCAACGACACCGACACGAAGACGGTCTTCTGGCCAGACTACGAGTTCGTCACGTCCTACGACATGACCCCCGTGCCGGTGGGCGAGGAGTCGCTACCGGCGTTCCTCGTCGCTCCTGATGGGAAGAACTACACCGCACCGTTACGGCTGGCGACGGGCGAGATCAACGGGCACGGCGGCGCGCTGTTCCTGATGCCTTGCATGGCCACCGGCACCTGCGCCATCGGCCAGGTGGAAGCCGTGCAGTCCTCGGGTGCGGGTGGTGTGAGCTATGTCGACTTTGTCGACCTCGAGCAAAACTCAGGCATTGCAGTGGTCAACCGCTTTGCAGTACCTGTGAATCTGGTCAGCACGAACGAGGTGGGCGCGAAGATCGATGGCAGCGCCGGGGAGCCGATCGCCATCGGCCATGCCGAGGGCGTGACCGTTTCAGGCAACTTCCTTTATCTGGCCGACGGGCCGCACGGCGTGAGTGTCTGGCGCATCGCCAATGGCACGACCCCGATTGACGAACTTCATCTGGTGGCCAATACGCTGACAGACGAGTACCCGACCTTGGGCGTCGACGTGTTGCCGACACCGCACGCCTTCAAGGTGGGCTTCGGCGCCGATCCGAACCAGGCCTACGTGATGAGCCAGAGCCTGGGCATGCGCCGCGTCAATGTGTCGGCCGTCAACAGCGGAAGCGCGGCAGTGGGTGCGCCTGCGTTGCTGAACGCATACGGCGGCGTCTTCGAGCACAACACCGAAGCTGGCAGCATCGGAACAAACAAGGTCACCGGTCAGGACCATGCCTATGGCGTGGTTTTCTCCGGCAAGTACGCCATCGTCGCCGACGGCGACAACGGCCTGACGGTGTATGACACCACGGCAGTTCCCGGTACGGACGCGAGCGTGGTCGCCAACATCGGTGACTCGCTGGGGACGAGTGGCAAGCCCCCGGTGGGCCGAGCGGCATCGGTCAAGCTGTGGACGGACACTGCCACCCAGAAGACCTATGCGGTGGTTGCGGCCGGTGCTTATGGCATCTCGGTGGTCGACATGACGGCTTTCCTTGCCAGCGGACAGGCGACGGATCTGGGTATCGACAAGCTGATCAAGACCTTCGAGCCCCTCAAGGCTGACGACGACAACGCATTTGGCTCGGCCGATGGCAAGAGCGTGGACGTGCACGTGGTGGGCGACCTGGCCTACTTCAGCTACGACAGCTTCGGCCTGGTGGCCTACCGCATGGCCGACCTGATCCGGCCCGCGAAAGACGAGCGGCCGCTTGTCGTGCCGGCCGGGCAGGCCGCCGATGTCTGCGCCACCATCACCGACGTGACCAAGCTGAGTGCCAAGCAAGGCGGCGTGGGCGAATGCCGGCCGACCGCGACAGGTTATCTGAAACTGCAGAAGCTGGCCGGCTATGAAACGGTGGATGGTGGTGCGCTGTACATGACGCCCCAGCTCTTCCCCGCCAACGCGCCCTTCTACGACGTAACGGGCACCTTGGTCACGCTCGACAAGGCCAAGCTTCTGTTCTACGTGGCGTACGGCGCTGCCGGTGTCGTCAAGCTGGACTGGAGCGATGTCGCTGCGCCGAAGTTGTTGGCCATCAAGGGCGTGGTCGGTGGCGCAGCGGCCACTGCCATCAATAACGGGCGTGTCTATGTGGCTGCCGGCGCGGGTGGCTTGGTGGTTCTCAAGTAAACAGTGCGGAGAACACCCGGTCATAGCCGGCCGGGCGTTCACCGGGCAGGTTTTTCAGTGTGGTTTTTAACGGAGGTCTATCATGAAGTCGTACAGAACTGACCCTTCGCGCTGGCAGCGATTCGTGTCGGGTGTTTCAATGTTTGCCGTAGCCTGCCTGACGGCCCTGTCTTTCTCAGGCTGTGGCGACTCATCCTCTTCAGACTCATCCGTTCCACCACCGGTGACCGTCGCTGCACCGGGGGCACCGACCGCATTGACAGTGACGGGTGGCGAGAATCTAGCGACCCTTCAGTGGTCGCCGCCAGCCGCCTCGGCCACGGCCGGCCTGCCGGACAGTTATGAGATCTACGGCAGCACAACCGCAACCACCGCCGCGACGATAGTCGCCCCGGCCAACCTTGTCAAAACGATACCCGTGGTAAGCGGTCAAGCCGTCTACTCCCATACCGCCCTTGGATTGGCAGGAGACAATACTTATAACTTTGTGGTCACCGCCAAGAACACCGGCGGCGAGACGCCGTCCACAGTGGCAAGCGCCCAGGTGACCAAACCGATACCACCACCGGGGGCACCGACCGCATTGACCGTGACAGGTGGCGAGAATGTAGCGACCCTGCAGTGGTCGCCGCCAGCCGCATCAGCCACTGCTGGCCTGCCAGTGACTTATGAAATCTACCGCAGCACAACCGCAACCACTACGACGACGTTGGTCGACGCGGCCAACTTCGTCGCCTCGATACCTGCGGTCACGACACAGACAACCCCCTACAGCTACACCGACATCGGTTTGCCAGGAGCCAATACCACTTACTACTATGTGGTCGCAGCCAAAAACGCCGGCGGCGAGACGCCATCCTCTGTGGCAAGCGACAGTGTGACCGGACCTCTCGTCGCCAAAACCTATGGCAACAACTTTTCAGCGGCCCTGATCTTTGCGGACGATATCGGCATCACCAATCTGGCCCTCGATCCGCTGAAAAGCTGGACAGTCTCAGACGTGACGCTAATCGACTACAACACCGGATTGCGCCCACTGCCCGCCGAAGTGACAGCCATGCTGGGCCTCACAGTCCCATGGACTACTCTGCCGTATTTGCCTGTTGCCTCCAAGATGGACCCTTTGTATTACGAGCAGAAGTCCATCAACACCTGGCAGGGCGAATGGGCCAAAGGCGCGGCGACACCGCAGGATGTGATCGCCAAGTGGGGCGACAACCTGGTCAGCGCCACCCTCAGTGCAGGGTCCAAAATCAGGATTGAGATGGTTCTGAGCAAGACCTTGACCACCCCCATGACGGTTTACCCGATGAAGCTCCTGTCTGGTTCGGGGATAACTGAATTGCAGGGAACCACCGGCATCGCCACCACCACCACCACCGCCTTTGTCTTCGCGACCAATGCCCGTCTGACGCTCCAGAAGCTGGACGCCGGCGGTGTACCGGGCGCAGCGATCGTCGACCAGGCCCTGTTTGATCTGGCAGTCCCCGACGGCCTCAACAAGCTGTCAGGCGAGATCCCCGTATCCGGCAACTTCACCTACGGCTTTGTCTGGGATCCCGTAACCTCAGGTTCCAGCGCCGGCCAGTACCGGGTCACATTCAAGCTCGATCCGACTTCGGCGTTCGGAACCGGCAACCCGGCCAACAACACGTTCATGAAAACAGCCACCAACGGTGTACGCGTATCGGACACCGAGGTCTACATTGACATTGATGTGAAGTAGACCAAGCACTCCGCTGCAGAGCAGCTGCATAAAAGTGTGCTGTCACACTAAAAGGGCGCCCAAATGGGCGCCCTTTTTTTCCTGCCAATTGACAGCTTGCGGGAAGATCAACATCGTGAGGCACCCGACGGTTCCCATCGGGTGCTCAAGAGCTGACGGGCACCACGATCAAAAAAGGCCGGGCAACTGCCCGGCCTTTTTCAGGGCTTCAACCCGCGTGGGCTGAATTGCCGCCCGATCTGCTCTTCCGCTTCGAACCAGTCGTCTTCCGACGGGCGTCCCTGAAAACCGCGCCGCTCGGCGATGTAGTAGGCCGCTTCAGCGACATAGCGACGACGCAGCTCATCTTGCAGCGGCGCGCTGGCGGCCTTTTTGGCTCGGGCGGCGACGGGCTTGGGCGATTTGGCCGGGCTTTTCACTTCGGCAGGACTCGGAGCAGCGGCTTTTCTGGCACGAGGCACCGCAGCCTTCGCGGTGCTGGTGCTCGCCGCCTTGGGCGCTCTGGCTGGGCTTTTCGCGACAGCAGGACTGGATTTGGCGGCCTTCCCGGCGCTCGGTGTCTTGGGGGCGGCAGTGGCTTTTGACATGGTTCAAGCTCCAGAAAAGGATCCGCGAGGATCGGTGTTTCAAAATTGACAGCGGACAGCTGAGAGGAAATGGGACTTGTTGGATTAGAACGGGCTGGAGGTGAACCGGGCTGATCTTTATCAATCGAAGCCGCCTGTGGCCGCCGTCGGCGTTGAAATTTGCCGTGCGCAAGTGGGCGTGAGTTGCGGTCAGCCCTGCACCAGCCAGGCGGTCAGCCCGAAGCCCGCGTTGTAGATGGCATGCACTAGCACCGCGGGCCAGGCGCTGCCCATGCGCTCGCGCAGGTGGCCCAGCACCAGCGAGGGCACGATCACCGCCAGCGCCCAGGCCAGCGGTTGCGCGCGCAAGTGCAGCGCCACAAAGGCCACCGACACCAGCAGGTTGGCCAGCGTGACCGGCCCCAGCCGCCGCGCCACGCCCTGCCGGGTGGTCAGCCGCAGGGCCTGGCCCTGCAGGATGCCGCGAAACACCAGTTCCTCCAGCAGGGGCTGAACCAGCACGAACGAAGCCCAGGCGGCCCAGCCCGCAGGCGCGTGCATGCGCCCGCCGACCAGCAGGCCCAGCGCCACCCAGACCGGCAGCGCCAGCGCCAGCGCCAGTGCCAGATGCGCGTCGGGCGGCCAGGCGGTCAGCGCGGGCTGGGGCCGTGCCAGCCCACATTCCTGCAGCAGGCCGGGTGGCGGCGAAGGGGCTGGCGGGGGCGGGGGAGCGGGTGCGGTCACGGCAGCAATCTTCCCATGAAAAAAGCGCCGCCTGTTGCCAGACGGCGCTTGGGAGAATCCGGGGCCCGACGCCCCGTGGATTCTCTGGCGCGGCTCAGTTCCTGCGCAGGCGCCGAACGCCCAGGCCGGCCAGGCCAACGGCCGCCAGCAATGGCAGCATCGGGTCAAACGGGGCCTCGCCCGGGGCCGTGGTACAGCCACCACCACCGTCGGTGGCAAGGGGCACCACCGGCTCAACCGGTGCGACCGCAACCACCAGCGGCGGGTTGGTCAGCTCGGCCATGATTTCTTCGATCGGGTCAGGCAGAACCACCAGAGGCGCCTGAACGTAGGGCACGATCACCGGGTCCGCCGTGACATACACCAGCGGCGGCGCCGGAGTCGCCACGTAGACCGGCGGCACTTGCGTATCGGCCACCACCGGAATGATGCGCACGGTGAAATCCGGGCCGATGCCATCGCCCACCTTCACGATGTAGTTGATGCCCAGGTTCAGCGTGTCTTCAACGGTCGCAACGGCATAGAGCGGGTCCTTGGCCCAGGTGTTGAGTTCGTCAGCAGGGACCGTGGCAAAACCGGAGTCAAAGTTCTTCACCCACGCAGTGCCGTTCCAGTAGGCGACGAGATCGGCGTCCGTGGCCGGGTCGTTGTCGAAATCCCAGAAGATGCCCTTGGGCGCCCACGTGCTCGGCACCCAGTCGCCAAACAGCGATGCGTAGTTGTTCGGCATCGCGGTCGTGGAGTAGATGGTGTCGGAATTGATCAGCGGCGCACCACCGACGAAGGGGTTGGCATAGGTCGTGCAGGGCAGGACCGAGCAGGTCTGCGCCACGTTGAATCCAGCCGTCCGGCTGTCAAAGAACCCGTTCTGCTGGAAATGCTTGTCAGGCGCGCCAAAGAGACCATGCGAGAAAGTGGCCAAGCCGTCTTCTTCAAAGATATCCGAACCATCCAGAGGGAGGGGCTTCACCTTTCCATGCAGTGACCCCTCGGCTACGCCCAGGGAGATATGCAGCTTGTCCGCAATGCCCAGTTCGCTCGCTGGCTTGAAATCCGTGCCCCGGCCCTTGCCCACCACGATCTTGTAGCCTTTGAGGCGCTTGCCCGTGTAGTTGTCGATCTTGCTGAACACCTGGTAGGGCCGCAGCGTGGTGTCATCGGTCACGTTGAAGACCACATCGATGCCCTTGCCGTCCGCACCATCGGCCACGCCGTCCACGGTGGCGGGCTGCATGGCGAATTTGAAGCGCTTGTGCGTCTGGAACGGGCTGGAACAGATGACCGGCCTCGGGTTCGCCGAATCCAGATAGGCCGAGAGCGGGTCCAGACTGTCGGTCGGGCTCAGGAACGAGGTGTTGATCAGGCAGTTGACGGGCTTGCCGGATTTGACATAGGGGTCATTGTTGACCGCCTTGACGCCCATCGGACTGCCCACCGGCCAGACCTTGCCCGTCAGTTTCGCCATGAGCGCGAGACCATCGTTGATCAGGCTCACGTAGCTGTCGCCCACAGTCATCGTGGGGTAGGCGCCGGTGGCCGGGTCGATCGTGCCGAAAACGGTTGTTATCGTAGGATCAATGGGATCGATGTGGAACAGCTGGACATCGACATTGCCGAGGTTCACGGCTCCCACGCAGGCGGCATTGGCCACCGTGCTGCCTGGCGTCGAGGTACAGGCGCCGACAAAGCCACCCGCCGCCACACTGTTGCTGTTGTTGATGACGCCGGCATTCACGCTGCCCGCCATCGCCATGCCAATAAGCGCCAGGCTCAGCGCGCTGGGCCGGAAGTTGAGAAATTTAGTGTGTTTCATGACGTCCCTTTCGAAAGACAAGAAGAACCATTTACCTACCCTTACAAGATATATATTGCGCTCGCAGAATCAGTAGAGTCTTGACAAATGTCAGTACACCCGGGGGTAATTTGTCGATAGGCAACACAATCTGTGGCAACCCGGACTTTTTTCACACCCGCACGAAGCCAGCGCGGTCGCGGTAGAGTTCTCGCCGCCCATGAAGAAAGCGCCGCCTGTTGCCAGACGGCGCTTGGGAGAATCCGGGGCCCCACGCCCCGTGAATTCTCTGGCGCGGCTCAGTTCCTGCGCAGGCGCCGCACGCCCAGTCCAGCCAGGCCAAGGGCCGCCAGCAGTGGCAGCACTGGGTCAAACGGCGCCTCGCCCGGGGCCGTGGTACAGCCACCACCGCCATCGTATACGACCGCAGTGGCCGGCTCGACCGGAGTCACTGGCGCAACTGGCACAGCCGGCGCCACAGGATCAGCCACCTGGACCACGTCACCGCTGACGTATTCCGCGACCGTGGCGAGCGTGGTCAGGTTCTTCTGGTTCCACACCGCATAGAAGCGCGTACCGTCCGGGCGCGTCACGGGCTGCGACTCGTAGGCCGCTTCAACGTCGCCATACACCACGCCCTGCACGGTGGAGAGCTTGACGATGGGTGCGAAGGTCGCGGCAGAATCCTGACTCACGGTAATGAACTCACCCAAGTCCTGCCCACCCACCGGGTCGTAAGGCGACACGTTGGTCTGCGTGCCCCAGGCCAGGTACACCACGTTGGGGTTCTGGCAGTCCGCCACATTGGTCGTGGTCGGGTCGGTCGGAATGCCGGTCGGGCAGGTCGTCTGGTTGCTCTTGGGCGTACCGAAGATGCGCGGTTCACGAACGTTGATGTTCTTGTCCGCGATGTTGGTCACGTTCTTCGGGTTGTCCCAGCCGGTGGTCACGTTGAACTTGCGAATCCAGAAGTTGTAGTTGTCCAGCTGGGCCCAGAGCTTGACGAGGTCGCTGGTGTAGCTGTAGCCGATCCACATGTCCTGGCCGCGCAACACACCACGGTGGGCCAAGGCATTTTCGGTGTAGTTCAACTCGGTGTCATCGGTCAGGTTGGCCGTGGTCGCGATCGGGGCCTGGCTGCTGATGTTGTCACCCTTGGCGCTGGTCAGCGCGATCGCGGTGGCGTAGTCAGACGTTGCACAGGCTGCATCCACCGCAGGCACCATATTGGCCCTCTGCAGACCCCCCATGCCACGGCGTACCCGGATGTCCGAAGGGCCACCCTTGTCGTAGGCGCCTTCCTTCCAGAATATGCCGAGCTGGATGCCACCGGTACCGGCATCGGTCGGACTCTGCGTCAGGAAGCGCACGCGGCGGGCATTCTTGGTTGGGTCGCTGATGATGCAGCCCACATTGTTGCCTGCCACCAGGGGCGTGTTGTACGGGAATGCATGGTACCGGATGAATTTGCCGTCATCCAGACCGACCGAACCCTTGGTTTCTTCATAGGCAATGATGGAAGTGGTGCCCACCATGCCGATGTTCGGACGTGCAGCGCCGGCCTGGCCTTTTTCAATCAGTGTCTCAGCGACATTGACGCCTGCGCCGTCGTAGATGTAGTTCACCGAGCCGTTGATGCCGTACAGGCCTTGCCAGTTGTCGGTCAGTCGCACGGCCGGGGTCAGCACGAAATCGTCAACCGGCGTGCTGGGCACGCTCAGATCCACGGTTGCGTAGGCATACCACACATCGGTGCCGCCATTGACATTGGCACCGGATGCGCCGTCGCCAGGGCCGTCGGCTTCACCGAGTTGCAGGCCCTGCGGGTCTTCCTGCCAGGAAATGTTGATCTGGCCCTTGTTGTAGGTGGTCAGATTGGCCGGGTCAGTGCCAATAGTACCGCTGCTGGCGTCCTGAATGGCATCGCGCTCACCGCTGCTCAACTGGATCGGCGCACTCCAGGTGGCGCCCTTGGTCGTGGAGTAAGACGTGTACGTGCACGAGAACGGAATCACACGACTGTCGCGTTCCAGATACTGGATGGCACGTTGATTGCCGCCGGGGCAGTACTTGCTGACCCAGGTCAGCACCATCATCGGGCCGCTGGTCTTGATGTTGGCCTTGTCGATGTCGCCGGGATAGGTCGTCGGGTCGCCCAGCGTGCCACGCCAGTCATAAATGCCGGTGCTTTGAAGCGTCGCCGATTTCGACACGTTGAGCGCTGCCGACCAGTCGGCTTTCACATCGCAAGTCCGAACGACTGCATCAGGCCGCGTGGTCCCCGGCTTGCAAGTCTTGACGAAGAGGTCACGCGCGGTGCGCTCTTCGGCTGCCTTGACGTCATACACCATGCCCGCGCCGGCTGGCGAGTCGCCATAGGCGACGACCAGTGTGCCATCACCCGCGCGCTGCAATTTGGGCTTGTCGCCCATGACGCCGTCGCTCACGGCGAACGGTTCCTTGACTGTGATGGCTGTAGCCGCAATAGCGGCTGTCACCACTGCCATGGCGGTCAGCGCAAAGGCTTTCTTGCCATGTCTGATATTGAGTTTCATACGAGCTCCTGGGTAAAACGAAGAAAGAAATAACTAACCCCAAGACAAGTTTCCGCCTGCAAAAATGGCAAAGAACTGATTTAAATCAGCAGTTTTCAGGTATTTCGCGTGAATTTGACCGGCGTCAAAGAACGCCGGTGGGTCCAGGATTTCGCCCCTTAGCGCAGGCCTCGTGCGAGGCCACGGAACACTAGTCCGGCGCCTGCAGACGCTCGACCTGCAGCACCCGGTAGAGCCGGCCTTGCTTGTCCAGCGGCTCGATCACGGACTCACGCACCAGGCGCGAAATCTCGCGGCTGACGGTCTCGGGTTTCAGGTCGAGCATGGCGCTCATGTCGTCGCGTCCAAACAGCGTGGAAATGCGACCATCACACGCGCTTCTCATCTTGAGAATGCAGTTGGCAACCCGCTGGCGGGCGGAGCCAAAGTTCAGGTCGGCGAGCCAGTCGTCCGCCTCCTTGAGGGTCTGCCGCCATTTCAGCGTGAGCTTGCGGTGCAGGTGTTCGCTGTGGGCCTCCAGCGATTGAATGACTTCCAGGGGAATCCGGCAGACGGACACATCGGTCAAGGCCACCGCCTCGCTGTCGTAATGCGCGGTGGCCAGCGCTTCGAGCCCGACCACATCGCCGGGGCGCAGCACCCGCACGATGCGCTGGCGTCCGTCGGAGGTGACGCGCACCAGCTTGACCATGCCGCTGCGCAGCGTGTACACCCCCTTTGAGGGGCTGCCTTCGCCATACAGCGCGGCGTCCTGCTTGAAATGCAGGTCATCGATCGGCGCGTGAATCAGGTGGAAATCTTCTTCCTCAAGGTCGCCGAACAACGCCAGGTGGCGCAGGCTGCAGTGCATGCAATCCGCCGTGCCGCGCCACACGGATTCAATCTTGATCTTTTGCATCCCATGATTAAACCGGAAATTCCAGGCGCAAGCTGAGAGAATGCCCCGGTGCTGTCCATCCTGCTTGTCACTTTCCCCTTCTTCGCGCTGGTGCTGGCCGGCTACATCGCGGCGCGCCGGCGCATGCTGCCGCTGGAAGCGATTTCGGGGCTCAACGGCTTTGTGCTGTTCTTTGCGCTGCCGTGCATGCTGTACCGCTTTGGCGCCACCACGCCGATCGCCCAGTTGCTCGATGCCAGCGTGTTCTTCACCTGGCTGCTTTGCGCGCTGATCATCGTGGGCTTTTCCGTGGCGACGAGCCTGAACGCGCGCATCGGCTGGAACGATGCCTCGTTCGGCGCTTTGGTGGCCGCGTTTCCCAACACCGGTTTCATGGGCGTGCCGCTGCTGGTGGCTCTGCTGGGGCCGCGCGCGGCCGGCCCGATCATCGTGACCATCATGGTGGACATGGTGATCACCACCTCGCTGTGCATCGCGCTCTCGCAGCTGGACAGCGCCGACGAGCACGGCTTTGCCCATGCCGCCCAGAAGGCGCTCAAGGGCATGCTGTTCAATCCGCTGCCCTGGGCCATCCTGCTCGGCGCGGTGGCCTCCGCGGTGAGCCTGGAGCTGCCCGGGCCGGTCAACAAGACGGTGGGTCTGCTGGCCGACGCCGCTTCGCCGGTGGCGCTGTTCACCATCGGTGCGGTGCTGGCGCGCTCCCAGATGCTGGCGGCCCTGCATGCCCACCCGCCCGTTCCGCTGGGCGACTACCTGCCGGTGGCCGCCATCAAGCTGCTGCTCCACCCGCTGCTGGTGTTGCTGGTGGGCGCGACGGCGGTGGCGCTCGGGGTGCCGCTGGACCCGTTTGCGCTCACGGTCATGGTGCTGATCGCGGCGCTACCGAGCGCCAGCAACGTCTCGCTGCTGGCCGAGCGCTTTGGCGCGGACAACGGGCGCATCGCCCGCATCATCCTGGTGTCCACGGCGGCGGCCTTCCTGACGTTTTCCGGCGCGGTTTCTTTGCTCATCTGACCCGTCCCGCGGGCACGGCCCGTGTGGCGGCGCTGACAGGGATGGATGTGTGTATTGGCTTTTCCTATTGCATTGATTCAATCAATCGAATTTACTTTTCTAAAGGCGAGGCCTAAAGTTCGGGCTTCAAACTTCCAAAAGCCTAACCATGACGACGAAACATACCGCTTTCGCTGCCTGGCTGGACACCCTGGCAGCCCTCGCGACAGCCTATTGAACGGCTGCACTTTTTTTCCACCTGACTCCGGAGATCATCCATGAGCACACCGTCCAACCCCGCGGCCCAATGTCCCTTTGCCGGCGCGCACGGCGCCCGTACCACCGCCGGTACCCGTTCGAACCGGGACTGGTGGCCAAACCAGCTGAACCTGGCGATCCTGCATCAGCACGCGCCCGCGTCCAGTCCGCTGGGCGCGGATTTCGACTACGCCCATGCCTTCGGCACGCTGGACTATGCGGCGCTGAAGCAGGACCTGGTGGCGCTCATGACCGATTCGCA
The DNA here is from genome assembly GCA_011391595.1 of Hydrogenophaga sp. Classification (GTDB taxonomy): domain Bacteria; phylum Pseudomonadota; class Gammaproteobacteria; order Burkholderiales; family Burkholderiaceae_C; genus JAABQG01. Next base: position 79,039 of record JAABQG010000002.1, read on the forward strand.
GGACTGGTGGCCCGCCGACTGGGGCCACTACGGCGGCCTGTTCGTGCGCATGGCCTGGCACAGCGCCGGCACTTACCGCACGGCCGATGGCCGCGGTGGCGCCGGCACCGGCAACCAGCGTTTTGCGCCCGTGAACAGCTGGCCCGACAACGGCAACCTCGACAAGGCGCGCCGCCTGCTGTGGCCCATCAAGCGCAAGTACGGCAACGCCCTCTCCTGGGCCGACCTGATGATCCTGGCCGGCAACGTGGCCATGGAATCGATGGGCTTCAAGACCTTCGGCTTCGGCGGCGGCCGCGAGGACATCTGGGCGCCCGAGGAGGACATCTACTGGGGCGCCGAGGCCGAGTGGCTGGGCGACCAGCGCTACAGCGGCGATCGCGAGCTCGAAAACCCGCTGGCCGCCGTGCAGATGGGCCTGATCTACGTGAACCCCGAAGGCCCCAACGGCAACCCCGATCCGGTGGCTTCCGGGCGCGACGTGCGCGAAACCTTTGCGCGCATGGCGATGGACGACTACGAGACCGTGGCCTTGGTGGCCGGCGGCCACACTTTCGGCAAAGCCCACGGCGCGGGCGACCCCAAGCTCGTCGGTCCCGCGCCCGAAGGTGCGCCGATGCAAGAAATGGGTCTGGGCTGGATCAACGCGCTGGGCAGCGGCAAAGGGGTGGACACCACCACCAGTGGCATCGAGGGCGCCTGGAAACCCAATCCCACGACCTGGGACATGGGCTACTTCAAGACCCTGTTCAAGTACGAGTGGGAACTGGTGAAGAGCCCGGCCGGCGCCCACCAGTGGCGGGCCAAAGACGTGGCGCCGCAAGACATGATCCCCGACGCGCACGACCCGACGAAGAAGCACCGCCCGATGATGACCACGGCCGACCTCTCGCTGCGCCTTGACCCGGCCTATGAGAAGATTTCGCGCCATTTCCTGGCCCATCCCGACGAGTTCGCCGACGCCTATGCCCGCGCCTGGTTCAAGCTGACGCACCGCGACATGGGGCCCAAGGCGCGTTACCTGGGTCCGGAAGTGCCCGCTGAAGAACTGATCTGGCAGGACCCGCTGCCCGCCGCAGCCCATCCGCTGATCGACGCGCAGGATGCGGCCACGCTCAAGTCCCGGGTGCTGGCCAGCGGCCTGTCGGTCAGCGAACTGGTGGCCACGGCGTGGGCCTCGGCCTCCACCTTCCGCAGCAGTGACAAGCGCGGCGGCGCCAACGGCGCACGCATCCGCCTGGCGCCGCAGAAAGACTGGGCCGTGAACCAGCCGGCGCAACTGGCCCGGGTGCTGGCGGTGCTGGACGGCATCCGGCGCGAATTCAACGCGGCGCACGACGGCGGCAAACAGGTGTCGCTGGCCGACCTGATCGTGCTGGCGGGCAACGCCGCCGTGGAAGCAGCGGCCCAGGCTGGCGGCCAGACCGTGACCGTGCCCTTCGTGCCCGGGCGCACGGACGCGACCGAGGCCCAGACGGATGCGGCGTCCTTCGCGGTGCTTGAACCGCAGGCCGATGGTTTTCGCAACTGGCAGAAGACGGCTTACCGCGTGGCGCCCGAAGAGTTGCTGGTCGACAAGGCGCAGCTGCTCACGCTCAGCGCGCCGGAGATGACGGTGCTGGTGGGCGGCCTGCGGGTGCTGGGCGCGAACGTGGACGGCGCGCGCGAGGGTGTCTTCACCGACCGGGTGGGCCGGCTCAGCAACGACTTCTTCGTGAATCTGGTGGACATGGGCATCGCCTGGACGCCGGTGGGTGACAACGCGTTCGAAGGCCGGGACCGTCGCAGCGGTACGGTGAAGTGGACCGCCACCCGTGCGGACCTGGTCTTCGGGGCCAATTCGCAGTTGCGCGCGCTGGCCGAGGTCTATGCGCAGGACGATGCGCGCGAAAAATTCGTGCGCGACTTCGTGGCCGCCTGGACCAAGGTCATGAACCTGGACCGCTTCGACTTGCGTTGACCGGCCTTGCATTTGGCGGCCTGATGGGCGCCGGGGCCTGTGGGGCGTGGCGGCTTCAGCAGATGCGCGGCAGCTGCTCGCCCGACAGCCAGTCCACCATGCGCTGACCGCCCAGCACGGTGGTCATCTGCACGAAGCGGTTGGCGTCGTCCACCACGCTGCCGATGCGCGCGGCGTCGCGGCCTTGCGGGTGGGCGCGCATGGCGGCCAGCAGGGCATCGGCCTGGTCGGCCGGGCAGATCGCCAGCAGCTTGCCTTCGTTGGCCACATACAAGGGGTCCAGGCCGAGCAGCTCGCAGGCCGCCCGCACTTCGCCGCGCACGGGGATGGCGGATTCCATGAGCCGCATGCCCACGCCCGACTGGCTGGCGATTTCGTTGAGCGTGGCGCCCAGGCCGCCGCGCGTCGGATCCCGCAGCACGTGGATGCCCGGTACCGCGTCGAGCATGGCCGCGACCAGCGTGTGCAGCGACTGGGTGTCGGACAGCAGCGTCGTGCCAAAGCTCAGGCCCTCGCGCACCGACATCACGGCCACGCCGTGGTCGCCCATCGTGCCGGAGACCAGGATGGCGTCGCCGGGCTGCGCCAGCGACCCGCTGATGTGCACGCCGGGGCGCGTCACGCCGACACCGGTGGTGTTGATGAACACGCCATCGCCCTTGCCGGCCTGCACCACCTTGGTGTCGCCGGTGACGATCGGCACGCCGGCCTCGGCGGCGGCGCGCGCCATCGAGATGACGATGCGCTGCAGGTCGGCCAGCGGAAAGCCCTCTTCCAGGATGAAGCCGGCCGAGAGCCACAGCGGGCGCGCGCCGGCCATGGCCACGTCGTTGACGGTGCCGTGGACCGACAGGCAGCCGATGTCGCCGCCCGGGAAGAAAAGCGGCGAGACGACGTGGCTGTCCGTGGCCATCACCAGCTGGCCGCCCAGCGCCAGCTCGGGCGGCGTGGTCAGCACGGCGTGGTCGTCGCGCGCGGCCAGCGCGGGGTTGTCGAAGGCGCTCAGGAAGATCTGCTCGATCAGCTGCACCATCGAGCGCCCGCCGCTGCCGTGGCTCATGTCGATGCGGCCATGGCGCACGTCCAGCGGCCGGGTGTAGCCGGGCTTTACGGCGCTCATACAGTGGCTCCTGGTATCTCTGAAATCGTTGGCATCGCGGTCATGAAGCGGCCATAGGTGTAGTGGGCGGCACAGGCGCCCTCGGACGACACCATGCACGAGCCGATCGGGTTCTCGGGCGTGCAGACGGTGCCGAACACGCGACAGTCCTGCGGCCGCTTTTCGCCGCGCAAGATGGCGCCGCATTCGCAGGCCTTGGCATCGGCGACCGCGCGGTAGGGCGCGGCAAAGCGCTGCTCGGCATCGAAGCCGGCGTAGTCAGGGCGCAACTTCAGCGCCGAATGCGGCAGGCTGCCCAGTCCGCGCCACTCGAAGCTGTCGCGAAGTTCGAACACCTCGTGCATCAGGGCCTGGGCTTTCTGGTTGCCCAGCGGCGTCACGGAGCGGATGAACTGGTTCTCGATCTCGGCGCGGCCCGCGTTGAGCTGGCGCACCAGCATCAGCACGGCCTGCATCACGTCCAGCGGCTCGAATCCGGTGATCACCACCGGGCGGTGGTATTCGTCAGCGCAGAAGCGGTAGGGCTCGCTGCCGATCACGGTGGAAACGTGCGCCGGCCCGATGAAGCCGTGCAGGTGCGCTGAAGTCTCGCTACCCGGTGCCGGCCCTAATATGCCGCGCATGGCCGGCGGCGTCAGCACATGGTTGCACAGCACCGAAAAATTACGCAGACCCAGCGCGCGGGCCTGGCGCAGCACCGCCGCTGTGGGCGGCGTGGTGGTCTCGAAGCCGATGGCCAGGAACACCACCTCGCGTTCGGGGTGTTGCTGCGCCAGCTTCAGCGCGTCGATGGCCGAATACACCATGCGCACGTCGGCCCCCTGGCTGCGTGCCTTCATGAGTGAAGTTGCGCCCGAGGCAGGCACCCGCATCAGGTCGGCGTAGGTGCAGAGCAGCACGCCATGGTCACGCGCCAGCGCGATGGCCTGGTCGATGCGGCCGATGGGCAACACGCAGACCGGGCATCCGGGGCCGTGGATCAGCTCGATCTCGGGCGGCAACAGCCCGCGCACGCCATGCCGCGCGATGGCGTGGGTGTGGCCGCCGCAGAATTCCATCAGGTTGTAGCGGCGCCCGGGCTGAACCGCCTGGGCGATGGCGCGCGCCAGGCCGCGCGCCAGCTCGGCGTCGCGAAATTCATCGACGTACTTCATGGCTGCGCGCCTTCACGGGGACCGGATGGCGCGGTGCTGGCCGCATCGGTCTGCGCCATCGCGGCCATGGCCTTCAGGGTGGCCAGCGCCTCCTGTTCGTCGAGCTTGCCGATGGCGTAGCCGACATGGACGATCACGTAGTCGCCAGGGTGAACGTCGTCCAGGAGCTCGACGGAGATGTCCATGCGGACGCCTTCCAGGTCGATCAGGGCACGGTCGCCTTCCAGGCATTCGACCACGCGGGCGGGGACAGCGAGACACATGATTTGTTTTCCTTCGGGATGGCTTCAGCCGGGGTTTGAACCGGTCAGGACAGGGGCGCGACCGTTGACCACTTGCCAGGCGGCGACCCATGCCTGGCCCAGGGCGAGTGTCGCATCGCCGGGCTCGGCCGTGGTGAGTGTGGACCAGCCGCGTTGGGCGAGTTTGCGCTGCAACTGATCGCGCAACAAGCCGTTGTGAAAGCAGCCGCCCGAGAGCGCGACCACGAAGGGCGCGCCGTCCGCTGCGACGGCGTGGCATACCCAGTCGGCCAGCGCCGCGGCCAGTGCCGCGTGAAATTGCGCCGCGGCGCGACCGAGGGCGTCTTCGTCCTGCTTCACAGCCGGGTCACCGAGCGCCAGCAAAGGCTCCAGCAGGCCGGTCAAGTCCAGTTCACCCTCAGGGCCCAGACGGTGCCGGGCGACCGCGTCCAGGTCGGCCAGGCCGTCAGGCGGCTGGCGATCAAGCCAGGCCTGCGCGCGTTGCTGCAGGGCGATGGCGGCTTCGGCCTCGTGGTCCTGGCGCAGGCACACGCCAAGTGCGGCGGCGGCAGCGTCGAACCAGCGGCCGGCGCTCGACGTCATCGGGCAGCGCAATCCGCGGGCCAGCATCTTCGCAATGCCCTGGGCGGCGGTCTCGCCGACGGCGGCCGACCAGCGTGGCACGATCTCATCCGTTCGGCCCAGCGCATGCAGGACCGCCGCGGCCATGCGCCAGGGCTCGCGCGCGGCCTTGTCGCCGCCGGGCAGGGCCAGCGGGCTCAGGCGGCCGAGTCGTTGCCATGCGTCTGTGCCCACCCGCAACAGTTCGCCGCCCCAGGCCGTGCCGTCGCTGCCCATGCCGTAGCCGTCCAGGGACAGCCCCGTCGTCGCCTGGGTCAAGCCGGCTTCGGCGAGCAGCACCGCCACATGGGCGTGATGGTGCTGGACAGGGATCGCCGGCACGCCGAGCCGTTCGGCGGTCTGCAGCGCCAGCCGGGTGCTGAAGAAATCGGGGTGCAGGTCGTGCGCCACGGCCTGGATGGCGTGGCCCTGTTCCCGTGCCAGCGCCAGCAGGCGATCCACCGAGGCCTGCAGGGCGGTGCAGGCCTGAACGTCGGCCAGGTCGCCATGGGCAGCCGACCAGAACGCCTGCTCGCCGACCACCAGGCAGGCCTTGTTTTTCAGATGGGCGCCGAGGGCGAGCACGCAGGTGGGCAGCGCCCGGGGCAAGGTCTGTGGACGGGGGAGCGAAGCGTCCGGCGGGCTTGCGGTGCGTTGTGGCGCGATCCCCTGCACGTCCAGCTGCACGCAAGGGTCCAGCGCGGTGGCCGCGAGGCGGGCCTGGCGCAGGCTGTCGGGCGTGGGCGGGGTCTGCCGCAGCCAGTGGGCCAGCGGGCCGTCGGGGTGGAAGTTCCACTCGGTGGGCGCCTGCAGCCGGTAGCGCTCGATGGTGGGCGCTGCGTGAACAGAGGTGCGCCCCAATTGCACGGCATGGACCAGCAGGCCGCGCGACATTTCGCACCAGCCCAGCCCGGCGCCCGGGCCGAGCGCCAGGGAGCCAGAACGCAGGCTGTCCGGGCGGCTCAGGAGGGCAGCCAGGTCCGCCACCCGGGCGCCGAGCCGCCACCACAGGGACCCGTCGTCCGCCACGCCGCCGTCCAGCCAGCCCCGGCTGCACGGCCCGGTCTCCGCCGGCTGGCCTTGCCAGGTGGGCCGTTGGGACTGCGCCGGATCGTTCAGCAGGCGGTGGCCGAGGTCGGCAAAGCCGGCCGGCTCGGTCCGGGGGTCGGGCAGGGTGCGATGGGCGAGGTGCACGGCGCATGCGTCGGGCCGGATGGCGTCCAGCCAGCGTGCCACCGTGCCCTGATGGGACTGGGACCACCGGTCCAGCCAGGGCCCCGGCTGCGCCTGCCAGGCCCGCAGCCAGTCCGCCGCCGGCATGCCGAACAGGCGCTCGGCCAGCAGTGCGGAAAGCGTTTCCAGCTGCTGCTGCAGCTCCGTGATGGACGCTTGCACCGGGGGCTTGGCAGGGCGCGCGGCCTTGAGCAAGGCCATGTCGGGCGCCAGCCCGGGCTGTGGGCAGGCCAGGGGCCAGTCCAGCAGCATGCGCTGCAATTGTTCGCCGGCGGTGATGACCCGCAGCAGCACCGCCGCGTGAGCTGTCATCACGTCGCTGGATTCCGTCGCCCCTGCGCCCTGCAGGGCCAGGCGCGCGGCCAGCGTCTGGGCGTGTCCGCACAGGCTGAAGAGCCGGCCCAGCTGCTCGGGCCACTGCGCCGCAGGGCGACCGCTGGCCAGGCGGTCGAGCAGCCCCGGCGAGAGCACCGGCCGCCCACCCTGGATGGGTGCTGGTGCGCCAACGACCAGGGTCAGGGAACCCGCCAGGGCAAGCGCGTCGGGGGCAGGGGGGGCGGACATCGGCGGGGGCGGTTCAGCCCTGCGCGGGCGTGCCCGCCAGCTGCGCCTCGAGCTGTGCGATGCGCTTCTTCAGGCCCTCGACCGTCGCCCCTCTCGCGGCGGCGGCGCTGGCCAGGCCGTCACGCAGGAATTGCAGCCACTCGCCCATGCCTTCGCCGCGCGTGGCCGACAGCTGGATCACGCGAATCTGCGGATTGACCCGTCGGGCGTGGTCCAGGGCGGCCTCCACGTCAAAGTCCAGGTGCGGCAGCAGGTCGATCTTGTTGAGCAGCATCACGCTGGCCGCGCGGAACATGTCCGGGTACTTGATGGGCTTGTCCTCGCCTTCGGTGACCGACAGGATGACCACCTTGTGGGCCTCGCCCAGATCGAAGGCGGCGGGGCACACCAGGTTGCCCACGTTCTCGATCATCAGCAGGGAATCGTCCTTCAGGGCCAGCCGGCGCATGGCGTGCCCGACCATGTGGGCGTCGAGATGGCAGCCCTTGCCGGTGTTGATCTGGACGGCGGGCGCGCCGGTGGCGCGGATGCGTTCAGCGTCCTGGCTGGTCTGCTGGTCGCCTTCGATGACGGCCACCGGCAGCCCGCCGAGCATCGTGATGGTCTTGCAGAGCAGTGTCGTTTTGCCCGAGCCGGGGCCCGAGACCAGGTTCAGCGCAAAGATGCCTTGCCCGGCCAGAAGCTGGCGGTTCTCTTGCGCATAGGCGTTGTTCTTGGCCAGGATGTCCTGCTCGATCTGCACCCTGCGCGCAGTGCTGACGCCCGGGGCATGCGAATGCGTGGGGTCTTCGCCCGCGGCGTGGGTGTGCCCATCCGCTGGGTCATTCGGATGCCCGTGCCCGTTCTCATGCCCATGTCCATGCAGGTGGCCGTGACTGTGCCGGGTGCCGTCGGCATGAACGTGTTCATGGCCGTGGCCGGCATTGCCGCCTTCGATCTTCACTTCATCGGTGCCGCAGCCGCAGGTGGTGCACATTCGAGATTCTCCTGGTCCGTTGGGGGCAGCGCGGGCCGGTGGCTCCGGCCACGGCCTGTGCCGCAGGTTTCATGTTACTTCGAGTTCCTTGACCCGCATTTCAGTGCCGCCCGTGACCTGCAACTGATGGCCGCCACACACCGGGCATTCGCCAAAGATCTCCTTCATCGGGACCGTCTGCGCGCAGGCCATGCACCAGCCGGTGCCGGGCAGCGTGATGATCTCCAGGCGCGCGCCCTGGGCGATGCTGCCGCGCGTGACGGCGTCGAAGCAGAACGCCATGGCCTCGGGCTCGACGCCGGACAGCTGGCCGATCTCCAGCCAGACCGTGCTGACCCTGGCGAACCCTTGCTGGCGCGCCGCATCCTCGATCAGTTGCAAAACCCCTTCGGCGAGCGACATCTCATGCATGGCGTGAAAGTCTACTGCGCGGCTAGATGGTCAGCGGGTCCACGTCCACGGCCCAGCGGATCAGGCCCTTGTGCGCCGGCAGCGAACGGGTCTGGCGCAACACCTCGTGCCACGCCGCCAGGAAGCGCTGCAGTGCGCTGCGCGAGCCGCTTTCCACCAGCATCTGCGCACGCTCCACGTTGGCCACGCGCTGCACGCTCATGGGCACCGCGCCATACAGCGTGATGCGCGGCATCACCGCGTCGAACCCGGGCAGGGCTGCCAGTTCGGTCTGTGCCGCGGCGCTCGCAGCGTTCAGGAAGCCTTGCGCCACGTCCTGCGTGCGCGCCTCAGCGCGCACCAATGCCTGAAAACTGAAAGGCGGCATGGCGGCGGCTTCGCGCTCGCGCAGGTCACGTGCGGCAAAGGCCGGGTAGTCGTGCTGCTTCAGGGCCTCGAACAGCGGATGTGTCGGGTGAAAGGTCTGGATCCACATCTCGCTGCCCGACGCGCCGGCCGTGATGAACGCGGCGTCGCGCCCGGCGCGCCCGGCCGACTGCATCAGCAGGCTGAAAAGGCGTTCCGGCGCTCGGAAATCGCTGGAGAACAGCGCGCCGTCGGGGTTGATCGCTGCCACCAGCGTGATGCGCCGGAAGTCATGGCCCTTGGCAATCATCTGCGTGCCCACCAGCACGTCGACCTCGCCCGAATGCACCTGCGCCAGCTGCGATTCGAGCGCGCCCTTGAGCCGGGTGGTGTCGGCGTCGATGCGGGCGATGCGCACGGGTGTGCCGTCCGGGCGGGTCTCGCCGGCCAGCAGTTCGGCCAGGTGCTCCTCCAGCCGCTCGGTGCCGCGGCCCAGCGGCGCAATGTCGATGTTGCCGCAGGCGGGGCAGGCGCGCGGCACGCGCTCGGTGAAGCCGCAGTGGTGGCAGCGCAGCGTGCGGTCGATCTTGTGGAACACGCGGAACGCGCTGCAATGCGGGCACTCGCTCTTCCAGCCGCAATCGGCGCAGTGCAGCACCGGGGCGTAGCCACGCCGGTTGAGGAACACCATGGACTGCTCGCCGCGCGCGATGCGCGCGCGGATGGCGTCGAGCAGCGGCGGTGAAAACACGGTCTTCATCGGCTGGTGGTTCATGTCCACGCGCCGCACCTTGGGGAACCCGGCCTCGCCGATGCGCCCCGGCATGACCAGGCGCACATAGCGCCCGCCGGGGTCGCCGGCGCCGGCGGGGCGGCTCTGGTGCCAGCTCTCCAGCGAGGGCGTGGCCGAGCCCAGCAGCACCTTGGCGCCGTCGAGCCGTCCGCGGTAAACGGCCAGGTCGCGCGCCGAATAGCGGGCGCCTTCCTGTTGCTTGTAGCTGGGGTCGTGTTCTTCGTCGACCACGATCAGTTTCAGCGCCGGCATCGAGGCAAACACCGCCATGCGCGTGCCCAGCACGATGCGCGCCGCGCCGCTGTGCGCGGCCAGCCAGCTTTTCAGGCGCTGCGGGTTCGTCATGCCACTGTGCAGCGACACCACGGCGCCCCCGCCATACAGCGGGGCGAAGCGCGACCGGAAGCGCGCCTCCAGTTGCGGGGTCAGATTGATCTCGGGCACCATGACCAGCGCTTGCGCGCGGGCGTCGCGCGCGAGCAGGTTGGCCACGGCGTGCAGGTAGACCTCGGTCTTGCCGCTGCCGGTGGCGCCAAACAGCAGGAACGGGCCTTTTTTCGATTCAAATTCGGCAAGGGCCAGCGTCTGCTGGTCATTAAGTGCTATGGATTCTGTAGCTATCAAAGGGTCGGACAGCTTCGCCGGCCCGTCAGCGTCGGCTGCGCCTGACTTGATCGGGCGCGGTTTCAGGCGACGCGCAAGCTGTACGGCGCTCAGGTCGCGCAGTTGCGGCGGCAGTGCGGCCAGCGCCACTTCGCCCAAGGCGCGCTGGTAGTAGGCGGCGGAGAATTCCACGAGTTGACGCCAGGCTGAGGTCAAAGGCGCCACGCCGTCCAGCGCACCGGACACTGCACGGCTGCTCTCCTCGCTCCAGCCCGGCGCCGGGCTGTCCGCCAGCGCCCAGACGATGCCCAGCACCTCGCGCTTGCCGAAAGGCACGCGAACGAGCGTGCCTGGCGTGAGTGGCAACTCACTTCGGTAGGTCAATGGCCCGGCCACCGCGCTGTGGGCGGGCGTCTGGACGGCAACCGAAAGCCAGTGGGTCATGCAAGAACCTGAGTTGAGGAGTTTTCTTGAAGCGTTCTGGCGAAAGAGGCTTTAAGTTGTTGATTTAGAAAGGATTGCACGGCAATCCAGTATTTCTGTGGATAACTTTGTTGAAAACTTGGACGGGCCCGTCGCAAAGCCTTGAAAATCAAGGCTTTCGCTGGATTGCCTGCAAAAAAAGCAAAAACTAAAACCCATATGAATCAACAACTTGCGATCGCTATGGGATTTATAGCGGGTCCGGCTCCGGCGGAATTGTTTTGTCGCAACGCAACACAAATTTTGTGCATAAGTGGTCGGCGGCAAACAAATATTTTTCTTTGGTTTCGCTCCAAAAAGGCTTGACTGCGGCGATTTTGCGCCCTAGGGCAGCGCCCGTTCCGGCGTACCGCTGGCCTCAGGTGCGTCGCCCGCGCGAGTGGGTGTGCACCGCTTCCACCAGCACGGCCACGTTGTCAGGCGGGGTGTACTGGCTGATGCCGTGGCCCAGGTTGAAGATCTGCGTGGGGCCTGGGATGCTGCGGTCGGTGTGGGGCAGGCCGAAGCTGTCGAGCACGCGTGCCACTTCCGCGCGGATGGCTTCGGGCGGGGCAAACAGCACATTGGGGTCGATGTTGCCCTGCAGCGCCTTGCCCGGGCCACCCACGTCACCACCGACGATCTTGCGCGCCGTGCCCAGATTCATGGTCCAGTCGAGGCCCAGCACCTCGCAGTCCAGCGCTTTCATGTCTGAAAGCCACAGTCCGCCACCCTTGGTGAAGACGATGCGCGGCACGATCTGGCCGTCCACGCCGGTGCGCTTGAGCTGCGCCAGCACCCGCGCCGTGTAGGCCAGGCTGAACGGCTGGAAGGCGCCGTCGGCCAGCACCCCGCCCCAGCTGTCGAAGATCATCACGGCCTGCGCGCCGGCATCGATCTGCGCGTTCAGGTACACCGCTACCGCGTCGGCGTTGACCTGCAGCATGCGGTGCATCAGGTCCGGGCGGCTGTACAGCATGGTCTTGACCAGTCGGTAGTCGTCCGAGCCCTTGCCCTCGACCATGTAGCAGGCCAGTGTCCAGGGGCTGCCGGAGAAGCCGATCAGCGGCACGCGGCCGTTCAAGGCCTTGCGGATCGAGGTGACGGCGTCGGTCACGTAGCGCAGCTTGTCCATGTCCGGCACTTCGAGTTTCGCCACGGCGGCTTCGTCGCGCACCGGCGATGCAAAGCGCGGACCTTCGCCCAGCGCGAAGGACAGGCCCAGGCCCATGGCGTCGGGCACGGTCAGGATGTCGCTGAACAGGATCGCGGCGTCCAGCGGGTAACGCGCCAGCGGCTGCAGCGTGACTTCGGTGGCGTAGTCCACGTTGGTGGCCAGGCCCATGAAGCTGCCGGCCTTCGTGCGCGTGGCGCAGTATTCGGGCAGGTAACGGCCGGCCTGTCGCATCAGCCACAGCGGGGTGTAGTCGGTCGCCTGGCGCATGCAGGCGCGCAGGAACGTGTCGTTTTTCAGGGGGGCGAAGGAGGAGGTGTGGGCTGAACTCATGCCCCGATTGTCGCAGGCCAACCGGCGCCAGCGCCGGGGCCGGCTTCAATGCCAGCGGCTCCGGTCTGGAGTCGCCAGGGCCGCGGAATCAGCGGGGCCGCATCGCCCACTCCACCTTCAGGCAGCGGTCCTGCACCACGTTCAGGCCGGCGGCACGAGCCCGGGCGGCGGCTTCGTCATGCCGGATGCCCATCTGCAGCCAGAGCGCCGGTGCGCCGATGGCAATGGCCTCATCGGCCACGGGGGGCACGTCGTCTGAATTGCGAAAGACGTTCACCAGGTCGATCTTTTCGTGCGACGCGGCGTCGGTGAGCGTGGCGTAGGTCTTCTCGCCCAGGATGGTTTCGCCGCGTTCCGCGGCCGCCGGGTTGACCGGGATGATGCGCCAGCCGGCCGCCTGCATGGCGCGGGACACGCCGAAGCTCTCGCGCCAGGGTTTGGGCGACAGGCCGACGACCGCCACGGTGTGTCCGGCTTCGAAGATGGCCTGGATGGTTTGCTGTTCGTTCATGGTCGTGCGAAGCGGGGCGATTCGGGGCGGGGACTCGGCTCAACGCTGTCAGGCGCGCGTGGCGCGCTCAAGGGCCTGCTCGATGTCCCACAGGATGTCGTTCACGTCCTCAATGCCGACCGACAGGCGCACCATGTCGGCGCTGACGCCGGCCTTGGCCAGCTCCTCGTCGTTGAGCTGGCGGTGCGTGGTGGACGCGGGGTGGATCACCAGCGTCTTGGCATCGCCGATGTTGGCCAGGTGGCTCAGGAACTCGCAGGCGTCGATGAAACGCTCGCCGGCCTGCGCGCCGCCTTCGATGCCGAAGGTGAGGATGCCCGAGGCGCAGGGTTGGCCATCGACGGCGCGGAACTGCTTCTTCGCCAGCCCGTAGTACGGCGAATCGGGCAGGCCGGGGTAGTTGACCCAGCGCACTTTCGGGTGCTGTTGCAGGAACTTCGCGACCTGCAGCGCATTGCGGCAGTGTTCGCGCATGCGCAGGTGCAGCGTCTCGGTGCCCTGCAGCAGTTGCCATGCGCTCAGGGGCGACAGCACCGCGCCGAAAGTGCGGTTGACCTCCATGCGCGCCTTCATGGTGTAGCCGAAGTCGCCGAAGGTCTCGTAGAACTTCACGCCGTGGTAGGCGCGGCTGGGCTCCACCATCTCGGGGAACTTGCCGTTGTCCCAGGGGAACTTGCCGCCTTCCACCACCACGCCGCCCATGGTGGTGCCGTGGCCGCCGAGGTACTTGGTGGCGCTGTGCACCACGATGTCGGCGCCGAGGTCGCAGGGGTTGCACAGGTACGGGCTGGCCACCGTGTTGTCGATGACCAGCGGCACGCCATGCGCGTGCGCCACGTCGGCCACCGCCGTGATGTCGAGCACGTTGACCAGCGGATTTCCAATCGTTTCGCCATAGACGGCGCGGGTGTTCGGGCGCATGGCGCGCGCGAAGTTGTCCACGTCGGACGGATCGACGAACGTGGTCTCGATACCCAGGCGCGAGAAGCCGATGCCGAGCTGCCCCACCGTGCCGCCATACAGCGTGCTGGCCGCCACGATGTGGTCGCCGGCCTTCAGGATGGCCAGCAGCGCCGTCATCTGCGCCGCCATGCCGCTGGCGCAGGCCAGGGCGGCGCGCGCGTTTTCCAGGCTGGCCACGCGCTCCTCGAACACCGCCACCGTCGGGTTGCTGATGCGGCTGTAGACGTTGCCGAAGGTCTGCAGGTTGAACAGGCTGGCCGCATGCTCGGCGTTGTCGAATACGAAGCTGGTGGTCTGGTGGATGGGCGTGGCGCGCGCGCCGGTCACCGGGTCGGGGATGGCCCCGGCGTGGATGGCACGGGTGGCAAAGCCGTAATCGCGGTCGCCGGTCTTGGGTGCTTGGCTCATGGGTGCGCCCTCAATCAATACGGCAGTTGCTGCGGCCGCTTGGCCGAGATCACGCGGGTGTTCACGCCGGCCCAGCCCAGCCCGCCGAACAGGCGCGCGTGCTCGATCTTCACGCAGCGGTTCTGGATCACCTGCAGGCCGGCGGCCTCGGCGCGTTCAGCGGCGGCTTCGTTGGTCACGCCGAGCTGCAACCACAGGCAGCGCGCGCCGATGGCGACGGCTTCCTCGGCCAGCGGGG
>JAABQG010000030.1 GCA_011391595.1 Hydrogenophaga sp.
CAACTCGCCGGTCTGCTCGCCCACGCGCTTTGCGCTGATGACCGCGCGCTACCAGTACCGCCTGCGTGGCGCGGCCGAGGAACCCATCAACAGCGCGAGTCGCGGCAGCACCACGCTGGGCCTGCCGCCCGAGCACCCCACCCTGCCCTCGCTGCTGCGCGCCAGCGGCTACCGCACCGCGCTGATCGGCAAGTGGCACCTGGGCTACCCGCCGTCGTTCGGGCCGCTGCGTTCGGGCTACGAGGAGTTCTTCGGGCCGATGGCCGGCGGCGTGGACTACTTCACCCATTGCGATTCCCGAGGCCGGCACGACCTGTGGTTCGGCGAGGAAGAACGCGCCGACGAAGGCTATCTGACCGACCTGATCTCGCAACGTTCGGTGGACTACATCGGGCGCATGGCCGGCGGCGCCAGAGCCGGCACGCCGTTCTTTCTCAGCCTGCACTACACCGCGCCACATTGGCCCTGGGAGACGCGCGACGACGAAGCGCTGGCGCAGGAGGTGAAAGACAACCTGTTTCACCTGCACGGCGGCAACATCCACACCTACCGCCGCATGATCCACCACATGGACGAAGGCATCGGGCAGGTCATGGCGGCACTGCAACGGCACGGACTGACCGATGACACCCTGGTCGTCTTCACCAGCGACAACGGCGGCGAGCGCTTCTCCGACAACTGGCCGCTGGTCGGCGGCAAGATGGACCTGACCGAAGGCGGCATCCGCGTGCCCTGGATCGCGCATTGGCCGGCCGCCATCGCCCCGGGCGGCGTGAGCGCACAACATTGTTTGACCATGGACTGGTCGGCCACGATGCTCGACGCGGCCGGTGCGCCGGCCGATGCGGCGTATCCGCTGGACGGTGTCTCGCTGATGCCGGTGTTGCGCGATGTCGGCCACAGTTTTCGCCGCCCCCTGCACTGGCGCATGAACCACCGTGGCCAGCGCGCCTTGCGCGACGGTGACTGGAAATACCTGCGCGTGGACGGCCACGACTACCTGTTCAACATCCCCGCCGACGAGCGCGAGCGCGCCAACCATGCCGGCCGCGAGCCGGCGCGGCTGGCGGCGATGCGCGCGGCCTGGGAGGCCTGGAACGCCAGCATGCCGCCCATCCCCGACGATGCGACCGTGAGCTTGGGCTATTCCGCACGGGACATGCCGCAGCGCTGATCAACAACGAATCGAAGGCATGTCCGCCCCTCCCCGGGGATACTTCGCATGGCCCCGGCGGCCGGTTACGGACTTTCAGCCTTCAGTTTGTACAGATAGGCTTCGGCACGTTCGAGTTCGGCGCGCAGCAGCTGCACCTCCTGATCCTGCCTTCGGATGAGCGTCGCGCGGTCCGTGATCGGAGGAAGATTTTCGCAATGCTTGCGCAACGCGGTCAGGGCGTCGGCGAGTTGCCGCCGGCGCAGCATCTGGCCCCGGGAGCGGGCGAGAGCGATGTCCTGCTGCAGCGAAGCTTCCTCGGCCTGGCAGCCGGCGCTGTCTCGCGGGTCGGTCGATGGCTGTGCGAACGTCGAAGTGGCGCAAGCCAGCGAGAGGGCCAGGAAGCAGGATTTCATTCGCACAGGAGGGAAGGACAGGATGTTCAAGCGCATGCGTCGAAGTATGGCACGCCTTGGGCAGGTCGAAAAGACCCGAGTCCCAGGGGTCAAAGGCGCCAGACTCTGGCTTGACGGCCCACCGGCGCGTCACCGTCGTTCAACATCCCCGCCGACGCGCGTGAGCCTGGGCTATTCCAAAAAGGACATGCCTCAGCGCTGAAATCGGGTGCCAAAAGCGGGTGCCAGGAACAGCACCACCAGCTCCAGCCCCATGAATCCGCCCTGCGAAGGCCGGTAGTCCGCCAGCATGTGCTCGCAGCGGTACCCCAGCACCGCGCCCAGGCTGAACTCGAAGATCACGATCAACACCACCCACAGGGCGCCGACCGCCAACTGCGCGCACAAAGTCACCGCCCCCAGCCAGCGCGCCGTAAGGCCTGCAATCAGGAGGATCAGCGCGGAACCAACGAACACCCCTAACTGCCGCGATGGCAGGTCGCCGATCGCCGGGACGAGAAAAAGCTGGCGCAATGCCCCATGGATCGACTCGACCACGGCGATGAGCAGCCAGACGGCAAACGCACGGCGCCAGTTCATGCCAGTCATGTCAAATCCTGAATTCATAGCAAACAGAGACCATTTCATGCAAGGGAAGACCTTTTCAGCTGAATTATCGGGTGGAACGGCCCGCTGACCAGGTTCACCCCGAGCATGGAAATTTCCATGCACCCGTGACCGACCTCGTTGTTGCCGTTCCATTCGTAGACAGCCCCTTGCCACTGGTTGCTGGCTGTTCCGATGCTGGTGCGCCGGATCGAAGGGCACCTGCAGGACGCACTCGCCGACGGCGCAGGACACCACCGAGAAGCCGTAGGGCTTCAGAAAGGACGTGCCCTGCAGCACGGCGTTCAGCTCGGCGACCGTAGCACGGATCATTCTCGTGCTCATTGGGTCCTCAGTCCGGCCGACTCGCAGGCGATTGCGGCGCCGGCCGCTGCCACGGCCAGCGCCCGCTCACCTCCAGCTCCAGCGCGAAGCTGAGCAGCGTGCGGATCGCCACGATCACCGCCAGCACGCCGAGGTTCTGCAGCGTGGGCTCGATCGCCACGGTGCCGATGATGTCGGCGATCACCAGAAATTCGAGGCCCAGCAGGATCGCCCGGCCAAGGTCGGCGCGCAGCGCATGGTAGGCGTCCTGCAGGCTGATGCGGCGCACCAGCCGCCTGGCAAAGGCCAGGGTGGCGATGAGTGCGCCGAGCAGGAGCACGAAGACACCGGTGAATTCAACCACCCGTGCGGCCGCAACGACAAAGTGTTCGTAGTCCATGGTTTCCCAGCCTGTCAGCCAAAATTCGATTATGGCGTCAGGTGCTGCGGACCCCAGCTTTGCACAAATCGCCAGCCCGCGCGCCGCTGACTACTCTGCGTAAGGGGCTGCGCCGGACACCGGCGCGGCGTCGGCCAGGATGAACAGCAACACGTTGCCGGGCTCCGACGTGGCGTCGCTGCGCAGGCCACCGACAAGGCCGTTGACCGGGCTGGTGTACTCGGCCAGCACTTCGCCGAAAGCGTTGCGCTGGATGGCCACCTTTTGTCCCGGCGTGACCTTGGCATTCAGCTTGACCAGCAATTCGATGAAGCCACCGTGGGTGGTCAGGACGGGAACCGCACTCTTCCCGATATAGACGTTGGCATCGGCAGCCGTGCGTCCGATCGCTCCGGGAACCACGCCGTAGTGCTTGAACACGTTCATCGTGCCTTCGACGAAGATCGGAATCATGTCGATTTCCAGCCGCCGCGCCACACCCACCTCCGGCGTGAAAGCGGGAATGCCCGCATCGACGTAGGCGTTGTGCAGCACACCCGGGTAGACCGGGTTGTCCCAGATCGCCGCTACGGGGTAGAGCATCATCATGGTCTTGACGTCCGGGATGCGCATGTCACCGATGTGAAAGGCGGGCACGTCCAGGCCGGTGGTCCCGGTATGGAAGTCGATGGCCAGGTCGGTGTTGGGCTTGAGAAGCCGGTTGAACACCAGCCCGGCCTGGCGGCTGACGGCACCGACGCCGTTTTCATTGCCCGGCCATTCACGGTTCATGTCGGTCAGCTCGAAGCCGCGCCCGGTGCTGGGCCAGCGGCGCTGCATGCTCTCCATGGCCGGGCGCGCGATGTCCAGCACCGCCATCACGGTGCCCGACATCTCGGCGGGGTTGAGCTGGCTCATCACTTTCTGGACGGTGTGCACCGAACTCATTTCATCGCCGTGCACGCCGCTGGTCAGGGTAAAGCGCTTGCCCGGCTTGGCCCCCTTGGCCACGATGACAGACACATACCAGTACTGCCCGGTGGACATCTGCACGCCCCGGAAGTACAGCAGGTGTTTCTTGCCGGGCTCCAGGTCGTGGGTGTTGAGCGAGCTCACGACCTTCTTCCCGTTGATCACATCGCCGGTGTAGACGGTACTGACCCGGGCCGGGGCGGCTGCGGCGCTGCCTTGGGCGTGCGCCAGGCCGGTGCCCGTCAGCGCGATGACTGTGGCCAGCAGCGATTGCATGAAATTGCGGCGCCTGCGGCTGCCTGGCGGTGCTTTCGACATGATGGGTTCCTGGTTCAAAGGTGTGACAGGCTTTCAGTCTAGCTGGTCAAAATCCAGCCCTCCAGCGGGTCGAATACCGGCAGCCCCCAGCCGGGACCGTCCGACGGGCCGGTGCCACCGGCTTGATGCTGCGCGGCCCAGGCAGCCTGAATCATGCAGAGCACCGCATCCAGGCTGTCGCCGCTGGCGTCATCGGCGAGGGCATCGCGCTGGGCATGGGTCAGTTTGAGGCGCAGGCCCAGGCGGGTCTGGCCATGTTCCAGTGCGGTGATGATGTCCTTGCGGGCGATCAGGCGCTCGGGCGTCTGCCGGACGCGTTCGTCGCTTTTGTAGCTGCGGCGCGCCAGCCGGCCCAGGCGTGCGTCGATGGCTTCGAGGATCTCGCGCGCGAGCAGGCCGGGGTAGGCCTCCAGCGCGACGCGATCGGGGTCGCCATCATGCAACCCCGGCAGGTGCGCGCTGGCATCGAGCAGCGGCGGCAAGCCCGCGTGAAGCATGAAAGCCACGGGCGGGTTGACCCATTTCATGCTGGGGCTCGATCCGGCCGGGCGGTCGGTGGCGCGGTGGGCAAACTTGCCGCCCACGGGCCGGGCATCGCAGAATGCGGCAAAGGCGGTACGAATCTCGGCCCGGCTGAGCGCCGTGTAGTGGCACAGACAGGCCCGCCATTCGGTGGGCCAGCCCAACGTCTCGACAAGTTCACGCGGCAGGCCGAAGGGCAGGTCAAAGCCGCCAACCCAGGGCCGACGCGGCGTCTTCAACCAGTTGGTGAACGCCTCCAGCGTCTCGAATCGCTCCATTTTCGATAGCGAAATGTACCGATTTGAAGCTGGGTAATTGCCTCTTTCGCTCTTAAACGACGTTTGAGACAGCTCACCCAGTGCCAGTACGACGGGTTTGCGCCGCGAGGGGCTGCTGCTGAAGTCGCAGCCTAGAATCATGGGCATCACATGCATGGCCGGACCTTATTCAGCCCACGGCCAGAGCCATGACGCCGACGGCAATCAGCGCGGCCCCGGTCAGGCAGAGCGCGCGATCGCCCTCGGCCGGCGAGGAGGACGAGGGCCAGGGCCGAGCCGGGCATCGATTCACGCCGCTGACGGTCTGCCCTCAGGCGCCCGCAGTAAGCAGCGCCTTGAGGGCTTCCGGGATGGGCTCGCCGCGAAGCTGGGAGCCAGGGCCGTTGACGTAGCGGCACCACACCCGGATTTCACTGCCGCTCGCCATTTCGCTGCCGTCATGGCCCACGATGCGGTGCTGCACGGTAAACGACTTGCTGCCAAAACGTGTCACGCTCGACTCCACCACGCAGGCGTCGCCAAAGGTGGGCGAGCGCACGAAGCTGCATTCGGCATGCACCAGCGGCAGGCTGACCTGGTCCGCGCGAATGCGCGCCGCGGTGTAGCCTGCCTGCGCAAACAGGTGCCAGGTGGCAGCGTCCATCCAGCGATAGTAGGTGGGGTAGTAAATGATGCCAGCCGGGTCGCAGTCGCCCCATTGCACGACATGGGGCAAGCGGCTCAGCAGGGGTTCGCCGCTCATGCCCGGGCGCCTCCGGCGGACGTCACGTGCGTCCGACGATGGAGGCCGTGGCCATCAGCTCCTGGAGCAGCGCCAGCGAGACGGTGCCCGAGACGGTGTAGGGGTCGAGTTCGGCGCGCTCGGCGTACTTGAGCAGGATGTTGGTATTGATGCGCTCGACGTTGACCTGCCCCATGGTCCAGCCACCGAAGCGGCGCTCGGAGATTTCCTCGTAGTGCAGCAGCACCACATCCTTGTGCCGCGGATCTTTCTGGATATGCCCGTAGAGATCGCTCACCGCCATGCGTCCCCCTTCGAGCGCCTGCAGGAAGATGCCACCGCCGTAGCACAGGATGCCCGTGATGCCGCAGGAAGGGTTGAACTGGCGTGACTGCGCGAGGATGTCGTCGATGACCGCGGGGTTCGGGTCCACCGCGCGGCTGGCGTAAAGCAGGCGTACGAGCATGGGTGTCCTAACGATGAATGAGGGAGAGGAATTCGCGGCGCAGGTTGGGGTCCTTCAGGAAGGCGCCGCGCATCACGGAGTTGATCATCTTGCTGTCCATGTCCTTCACGCCACGCCACGCCATGCAGAAGTGGCTGGCTTCCATGACGATGGCCAGCCCGTCGGGCTGGGTCTTGTCCTGGATCAGGTCGGCCAACTGGATCACGGCTTCTTCCTGGATCTGCGGGCGGTTCATGATCCATTCAGCGATGCGCGCGTACTTGGACAGGCCGATCACGTTGGTGCGCTCGTTGGGCAGCACGCCGATCCATATCTTGCCGATGACCGGGCAGAAATGGTGGCTGCAGGCGCTGCGCACGGTGATGGGCCCGACGATCATGAGCTCGTTCAGGTGCTCGGCATTGGGAAATTCGGTGATGCCGGGACCCGGCACGAAACGACCCTTGAAGACTTCGTTGACGTACATCTTGGCGACGCGGCGCGCGGTGTCGGCCGTGTTGTGGTCATTGTCGGTGTCGATCACCAGACTGTCGAGCACGCCCTGCATCTTGACGGTAACCTCGTCGAGTATCTTCTCGAGTTCACCGGGTTCGATGAAGTCCGCGATGTTGTCGTTGGCGTGGAAGCGCTTGCGGGCGGCCTTGATGCGCTCGCGGATCTTTACGGATACCGGCGTGCCTTCGTCAATTTCGGCTGGGCTCATGGCGTCGGATCTCTTCAGTAACATGGAATGATGGTACCAGCGATTTATTTTTGGGGTTATTGACAAGAAGCCACCGTAAAACGGTCAAACCCAGCTATCTATTCAGGAGCCACCTTCAGTAACGCTTGCCCGTCAGGAACAGGCCGAACCGCAACAGGCCCAGCGCAAGACGCTCCTTGATCCTCTGGTGCAGCGGGCGGTTCGCGTAATCGGCCGCATCGACGGCTCGGCTCTCATGTGCCATGGCCTGCAGCAGGCGGCTCCGCAGCACCGAGGCAAAGTGGGCGTCCTCGACGACCACATTGGCCTCACGCGCCAGCAGCAGACTCAAGGGATCGAGGTTGGAAGATCCCACTGTCGCCCAAGGCCGGTCGCCGGAGGCATCGATCACCGCCACCTTGGCATGCAGGAAACTGGCGGTGTACTCGTGGATCTCGACCCCGGCCGCCATGAGCGCGCCGTAGACCGGCCGGGTAGCGTGAAACTGCATGAAATACTCGTACCGGCCCTGCAACAGCAGCCGCACCTTCACGCCGCGCCGCGCGGCGTGAATCAACGCCAGGCGCAGCTTGCGCCCGGGCAGGAAATAGGCGTTGGCGATGATGATTTCCTCGCGTGCGCTGCCAATTGCCTTGCGGTAGGCGCGCTCGATCTTGCTGCGATTGAGCACGTTGTCACGCAGCACCAGACTGGCGTGCGCCACCAGCCGGTCATCGCGCTCGACGCCGGCATCGTCCCGGTTCCACGGCAGGGTCAGGCCGGCCTCGCGCAGGGTGCTGAGGGCCTGCGGGAAGTTTCGTCTTCGCACGTTGCGAACCGCCTGGATTCGCCACCACAACTGGCCCGTGGCGGCATGGGCCTGCAGCACCAGTGCACCGGAGGCGCGCACCGCGAAATCGAGCCGCGGCTGGCTCAGCTTGCCGTGCTGCGGATCATGGAAATCGTCCAGGATATTGATCCCCCCACAAAAGGCCAGGCGACCGTCCACCACGCACAGCTTGCGGTGCAGGCGACGCCAGCGGCTGGGAATCAGCAGGCCCAGTCGGCCCAGCGGCGAATAGATTCGCCACTGAACGCCCGCATCCTTGAAGCGCTCGCGCCAGAGGGCCGGCAGCGGGCCGGTGCCAACGCCATCCACCACCACCTGGGTGGCGACGCCGCGCTGTGCCGCCTGAATCAGCGCCTCGGCGACCAAGGCCCCATCGCCGGAAAAATCAAAGATGTAGGTTTCCAGTCGCACCTCGGAGCGCGCGCGATTCATGGCGGCGATCAGGGCCGGGAAATACTCACGGCTGCCCTCCAGGAGCCTGATCTGATGACCGTCCCGAACGGTGGACGCAGCCTGGGGCATGCTAGAAACCGAACTCTGCGATCAGCGGCAGATGATCCGACATCTGCCCCCAGATCCGCCCGCGCGGCACATGCAGGTGCAGTGGCCGGAGCCCACGGGCAAAAATCTGGTCGAGTTGCACCACCGGCAGCCGCGACGGATACGTCGGGCAACGCACGGTGTCCGAAGATCGCAGCCCGATCGCATTCATGGCGTGCTGGCTTCGGGTACCCCAGTCGTTGAAATCGCCAGCCACCACCAGCGCCGCCGCATGCGGCACTTCACGTTCAATGTAGCGCCTGAGCTGCGCCACCTGACGCACGCGGCTGGCCGGAATCAGCCCCAGATGGATCACAATGACATGCACCGCCCGCCCCTGCACGGCCACTTCCACGTGCAGCAGGCCGCGCTGCTCGAAGCGGTGGTCCGACATATCCTCGTGCTGGTGCGTGACTACGGGCCAGCGCGACAGCAGCGCGTTGCCATGCTCGCCATGACGGGTGACGGCGTTGGTGCGATAAACGGATTCATAGCCTTCGGGCGCCAGGAACTCCGCCTGCGGCAGATCAGGCCAGCGGGTGAATTGCTGCGCCTGGCGCCGGTGCAGCTTGCGCACCTCCTGAAGGCAGACGATGTCGGCGTCGAGTTGCTCGACCGCATGGCCCAGATTGTGGATTTCAAGGCGACGCCGCAGACCCAGCCCCTGCACACCCTTGTGGATGTTGTAGGTGGCGATGCGCAGCGTGTCTTGCGGTGTGTTCACAGCCCAAACCTTACCGCAAAAATCGCGGCAACATCAGGACCGCCTCGGCATTGGAGGGCGAATAGCAGGCGTCGGCCGCCGCGTGCAGAGGGAGCCACTGGAACGCCGTGTGTTCCCGCGGACTGAGGCTCACCGGCGTGCCGGCGGGCACCTGCAGGCTGAAGAGATGCTCCGTGTTGTAAGTGATCCCCGGCGCGTAGCGGTGCAGCCAGCGCGGGTAGATTTCGTAGATGTTCTCCAGGCCCCAGTCCAACAGGCCGTCAGAGAGCGGCGTACCGCTCGAGCAGTCGATGCCGGTTTCTTCCAGCACCTCGCGGATGGCGGTGTCACGGAAGGCTTCGTCCTCACGGTCCTTGCTTCC
The DNA here is from genome assembly GCA_011391595.1 of Hydrogenophaga sp. Taxonomy (GTDB): domain Bacteria; phylum Pseudomonadota; class Gammaproteobacteria; order Burkholderiales; family Burkholderiaceae_C; genus JAABQG01. The sequence goes on from JAABQG010000030.1 coordinate 9,292, forward strand.
TGTGACCGACTGCCAGTACGCATCAGCATCGGCGCGGCGGATCAGCAGCACGTCCAGCGCCGGGGTGTGGATCACCACCAGCACCGACTGCGGAATCTTGAATGTGCCTGCGCCGCTCACTCGCCGAGGTAGGCCGCACGCACCTTGGGATCGTGGAGCATTTCCTTCGCTGGTCCACTCATGGTCACGATGCCCGACTCCATCACGTAGCCGCGATCGGCAATGGCCAGCGCGCGGCTGGCGTTCTGCTCGACCAGCAGCACGGTGACGCCTTGGGCGTACACGTCGCGCACCACTTCGAAGATTTTGTCGACCATGATGGGGCTCAGGCCCATCGAGGGCTCGTCCAGCAGCAACACCTTGGGGCGGCTCATCAGCGCACGGCCCATGGCCAGCATCTGCTGCTCGCCACCCGACAGCGTCCCGGCCAACTGGTCCTTGCGTTCCTTCAAGCGGGGAAAGATCGTGAAGACCTTGTCAATATCGGTCAGGATGTCGGCCTTGTCGTTGCGGATGTAGGCGCCCATCTGCAGGTTTTCCGTGATGGTCATGCGGGCGAACACGCCACGTCCCTCGGGCACCATGGCCAGGCCCTGCTTGACCAGATCCCAGGGACCCTGGCCCCGGATGCTCTTGCCCAGGTACTCGATATCGCCATCGTTGATCGGCAGGATGCCGGTGATGGCTTTCATGGTGGTGGTCTTGCCGGCGCCGTTGGATCCGATCAGCGAGACCAGTTCGCCCTCGTGCACCTCGAAATCCACGCCCTTGACGGCCTGGATGCCGCCGTAGGCCACTTTCAGGCCCTTGACTTTGAGGAGAGTTGCTGTCATGTCAATGTCCTCCCGTGCCGAGGTAGGCCTCGATCACTTTTTCATTCTTCTGAACGTCGGCCGGGGTGCCCTCGGCAATCTGCTTGCCGTAGTCCAGCACGGTCACACGGTCGCAAAGGCCCATCACCAGCTTCACGTCATGCTCGATCAGCAGGATGGTGCGGTTGTCCTTGCGGATGCGGTCGATCAGCTCGCGCAGCATGACTTTTTCAGTGGCATTCATGCCAGCCGCCGGCTCGTCCAGCGCAATCAGCTGCGGGTCGGTGGCCAGCGCGCGGGCGATCTCCAGCCGCCGCTGGTCGCCGTAGCTCAGGGTTCGCGCCTTGTAGTCGGCAAATTTGCCAATGCCCACGTACTCAAGCAATTCTTGCGAGCGCGCGGCGATGGCGGCTTCCTCGGACTTGAAGCGCGGCGTGCGCAGTACCGCACCAATCAGACCGGAGTGCGTGCGGATGTGCCGGCCGACCATCACGTTCTCCAGCGCGGTCATTTCGGCAAAAAGCCGGATGTTCTGGAAGGTACGGGCGATGCCGGCCTTGGCCACTTCGTGCACCGCATGCGGCTTGTAGGGCTTGCCGGCAAGCTCGAAGCTGCCACTGTCGGGCGTGTACAGGCCCGTCAGCACGTTGAAAAAAGTAGTCTTGCCGGCGCCGTTCGGGCCGATCAGGCCATACACTTGGCCGCGCAGGATGGTGATGCCCACGTCACTGAGGGCTTGCAGGCCACCGAATCGCTTGGAAACGCCGGCGACTTTCAATACGGTATCGCTCATGTCACGTTCCTTGTTTGCCTTGCAGCGATTTGCCGTGCTCGGGCGCAGGCCACAGTCCCCGCGGGCGCATCAGCATGATGATGATCATGGCCAGCGCAATCAGCAACTGCCGCAGGATGGCGGAGTCGAGACGCCCGTCGGTCATCGACTGCAATGGGCCCGCGACATAGCGCAGCACCTCAGGCAGTGCCGACAACAGCACGGCCCCCAGGATGACGCCGGGCAGATGCCCGATGCCGCCGAGCACCACCATCGCGACGATCATGATCGACTCCATCAGGCTGAAGGATTCGGGCGAGACGAAGCCCTGGAACGCACCGAACATCACGCCGGAGACGCCGCCAAAAGTGGCGCCCATGCCGAAGGCCAGCAGCTTCATGTTGCGGGTATTGATGCCCATCGCCTTGGCAGCGATCTCGTCCTCGCGGATCGCCATCCAGGCCCGGCCGATGCGCGACATCTGCATGCGGTGGCTGATCAGAACGCTCGCCAGCACCAGCGCCAGGAAAAGGTAGTAGTACAAAGATACGGACGCGAACTCGAAGCCCATGAAAGTGACGGGCTTGCCCAGGTTGAGACCGAAGAACTTCAGCGAGTCAATCTGGTTGATGCCCTTGGGACCGTTGGTGATGTTGATCGGATGGTCCAGGTTGTTCAGGAACACGCGGATGATCTCTCCGAAACCCAGGGTCACGATCGCCAGGTAGTCACCCCGCAGCTTGAGCGTGGGGGCGCCCAGCAAGATGCCGAAGAGCCCCGCCAGCCCTGCCCCCGCAGGGATGATGACCCACAAGGGCATGTGCAGGCCACTGGGAAACATCGCAGCCAGCGCCGGAAACGCTTCGGTCAGGTGTGGCGAGGCCAGCAGGGCGTACATGTAGGCCCCCACGGCGAAAAAGGCCACATACCCCAGGTCCAGCAGACCGGCATAGCCCACCACAATGTTCAGCCCCAGCGCCAGCAGCACGTAGAGCAGTGCCATGTCCGCAATCCGGACCCAGGCATTGCCGAAACTCTGAAGGATCAGCGGCAAGACCAGCAGTGCGACCGCGGCCACCAGGAAAACAACGATCTTGTTTTGTTTCATCTTGAGCTCCCGGGGTTCAGGCGCGATCCGCCACGCGTTCACCCAGAAGGCCCGAGGGGCGCAGGGTAAGCACGATGATCAGCACGATGAAGGCGAAAATGTCCGAATAGTGGCTGCCCAGCAGGCCGCCCGTCAGGGTGCCGATGTAGCCCGAACCGATCGACTCGATCAGCCCGAGCAGGATGCCGCCGACGACCGCGCCGGCCAGGTTGCCGATGCCGCCGAACACGGCGGCCGTGAAGGCCTTGAGGCCGGGCAGGAAACCCATGGCGTGTTGCACCGTGCCGTAGTTGGATGCGTACATCATGCCGGCGATGGTGGCCAGAATGGCACCGATGATGAAGGTGGCCGAAATCACCATGTCGGGCTTCACACCCATCAGGCCGGCCACGCGCGGGTTCTCGGCCGTCGCCCGCATGGCACGCCCGAGCCGGGTGTGGTTGACCAGGTACATCAGCGTGGCCAGCGAGACGGCCGTCAGGCCCAGGATCATGATCTGAGTCGGCGTGATCACCGCCCCGCCGATATTGAACGGTGCGCTCGGCAGCAGCGTCGGATAGGGCTTGTAGTTGGGCTTCCAGATGATCATGGCCAGCGTCTGCAGCAGGATGGACATGCCGATGGCGGTGATCAGTGGCGCCAGCTTGGGACTGTTGCGCAGCGGACGGTAAGCCACCTTTTCAATCACGAAGTTCAGTGCGGCCGCCACCACGCAGGAAATCAGCATGGCGATGATCAGGATGATCCAGCCCGGCGTGCCCGGCATGCCATCGCGCATCAGGCCGATGACCGTCCAGCTGGTCATGGCGCCGACCATCAGGACTTCCCCGTGGGCGAAATTGATGAGGTTGATGATGCCGTACACCATGGTGTAGCCCAAGGCTACCAAGGCGTACATGCTTCCGAGAACCAGACCGTTGATGATCTGCTGCAGAAAGATGTCCATCGATTGAAGTACTCCGTTTTTTGTGACCGGCTTTTGCGCCTGACAGGGTCACTGATGGGTGACTCTGGCGGCTCTGGCCTTGTGAGCTGAACCAGCTACCTAGCAAAAAACCCGCCAGGGCGAACAGGATGGCGGGTGGGTGGACGCGATTGTAGCGAAGGGGCGCCAAGCTGAAACGCAGGCGACGGGAGGGGTTTACCCTTTATTGCGCGCTGCATCAGCGGCAATGGTGCTCAATCAGTTTTGCTGATTATTGAGTCGTCGGAGCTCTTCCAGCTTATCTGCGATGCGGATCTCCAGACCGCGCTGGACCGGCCGGTAGAAGCCCGGTGGCGGCATGCCGTCGGGAAGGTAGCGCTCGCCAGCGGCAAAACCGCCGTCCTCATCGTGGGCATACCGATAGCCCTTGCCGTAGTCCAGTTCCTTCATGAGCTTGGTCGGCGCATTGCGAAGGTGCATCGGCACCGGGCGGGTACCGTCTTCTTTCACGAAGGCCCTGGCCTCGTTGAAGGCCTTGTAAACCGCGTTGGATTTGGGCGCCATCGCCAGGTACACCAGGCATTCGGCCAGCGCGAGCTCGCCCTCAGGGCTGCCCAGGCGCTCGTAAACCTCGTTGGCATCCAGCGCCAGGCGCAGGGCGCGGGGGTCGGCCAGACCCACGTCTTCGGCGGCCATGCGGATCAGCCGGCGCGCCAGGTAGCGCGGATCCGCGCCACCGTCGAGCATGCGTGCAAACCAGTACAGCGAGGCATCGGGGTCCGAGCCGCGCACGGATTTGTGCAGCGCGCTGATGGTGTCATAGAACTGCTCGCCGCCCTTGTCATACCGGCGCAGGCGCTCACCAAGCACCTTGAGCAGCCAGGCGTCGGTGATCAGGGCCATCTTCTCGCTGCCGGCCCCCACGGCCAGGGTTTCCAGCGTGTTGATCAGCCGGCGCGCGTCACCGTCAGCATAGGCTACCAGACGCTCGACAGCTTCGTTTTCAATAGCAGGCAAAGACCCGACGACGATGGCTTTGGCCACAATCTGCTTCAAATCTACCTCGGACAAAGGCTGCAGCACGTAAACCGCGGCGCGCGACAGCAGGGCCGAGTTGACTTCGAACGACGGGTTTTCCGTGGTGGCGCCGACAAAGGTGAACAGGCCGCTCTCCACGTGCGGCAGAAATGCATCCTGCTGACTCTTGTTGAAACGGTGCACCTCGTCGACGAACACAATGGTGCGCCGCGCACCGAGAAGGGAGCCTAGGGCCGCCTGCGCACGCTCCACCGCCTCCCGGATGTCTTTCACCCCACCCAACACCGCACTGATGGCGATGAACTGCGCGTCGAAAGCATCGGCCATGAGCCGAGCGATGGTGGTCTTGCCCACGCCGGGCGGACCCCAGAAGATGCAACTGTGGGGCTGCCCGGTTTCAAACGCCAGGCGCAATGCCATGCCCTCGCCCAGCAAGTGTTGCTGGCCGATGACCTCGCCGAGGGTGCGGGGGCGCAGGCGCTCGGCCAACGGCGCATAGTCCTTCGCGGCGGACCCGGCCGGTGATTTCATTGGCGGATCACGTCCGCGCCGGCCGGCGGCTTGAACTGGAACGCGTCGGCTGGAAAGGCCGGATTGAGCACGAAGCTGGTGAAGGTGAGCACCGAGCGCTGGCCAAAACTGTCGAGGATGTCGAGCACCGCCAGTTCGCTGCCCTGATTTGTGGCGCGCAGACCCACCCGCACGGCCTGAAGCTGGCCGTCATGCGCCTTGGGCGTAGCCTGAACCCATTGCAGACCATCCTTGTCGGCGGCGCCCTCCAGGGAAAAATCAGCCTGCAGCGCCTTCAAGTCAGGCGCCGCGGCAATCAGGGCCGCAGGGGTTGATCCGAGCACCTGCGACTGCTTGCGCGCCGTCACCTGGTTCAGGTCCACGTCGTACATCCACAGCGTCTGGCCATCGGCCACGATGCTTTGCTCGAAGGGCTTCTGGTAGGTGAACCGGAACCGGCCCGGGCGCTGAAATTCGAAACTTCCGCTGGAGCTCTTGCTGCGCGGAGCGGCCCCCTCCTTGGGCGGAGAGGTCACCACCTGGGTGAAGGAGGCGCGCCCGGAACGCGTCGTCTTGATGAAGTTTTCCAGGCTTTCCATGCCGGAAGCCTTTGCCGAATGCGCAGAAAAAGCTACAAATAGAGTAGCAAGCAACAGGCGTAAGAGTGGCCGGGAACAGAGGGATTTCATGCGGCTAAGACCCGGCGAACGCGCTCAAGTTCATTCATCCCGCGTTGGCACGAGAATTTCCCGCTGGCCGCTGGTGCTCATGGAACTCACCAGTCCGGCCTTCTCCATGTCCTCGACCAGGCGTGCCGCACGGTTGTAACCGATCTTGAGGTGGCGCTGCACCAGCGAGATGCTGGCCTTGCGGTTCTTCAGCACCACTTCGACGGCCTGGTCGTACATCGGGTCTTTCTCGCCGCCACCGTCGGCACCATCGCCCAGTACGCCTTCCTCGCCATCGACCGTGCCGCCTTCGAGCAAGCCTTCGATGTAATTGGGCTCGCCCTGGCTCTTGAGGTAGTTGACGACGCGGTGCACCTCGTCGTCGCTGACAAAGGCCCCGTGCACACGGATCGGCAGGCCCGTGCCGGAAGGCATGTAGAGCATATCGCCCATGCCCAGCAGCGCCTCGGCACCCATCTGGTCAAGGATGGTCCGGCTGTCGATCTTGCTGCTCACCTGAAAGGCGATGCGCGTCGGGATGTTGGCCTTGATCAGTCCGGTGATCACGTCCACGCTGGGCCGCTGCGTGGCCAGGATCAGGTGGATGCCTGCCGCGCGCGCCTTCTGGGCCAGCCGGGCAATCAGTTCCTCGATCTTCTTGCCCACCACCATCATCAGGTCGGCCAGTTCGTCGATCACCACCACGATATGCGGCAGCCGGTCCAGCGGTTCGGGTGACTCCGGCGTCAGGCTGAACGGGTTGTAGATGAACTCCTCGCGCGCCTTCGCCTCGTCGATCTTGGCGTTGTAGCCCGCCAGGTTGCGCACGCCCAGCTTGCTCAGCAGCTTGTAACGGCGCTCCATTTCACCCACGCACCAGTTCAGGCCATTGGCCGCCTGCTTCATGTCGGTGACCACCGGCGCCAGCAGGTGCGGAATGCCTTCATAGAACGACATCTCCAGCATCTTGGGGTCGATCATCAGGAACCGCACGTCGCGTGCCTCGGCCTTGTAGAGCAGGCTCAGAATCATCGCGTTGATGCCGACAGACTTGCCGGAGCCGGTGGTGCCCGCCACCAGCACATGCGGCATCTTGGCCAGATCGGCCACCACAGGATTGCCAATGATGTCCTTGCCAAGCCCCATGGTCAGCATGGACTTGGCCTCGTTGTACACCTGCGAGCCTAGGATTTCCGAGAGCCGGATCGATTGACGCCTGGCGTTGGGCAACTCCAGCGCCATGTAGTTCTTGCCGGGAATGGTTTCCACCACGCGGATCGACACCAGGCTCAGGGACCGCGCCAGGTCCTTCGCCAGATTAAGAACCTGGGAGCCCTTCACGCCGGTGGCGGGCTCGATCTCGTAGCGTGTGATCACCGGACCCGGCGAGGCCAGCACGACGCGCACCTCCACGCCAAAATCGCGGAGCTTCTTCTCGATCAGGCGGCTGGTCATCTCCAGCGTTTCGTTGGCCACGGTTTCCTGCTTGAGCAACGCGCCGTCGAGCAGATCCACCTGGGGCAGCTTGCTGTCCGGAAGTTCGATAAACAGCGGTTTCTGGCGCTCCTTCGCGACGCGCTCACTCTTCGGGAGGTCGACCATCAGGGGCTCGATCATGACCGGCTCCGGGTGATGTTCGACGCTCTCCCGGCGTTCGACGACCAGCACCTCTTCGCGTTCGCGGGCGGCCTGCTTGCCGAGCTCCAGATCTTCGGCGATCTCGCGCTTCTCGCGCCGCGAGCTCACCAGCGCGTCCAGTCGCGCGCCAATGCGTTCGGCCAGATGACCCCATGAAAAGCGGAACACCATGGCAGCGCCGATGACACCCGCTGCGATGCAAACCAGGCCGGAGCCCGTGAACCCCAGCCATTTCACGCTGGCTTGCCCGGTCAGGTAACCCAGCACACCGCCGCCATGACCCGGCAGAAGGGGCTCCAGTCGATACAGGCGGGACCATTCCAGCGCCGTGCTGGCCAGCAGCAGCAATGACAGCCCAAGCCAGAAAGACAATCTTCCGGCCGCGAAACGGGCCATGGCGCCGCGTTTGACTTGGGCGTCCGGTGCAGCCTCGGGCCCCCGCATCCAGTCCGCCAGCGCACTCAGCCAGGCGCGGACTCCGGCAGCCAGGCACCACCAGACCGAAAAGCCCAGCAAATAAAAGCCCATGTCCGACAACCAGGCCCCCAGACGTCCACCCCAGTTCCGGGGGCTTTCATTGACGCCGGAGGTGGACCAGGCGGGGTCCTGAATGCTATGGCTCAAAAAGGCAAGCAGGCAGAAAACCAGGGCGATCATGCCAAGAAAAAGCCCGATTTCCTGCGCAAACCGGGCTGCGCCTGAAGGTACCGGCGCCGCAGCGCGCGAATTGGAGGTATTGAGCGTGTGAAGAGAGTAAGTCATAGGCGTCTGGAGGCCCAAGCTTACTTCAGGCGAAAGATGCCGGCTCAGTTCGCCGGGCCCAGGTGCTCCTTGATCAACATCGCGCCATTTTCGAGCGTCTCGACGAAACCACGCTCTTCCAGATCTTTCATGACGCGGCTGACCATTTCACGGGAAGCGCCTACCATTTTCGCAATGTCGGAACGAGAGATCTTTTCGCGAATGATCATGTGCCCCGCATTGTCCGGGACTGCGAACTCCAGCAAGGCGCGCGCGACGCGACCGTAGACATCCATCAATGCCAGCGATTCGATCTGCTGGTCGGCATGGCGCAAGCGCTGTACCAGGCCTTTCATCACGGCATAGGCCATGGAGTTGTTCTCGGGCAGGCAGCGGGCAAAGTCGTTGCGTGCAAGTTCCAGGACATCGGTCTGGACTTCGGCCTGTACCGACGCGGAATGGGGCTCATTGTCAATCAGGCTCATTTCGCCGATGTAGTCACCTGGCTGCAGGGTTGCAAGAATTACTTCACGCCCCCGGTTGTCCATGCTGATCACCCGTGCGCGTCCCGTCAACATGATGAAGAGGGAGTTGCTCTTCCTTCCCTGCTCCACGATTTTCTCACCGCGCTTGTAGCGGCGCTTGACGATGGCGCCCGAAACGGCGGCGGCCTGGGCGTCGGTAAGCCTGGAAAACAAAGGCACCCTGCGGATCAAGTCCAGATTGGACAACATGGCCATATCAATACCCTCCAATCCCCACGCGGCATGTGGTGTTCGTACAATGGCGAAGAAACTTCTGCGACTTTTCGCAATAACCAAGTTCCTTCTTGCAAACTGCACCTGCTGAGTCTCCCAGATTGCTGCGCTGAAGTGTGCAACGATTGGTGAAATTTCTGGCCGCAGTGTAGCGCCCAAACGGAATTCAACACCATGCCCAACAGCCAACACGCCAAAGTCCTGATCCTCGGTTCCGGCCCGGCCGGTTACACCGCCGCCGTTTATGCCGCGCGTGCAAACCTCAATCCTGTCTTGATCACCGGCATCGCACAGGGCGGCCAGCTGATGACCACGACCGAGGTGGACAACTGGCCTGCCGACGTTCACGGCGTGCAGGGGCCGGATCTGATGCAGCGCTTCCTGGAGCACGCCGAGCGTTTCAAGACCCAGATCATTTTTGATCACATCAACTCGGTGGACTTCGGCCAGCGGCCGTTCACCCTCACGGGTGACAGCGGCACCTACACCTGCGACTCACTCATCATCGCCACGGGCGCATCCGCCAAGTACCTGGGCCTGCCCTCGGAGACGGCGTTCATGGGCCGCGGCGTTTCGGGCTGCGCCACCTGTGACGGCTTCTTCTACCGCGATCAGGTCTGCTGCGTGATTGGCGGCGGGAACACCGCGGTGGAAGAGGCGCTGTATCTGTCGAATATCGCCAGCAAGGTCTACCTCGTGCACCGCCGTGACAAGTTCAAGGCCGAGCCGATCCTGGTGGACAAGATGATGGAGAAAGTCGCCGCTGGCAAAATCGTACTCAAGACTTTCCGTACGCTGGACGAGGTGCTGGGCGACGCCAGCGGTGTGACCGGCATCCGGCTGAAGAACACTGCAGATGGCAGCACCGAGGACCTGGAACTCAAGGGCTGCTTCATCGCCATCGGACACGCGCCCAACACCGACATTTTCCAGGGCAAACTGGCCATGGAGAACGGCTACATCGTCACCCAGAGTGGCCTGAAGGGCTTCGCCACCATGACCAGCGTGCCGGGGGTGTTCGCGGCCGGCGACGTGCAGGACCATGTCTACCGCCAGGCCATCACCAGCGCTGGAACGGGGTGCATGGCCGCGCTGGATGCGCAGCGCTTCCTGGAACAGGGCGCAGGCCAATAACGATGCCGTGCAAAATTTCGTTATAATTCAAGGCTTTGCCAAAACCCCTCGGCCGTTGATTTGGGCGCATGGACTGGCAAACGGGTTACCGCCACCCTTTTCTGGCGAGGTGAGGCTGAAGGCCGCCAGCCCTGATTCGATCAGGACGGCGCGGGCCCAGGCTGTTTGATCGGAGTGTCCCTATGGCACGCGTCTGCGAAGTAACGGGCAAAGGCCCGATGGTGGGAAACAACGTTTCCCATGCCAACAACAAAACCAAGCGCCGGTTCCTGCCGAACCTGCAATACCGTCGTTTCTGGGTCGAGAACGAGAACCGCTGGGTGCGCCTGCGTGTTTCATGCGCTGCCTTGCGCCTGATCGACAAGAACGGCATTGAGGCCGTGCTCGCAGACCTGCGCGCACGCGGCCAGGCTTAAGCAAAGGAAAAATCATGGCAACCAAAGGCGGACGCGAAAAAATCAAGCTGCAGTCCACGGCTGGCACAGGTCATTTCTACACGACCAGCAAGAACAAGAAGACCACGCCCGAGAAGATGTCGATCATGAAGTTCGACCCGAAGGCTCGCAAGCATGTGGAATACAAGGAAATCAAACTGAAGTAATTCAGGCCTGGCTTCCGAAAAAACCCGCTGTTTCCAGCGGGTTTTTTATTGCCTGAAAGAGCCGCCCGCAGAACCGGCCCGGTGTTCTCTCGGTCAGTTCGCCTGAAGGCGCGCAGCGCGCAGCTGCATCGAGAACTCGCGCAACGCGGCGATGCCACTGTCCTCAGCCCGCCGGCACCATGCCTGCAGGTCTGCGGCCAGCTGCTCGCGGGTGTGGGAGGTGTTCAACCAGATCTGGCGCAGTTCCTCGCGCATCACCACCATCTTGTCGAGCACTGCGTTTGCGGCACGTGCCTGGGTCAGCTGGGGCATCGCCGTCGCTGGCACCTTGTCGGAATCACGGTGCAGCCAGCGCCCCGCTGCCGTGACCACGCCGGCATCCAGCTTGCGCGCCTTGAGCGCCTCCAGCTCCTGGCGAAAAACGTCGCGCATGCGGCGCGCGTACCCGGCCATGACTTCGTAGCGATTGGCGATCACGGCCTCCAGCGTCTTCTCGTCAGCCACCGGGCGAATATCGCCGAACGCCAGCCTTGGCGGCGTCTTCTTGACCGATGCCAGCCCCATCTTCTGCATCAGGCTGATGTACATCCAGCCAATGTCGAACTCGTAAGGTTTGACCGACAGCTTGGCCGATGTGGGGTAGGTGTGGTGGTTGTTGTGCAGCTCCTCGCCACCGATGAGGATGCCCCATGGCGAAACGTTGGTGCTGGCGTCCGGCGCCTCGAAGTTTCGATAGCCCCAATAGTGGGCCGCCCCATTGATGATGCCGGCAGCCGTGATCGGAATCCAGGCCATCTGGACAGCCCAGACAGCCAGACCCGCGGCGCCAAAAAGGACCAGATCGATCACCATCATCAGGGCAATCCCCATCCACGAGAAGCGGGAGTAAACGTTGCGCTCGAGCCAGTCATCCGGTGTGCCGTGACCATAGCGGGCCAGGGTCTCCAGGTTCTGTGATTCGATCCGGTACAAATCCGCGCCATCAAAAAGCACTTTGCGGATGCCGTACACGTGAGGACTGTGCGGGTCCTCGGCCTGCTCGCACTTGGCGTGATGCTTGCGGTGAATGGCGGCCCACTCCTTGGTGACCTGTCCGGTGGTCAGCCAGAGCCAGAAGCGGAAGAAGTGGGCGGCTATCGGATGCAGGGTGAGTGCGCGGTGGGCCTGATGACGGTGCAGAAACACCGTCACGCTCACGATGGTGATGTGCGTCATCGCCAGCGCTGCGAGCACCATTTGCCACCAGGAAAAGTCCAGGACACCATGGGCCAGCCAGTCTATCGCCGCATTCAGCACGGCCCAGTCGGGTAACAAAATCATCAAAGGGTCTCTTTATAGGAATAATAAAAGGCGCCTGCTTCGGCGAAAACTTTTCATTTTATCCGTTCCAGGAAAATTCCGACGCCCACAGCCTGCGGACGCGTCGCCCACAGGCTAGGCATTCTTCTGCCAGACCGCGGCAAAAAAACCATCGGTTCCGTGCCGGTGTGGCCACAAGCGAAGAAACTCGCCACCGCTGAGCGGCCCGGCGCAAAGCGTCTCTGCATCTTGCACCTTCAAATGGGTCAGGATATCGCGGACTTCAAGGGGTGTGAAATCGTTGTTCGCCACGGAAAAGGCCTGCGCAATCGCTTCGTTCTCCTGCGGTAGCACACTGCAGGTCGCATAAACCAGCCTGCCACCGGGCTTGAGCAGGCGCGAGGCACTCTGCAAAATCGCGGACTGCTTGGCTGTCATCTCTTCAATCGCCTTGGCCGACTGGCGCCATTTGAGGTCGGGGTTGCGTCGCAGCGTCCCCAGACCCGAGCAAGGTGCATCCACCAGAACGCGATCGATCTTGCCAGCCAGCCGCTTGACGCGGTCATCGCGCTCATGCGCAATGGCCGCCGGGTGCACATTGGACAACTTGCTGCGCGCCAGCCGGGGCTTGAGCGCGTCCAGCCGGTGCGCCGAGGTATCGAAGGCATACAGCCGCCCGGTGCTGCGCATGGTGGCACCGATCGCCAGCGTCTTGCCGCCAGCGCCGGCGCAGAAGTCCACCACCATTTCGCCGCGGCCGGCATCCAGCAGCAGGGCCAGAAGTTGCGAGCCTTCATCCTGCACTTCGATCGCGCCACGGGCGAACGCGTCGAGTTTGGTCAGCGCCGGCTTGCCGTCAATGCGCAGGCCCCAGGGCGAATACGGCGTGAGCGTCGACTTGATCCCGGCAATGGCCAGTTCCTTGCGCACCTCGGCGCGCTTGTCCGTGAACGTGTTGACGCGCAGGTCCAGTGCCGCACCCTGGTTCAGGCTGTCCACCAGCGGCCAGAATTCATTGCCCAGCTGGTCCTTGAGTGGCTGCACCAGCCATTCGGGCAGGTTGTGGCGGTGGCGCTCCATCAGGTCGCCGGGCTGCACCTGATCGCACTGGTCAAGCCAGTTCTTCTCCTGGTCGGTCAGGGCGCTCTTCAGGAAGTCGCGCGGGCCGTGAAAGCCCAGGATCGCCAGCCGGCGCTCCTTTGCGCCGCTGCCCGAGCGGGCCATGTGTTCGAACAGCAGCTTCTTGCGCAGCACGGCGTAGACGGTTTCGGCCAGGGTGGCGCGCTCGCGCGGCCCGAGCGAGCGGTGTTCGCGGAAGTAGCGTGAAACCGTGGCGTCCGCGGGATGGTCGAGTTGGAGTGAAAGCCTGACGATTTCCGCGCAGGCGTCCAGCAGAGCTTTAGGATGCATGGGGTGTATTGTCCCACCCCCGCTCAAGCCCTTGCCCACACCTCATCGCCATGCCTGACATCCTGCCCCCCCTGATCGTGACACCGCCCGGTCGCTACCGCCATTACAAGGGCGGGCTCTATGAAGTGACCGGCAACGCGCGCCACAGCGAGACACTCGAGGCCATGACGCTCTACCGTGCCCTGTATGGCGAGCAAGGCCTTTGGGTGCGTCCCGCCGCGATGTTCAGCGAGGAAGTGACCATCGACGGCGTCCGACAGCCTCGTTTCACCCGGATTTCAGACTGAATCGGCACTATTCCAGCGTTGAATGGACCTAGTTTGCTACGTTTTCAGGACGATTCCCCCAACAGCCGGGCAATGGCCGCTGGATAGAGCCGGTGTTCCTGTGTGAGCACGCGGGTGGCCAGCGTCTGCGACGTGTCACCGGGCAGCACCGGCACCACGGCCTGCGCGAGGATCGGTCCGTGGTCCAGATCCGCGGTGACGCGGTGCACCGTGGCGCCGGCAAACCAGCAGCCTTCGTCAAGGGCACGCTGGTAGGTGTGCAGTCCGGGATAGGCAGGCAGGAGCGAAGGGTGAATATTGAGCAGACGCCCCTCGTAGCGGGACACGAAGGCGGGTGTCAGGATGCGCATGAAGCCGGCCAGCACCACCAGCGCTGGATGATGGCGGTCGATGGCGGCGGCCAGAGCGGCATCGAAATCCTCACGCGAAGAGAACGCCTTGTGGTCCACCACCATCGCAGCGATCCCCTGCTCCCGCGCAAACAGCAGGCCCGGTGCATCGGCCTTGTTGCTGATCACGGCCGCCACGCGGGCGCCAAAACGGACCTCCCAGCGGTCGTTGCTGGCGGCCCGGACAATGGCGGCCATGTTCGAGCCCGCGCCAGAGATCAAAATCACGATGTTTTTCATTACTTCTTCCACCTTGCAGGGCCGGCCACTGGCGCGGTCCTCAACCGTTAGATTATCCCCGCCCATGTCCCTACGCCCCCTCTCCCCCGTCGAAGCCCGCGTGCTCGGCACGCTGATGGAAAAGGCACGCACCGTGCCCGACAGCTACCCGCTCACCCTCAACATGGTCGTCACCGGCTGCAACCAGAAGACCACCCGCGACCCGATCATGCAGATTGACGACGAGCAGGCGCAGCTCGCGCTGGACGCGCTCAAGGGCCTTTCACTGGTTTTCGAGACCAGCGGCGGGCGCGTCACCCGCTACGAGCACAACTTCCAGCGGGTGTACCACGTGCCCGAGCAATCGGCCGTGGTGCTGGGGCTTCTGATGCTGCGCGGCCCGCAGACGGCGGGCGAGCTGCGCATCAACACCGAGCGCTGGTACAAATTCGCCGATATCTCTTCGGTCGAAGGCTTCCTGGAGGAGCTTCAGGACCGCTCCGAAGAAAAGGGCGGCCCGCTGGTGGTCAAGCTGCCCCGCGCGCCCGGTGCGCGCGAGCAGCGCTGGGCGCACCTGGTGTGCGGGCCGGTGGACCTGGCGCAGGCCGCCATGGCGTCCGAAGTCCACATGCCAGGTGTGGGTGAACTTTCTCACCTGCAAACCCGCATCGATGCCCTGGAGCACGATGTCACCCAGTTGCGGGAAACCGTACAAAGGCTCTGCGCCGAGCTGGGTTTGTCGCAGGGTGGACAGCCCTGAGCGAACGACCGTGCTAAAAATCAGTCTTCTCTGGAGAACTCCCCATGGATCTGGCATTTACCCCTGAAGAACAGAAATTTCGCGAGGACATCCGCGCCTGGGTCAAGGACAACCTTCCCGCGGACATTTCACACAAGGTGCACAACGCCTTGCGCTTGAGTCGCGACGACATGCAGCGCTGGGGCAAGATCCTCGGCAAAAAGGGCTGGCTTGGCCACGGCTGGCCCACCCAGTTCGGCGGACCGGGTTGGAACGCCGTGCAAAAGCACTTGTTCGAGGAAGAATGCGCACTGGCGGGCGCGCCCCGCGTCGTGCCGTTTGGCCCGGTGATGGTGGCCCCGGTCATCATGGCCTTCGGCAATGCCGAGCAGCAGCAGCGCTTCCTGCCCGGTATCGCCAGCGGCGAGGTCTGGTGGAGCCAGGGCTACAGCGAACCGGGCTCAGGCTCGGATCTGGCCTCGCTCAAGACCCGCGCCGAGCGCCGCGGCGACAAGTACATCGTCAACGGCCAGAAGGCCTGGACCACGCTGGGTCAGTATGGCGAGTGGATCTTCTGCCTGGTGCGCACCAGCTCCGAGGGCAAGCCGCAGACCGGCATCAGCTTCTTGCTGATCGACATGAAGTCGCCTGGCGTCACCGTACGACCGGTGCGACTGCTCGACGGCGAATGCGAAGTCAACGAGGTCTTCTTCGACAACGTCGAGGTGCCCGCCGAAAACCTGATCGGCGAGGAAAACAAGGGCTGGACCTATGCCAAGCACCTGCTGAGCCACGAGCGCACCAACATCGCGGACGTGAACCGCGCCAAGCGGGAGCTCGAGCGGCTCAAGCGCATCGCGAAGACCGAAGGCGTGTGGGACGATACCCGTTTCCGCGACGAAATCGCGAAACTCGACGTGGAGGTGGTGGCGCTGGAAATGCTGGTCCTGCGCGTGCTGTCGGCCGAGAAGACGGGCAAGAATTCACTGGACATTGCCGGTCTGCTGAAGATCCGTGGCAGCGAGATCCAGCAACGCTACAGCGAACTGATGATGCTGGCCGCCGGCCCCTACAGCCTGCCCTTGATCCAGGAGGCCATGGAAGCCGGCTGGCAGGGTGACGCGGCCGCGGGTGCGCTGGGCGGCTTCCCAGGCGGCGTGGTGGCCAATGCGCCGCTGGCCTCGACCTATTTCAACATGCGCAAGACCACGATCTACGGCGGCAGCAACGAAGTGCAGCGCACCATCGTGTCCCAGGTGGTGCTGGGCTGAATGCACAAAAGACCGCAGCCCCGCGCAGCGGGTAACGCCAGTCACGAACTGAACGAGAGGAACACGCCATGGATTTCGATTTTTCTGACGACCAGGAACAACTTCGCGACGCCGTTCGCAAGTGGGTGGACAAGGGCTACGACTTCGAGCGCCGCCGCAAGACCGTGGCCGCTGGCGGCTTCGACCGCAGCGCCTACAACGAGCTGGCCGAACTGGGGCTCGCGGGGCTCTATATCTCCGAAGACGCTGGTGGCATGGGCATGGGACCGGTCGAGGGCATGGTGGTCATGGAAGAGCTGGGACGCGGCATCGTGCTGGAGCCCCTGACCCAGACACTGATCGCCGGTGGCGTGCTGTCCGGCTATGCCGGTGACGCCCTCAAGGCGCAGTGGCTGCCGAAAATCGCCTCGGGCGAGGCGCTGGTGGTACTGGCTTACCAAGAGCGAAAGGCACGCTACAAACTCGACATTTGCGAAGCCAGATCAACCCAGTCCGGCGCTGGTTGGTCATTGACCGCTACCAAGAACATAGTTCCCGCAGGTGATCAGGCCGACGCCTTCATCGTGCCCGCCACGGTGGACGGCAAGATCGCCCTGTTCCTCGTCGAACGCGGCGCAGCCGGCGTCGCCACGCGCGGCTACGGCACACAGGACGGTGCCCGCGCCGCCGATCTGCAGCTCACGAACGCGCCGGCCAGCCTGATCACGACCGACGGTCTCGTGGCCCTCGAACACGCCATCGACATCGGCATTGCCGCCGCCTGCGCTGAAGCGGTCGGCGTGATGGACAAGACCGTGGCCATCACCGCGGAATACATGAACACGCGCAAGCAGTTCGGCGTGGCCATCAGCAGCTTCCAGGCGCTGCGCCACCGCATGGCCGATGTGAAAATGCAGCTGGAGCTGGCCCGCTCCATGAGCTACTACGCCAGTCTCAAGCTCAATGCGCCGGCCGACGAGCGCCGCTGCGCAATGGCGCGCGCAAAGTACCAGCTTGGCACCTCCATGCGCTTCGTCGGCCAGCAGGCGGTGCAGCTGCACGGTGGCATCGGCGTGACCGACGAGTACATCGTGAGCCACTACTTCCGGAAACTCACGCAACTGGAGATGACGTTTGGCGACACGCTGCACCACCTGGGCGAGGTGTCTGCGCGCATGCAGGACACGGCGGGCGTGTTTGCCTGAAACCGCAAGCCAGCGACTAAGACAAAAGCCTGCCAGTCTTCGGACCGACAGGCCTTTTTCCGTGGCGGCCAATACCGTTGAATCGGGCCCGAAAGCCCGGCCAGCCTCAACCGTGCAGCCGCGACGTCCGGGGAAGATGCGCCATCAGGAATTCCATCTGGTCGGCCAGGATGCGGCGGTTGCGCAGGATGAAGTCCTCCCACAGACTGGGCACGTAGGGCGTGTAGAGCAGAGGCATGCCAGCTTGCTCGGGCGTGCGGTGGCTCTTGCGGTGGTTGCAGGGGCGACAGGCCGTGACCACGTTCATCCAGGTGTCGATGCCATTCTGCGCGAACGGAATGATGTGCTCGCGCGTGAGTTCATCCTCCTGCAGGACGTCGCCACAGTAGGCGCAGACATTGCGGTCGCGTGCGAACAGCTTGCTGTTGGTCAGGCCGGGGCGCAGGTCAAACGGGTTGATGCCGGACACGCCTTTGGTGCCGATGATGCTATTGACCGTGATCACGGATTGCCGGCCAGTGAGCGCGTTGTGTCCGCCATGGAAAACGGCAATCTCGCGCCCCGCCTCCCAGCGCACCTCTTCAGCGGCATAGTGGATCACCGCCTGCTCAAGCGATATCCAGGACTGGGGCAAGCCCTGGGCTGACAGCTTCAAGACCTTCACAACATGCATCCTTCCAACAGTCAAAAACCACTGACACGGAACGCTGAAGTCGCAGGCTGACGATCAGAAATCCTCCGCCGCTCTGCTGGGTCACAATATACCCTGTTTTCGTGACAAATTCGCGACTTCACCATTGCCAGCAGGGCGCTTTTTGCTATTAATTAGATACTGATCAATGAAGGTTTTCCGCGGCTTCCACCATCCTGGCATTGCACCCGCCTGCGCCTTGACCATCGGCAATTTCGATGGGGTGCACCGGGGCCACCAGGCCATGCTGGCGCTGCTGAACAACGAGGCCGCGCACCGCGGCGTGCCCAGTTGCGTGATGACCTTCGAGCCCCACCCGCGCGATTTTTTCGCGGGCAGCCTGAAGAAGCCCGACCTCGCGCCCGCGCGCATTGCCACACTGCGCGACAAACTCACCGAGCTGGAGCGCTGCGGCGTGCAGCAGACCGTGGTGCTGCCCTTCGATGCCCGCCTGGCGGCGTTGTCGCCCCAGGCCTTCATCGACGATGTCCTGGTGCGCGGCCTGGGCGTCGGTTACGTGCTGGTCGGTGACGACTTCCGCTTCGGGGCCAAACGCGTCGGCGACTACGCCATGCTCGATGACGCCGGGCAATCGCGGGGCTTCGACGTCGCCCGCATGAACAGTTATGAGGTGCATGGCTTGCGCGTGTCCAGTTCGGCCGTGCGCGATGCTTTGGGGGACGGTCGCATGGATGACGTGGCGCACCTGCTCGGCCGGCCCTATTGCATCAGCGGCCACGTGGTGCACGGCCGCAAGCTCGGGCGGGATCTGGGCGCCAGCAGCGCCGGCAACGGCGATGGATTTCGCACCCTGAACCTGCGCTTTTCTCACTGGAACCCGGCCGCCAGCGGTATTTTTGCGGTGCTGGTGCATGGCCTGGATGCCGAACCGCTCCCCGGCGTGGCGAACCTTGGCATTCGACCCTCGCTGGGGCCCGATGATGTCAACGGGGGCCGGGTGCTGCTGGAAACGCATTGCCTGCAATGGCCGGCTACTCTGGGCGCCGACGGGGCATACGGTAAAATCGTCCGCGTGGAACTGCTGCGAAAACTGCACGATGAGTTGAAGTACGACAGTCTGGACGCCCTGACAGCGGGTATCGCCCGGGACTGCGACGAGGCGCGCGCTTTTTTCGCGTCGATGCACACGGAAACCCATCGCCAGACCACCCGCGACCGAATTTAGACGACCTGTCTGCCCGGTCGCCGCCCAACGAACAAGCTCAGGGCGAACGGCTTCCCCCTTGTCCCCCGCGCCCGACCCCTGTCCGGGCTGAGCTTGTCGAAGCTTTCACGAAATGCCTGTCATGTCCGACACCAAAACCGATTACCGTGCCACCCTGAACCTGCCCGACACGCCGTTTCCCATGCGCGGCGACCTGCCCAAACGCGAGCCCGGCTGGGTCAGGCAGTGGGAAGACGAAAATCTGTACCAGCAGCTGCGTGCCTCCCGGCAGGGTGCGCCCAAGTTCGTGCTGCACGACGGACCGCCCTATGCCAACGGCCAGATCCACATGGGCCATGCCGTCAACAAGATCCTGAAAGACATGATCGTCAAGGCGCGCCAGCTCAAGGGGCTGGACGCGGCCTACATCCCCGGCTGGGATTGCCACGGCCTGCCGATCGAGAACGCCATCGAGAAGAAGTTCGGCCGCAACCTGCCGCGCGACGAGATGCAATCCAGGAGCCGCGCCTATGCCACGGAGCAGATCGACATCCAGCGCACCGACTTCAAGCGCCTGGGCGTGCTGGGCGACTGGGAACATCCCTATCGCACCATGGATTTCAGCAACGAGGCCGATGAAATCCGTGCCTTCAAGCGTGTCGTGGAGCGCGGCTTTGTCTACCGCGGCCTGAAGCCGGTCTATTGGTGCTTTGACTGCGGCTCGTCGCTGGCCGAGTTCGAGATCGAATACGCCGACAAGAAATCGCAGACGCTGGATGTCGGCTTTCTGTGCGCGGAACCCGCCAGGCTGGCCGAGGCTTTCGGCCTGAAGGCGCTCGAAAAGGAGGCCTTCGCCGTCATCTGGACCACCACCGCGTGGACCCTGCCGGCCAACCAGGCCCTGAACCTGAACCCGCAGCTGACCTACGCCCTGGTGGACACGCCGCGCGGCCTGCTGGTGCTGGCCGAGAGCCTGGTCGAAAAGTGCATGGAGCGCTACCAGCTCACCGGCACGGTCATTGCGACCACCGTGGGCAAGTCCCTGGGCGGCATCAACTTCAGGCATCCTCTGGCCCATGTGAATCCCGGCTACGACCGATTCAGCCCGGTCTACCTGGCCGACTACGCCACGGCCGAGGACGGCACGGGCCTGGTTCACTCCTCGCCGGCCTATGGCGTGGAAGACTTCAACAGCTGCGTCGCCCATGGCATGGCCTACGACGACATCCTGAACCCGGTCATGGGCAACGGCCGCTACAGCGACGAACTGGCGCTCTTTGGCGGCATGAACATCTGGAAGGCCTGCCCGGTCATCATCGATGCCCTGCGCGACGCAGGCCGCCTGTTTGCCACCGAGAACATCGTGCACAGCTATCCGCATTGCTGGCGCCACAAGACGCCGGTGATCTACCGCGCGGCCGCCCAGTGGTTCATCCGTATGGACGAGGGCGAGGGTGTGTTCACGCAAGACAAGGCGCCCAAGTCGCTGCGCCAGCTGGCGCTGGACGCCATCGAAGAAACCGCGTTCTACCCCGAGAACGGCAAGGCCCGCCTGCGCGACATGATCGCAGGGCGTCCCGACTGGTGCATCAGCCGCCAGCGCAGCTGGGGCGTGCCCCTGCCGTTCTTCCTGCACAAGGACAGCGGCGAGCTGCACCCGCGCACCCTGGAGATCCTCGACATGGCTGCGGACATGGTGCAGCAAGGCGGCATCGAGGCCTGGAGCAAGGCCACGACGGCATCCATCCTCGGCACAGACGATGCAGCGCACTACACCAAGAGCAGCGACATTTTGGAAGTCTGGTTCGACTCCGGTACCACGCATACCACGGTGCTCAAGGGCTCGCACCCCGGCAGTGGCCACGAATCCGGGCCAGAAGCCGACCTGTACCTCGAAGGCCACGACCAGCACCGCGGCTGGTTCCACTCGTCACTGCTGACGGCCTGCGCCATGTACGGCCGTGCACCCTACAAGGCCATCCTGACCCACGGCTTCACCGTGGACAGCAAGGGCCACAAGATGAGCAAGAGCGCCGGCAACGGCGTCGACCCGCAGGAGACCTCGAAGAAGCTCGGCGCCGAAATCATCCGCCTGTGGGTCGCGGCCAGCGACTACTCGGGCGATATCGCCGGTGATGAAAAAATCCTGGCGCGCGTCGTGGACACCTACCGGCGCGTGCGCAACACGCTCAAGTTCCTTCTCGCCAATGTCAGCGACTTCGACCCGGCCACGGATGCCGTGCCGCTGGGCCAGATGCTGGAGATCGACCGTTACGCCCTGAGCCGGGCGGCGCAACTGCAGGCCGACATCCTGGCGCACTACGAGATCTACGAATTTCATCCGGTCGTGGCCAAACTCCAGATCTACTGCTCGGAAGACCTCGGCTCTTTCTACCTCGACATCCTGAAGGACAGGCTCTACACAACCGCATCGGGGAGCCTGGCACGCCGCAGCGCCCAGACCGCGCTGTGGCAGATCACGCAGGCCATGCTGCGCTGGATGGCCCCGTTCCTGAGCTTCACGGCCGAGGAAGCCTGGGCCGTGCTGGGCACAGCAGAAAAGACGCCGGCCGGCACCCGGGCGTCCATCTTCATGGACACGTACGCCCCGCAAGGTGCCGTGGATGGCGACCTGCTCGCGAAATGGAGCCGCATCCGCGAGATTCGCGACACGGTCAACAAGGACATCGAGGCGCTACGCGCCGAAGGCAAGGTCGGCTCATCGCTGCAGGCCAATGTGACGCTGGAAGTCAACGCACAAGACCATGCCCTGCTGGCCAGCCTGGGCGACGACCTTAAATTCGTATTCATCACCTCGGTCGTGGAATTGCAGGCCGGCAGCGAGCTGCGGGTGCGGGTGCAGCCCAGCGCCGCCATCAAATGCGAGCGCTGCTGGCACTACCGCGACGACGTGGGCCACGACCCGGCACACCCGACGATCTGTGGCCGCTGCACCAGCAACCTTTACGGCGCCGGCGAAATCCGGACGGTGGCGTGATGGCCAAGGGAAAAACAACACTGGTGCGCAGCTCGGGCGGTGGCATGCTGCCATGGCTGGGCCTGGCGATGATCATCCTGATCGCCGACCAGTTCACCAAGGTGCTGATCCTGGGCGCTTACCAGCTCGGCGACAGCACGGTGGTGACCAGCTTCTTCAACATCGTGCGCGTGCACAACACCGGGGCGGCCTTTTCGTTTCTCGCCTCGGCCGGGGGGTGGCAGCGCTGGTTCTTCACCGCTCTGGGAGTTTGCGCTGCGCTGTTCATCCTGTGGATGCTCAAGGCGCACAGCGGCCAGCGACTGTTCAGCTTCGCACTGGCCTGCATCCTGGGCGGCGCGGTGGGCAACGTCATCGACCGAGTGCTTTACGGCTACGTGGTGGATTTCCTGGACTTCCACTGGCGCGGCATGCATTTTCCGGCATTCAACATCGCCGACAGCGCCATCACCATTGGCGCCATGGCGCTGATCCTGGACGAGTTGCTGCGGGTGCGTCGAGGGCGATAAGCGTGGACGCCTAGAGCGTCAGGATCGTGCACCCGGTCGTCTGGCGGGCTTCCAGCGCCCGGTGCGCGTCCTGAACCTGCGCCAGCGGGAAACGCTGCTCGATGTGGATCTTCACCTGCCCGCTGAGCACCACGGCAAAAAGGTCGTCGGCCATGGCCTGTGTGCTTTCTCTCGTGGTGATGTGGCTGAACAGGGTCTGGCGCGTCACGTAGATCGACCCCTTCGCGCCCAGCATGGCGGGCGCGAACGGCGGCACCGGGCCCGAGGCATTGCCAAAGCTGGCCATCAGGCCGAACGGGCGCAGGCAGTCGAGCGACTTGTCCCAGGTGTCCTTGCCGACCGAGTCGTACGCCACCTTCACGCCCTTGCCGCCGGTGATCTCTTTCACGCGCGCGGCGAAGTCTTCGGTGCGGTAGTTGATGGCATGCGCCGCGCCGTTGGCCAGGGCCAGCGCGCATTTTTCGTCGGAGCCAGCCGTGCCGATGAGCTGCAGGCCGAGCGCCTTGGCCCACTGGCAGGCAATCAGGCCCACGCCGCCGGCAGCAGCGTGGAACAGCACGAAATCGCCGTGCTTCAGTCCCTCCACCGGCAAGGTTTTCTTGAGCAGGTACTGCGCCGTCAGGCCCTTGAGCATCATGGCCGCGCCAGTCTCGAAGCTGATCGCGTCCGGCAGCACGCACACGCACTTGGCGGGCATCACGCGGACCTCGCAATAGCTGCCGGGCGGCTGGCTGGCATAGGCGGCGCGGTCGCCAACCCGCAGGTGGGTCACGCCCTCGCCCACCGCCTCCACCACGCCTGCGCCTTCCATGCCGAGTTTGAGCGGCATGGGGAATGGGTAGAGCCCGCTGCGCTGGTAAACGTCGATGAAATTCAGGCCGATGGCCTTGTGGCGGATGCGGATCTCACCCGGGCCGGGGTCGCCCACGGTGACGTCAACGAGTTTCAATTCTTCGGGTCCACCGGGCTGGTCAATCTGGACGGCGAGGGTCATGCAAAGTCTCCTGAAACGGGGTATTTGAATCTGTGCCTCGCATCCTGCCATGTTTCGCAAAGCCTTGTCACCCTGGCGCCCCGGCGCACCCGCTACAGTGACGCGCATGACGCAACGAATCACGCCGGGCACGGCCACGCTCCTGACGATTCCGCCGCTGCTGTGGGCTGGCAATGCGGTGGTCGGCCGGATGGTGCAGGACCTGATCCCGCCCGTCACGCTGAATTTTGCGCGCTGGGCTCTGGCCTTTGTCATCCTGCTGCCGCTGGCCAGCTGGGTGCTTCGCCCTTCCAGTGGCCTGTGGCCGCACTGGCGACGCTTTGCACTGCTTGGCTTGCTGGGCGTGGGCGGCTACAACGCGTTGCAATACCTGGCGCTGCAGACCTCCACGCCGCTCAACGTGACGCTGGTGGCGTCCAGTTCTCCTTTGTGGATGCTGGCGCTCGGCACCCTGTTCTTCAGCGTCAAGGTGACGCGTGCCCAACTGCTGGGCGCCGGGCTGTCGATGGCCGGTGTGCTGGTGGTGCTCTCGCGCGGGGAATGGGCACAACTGATGCAGTTGCGCCTGGTCACCGGCGATCTGTTCATGTTGCTGGCCACCGCTTGCTGGGCCTGGTACAGCTGGCTGCTGACCCGCCGTGCCGAGCCGCCTGCCATCCGCAACGACTGGGCCGCCTTCCTGATGGCGCAGGTGGTGTTCGGCCTGGCCTGGTCGGGCGCGTTCACTGCGGGCGAATGGTCACTGACCGACGCCCGGATCGCCTGGGGATGGCCGCTGGCGGCCACGCTGGTGTTCGTGGCCATCGGCCCGGCCGTCATCGCCTACCGCTGCTGGGGTCTCGGTGTGCAACGCGCCGGGCCCACTGTGGCCGGCTTCTTCGCCAACCTCACGCCGCTGTTCGCGGCACTGATGTCGGCGGCTTTCCTGGGTGAAACACCGCAGCCCTTTCACCTGCTGGCGTTCGCGCTGATCGTGGGCGGGATCGTGGTGTCGTCCCGACGTTGAAGGGGCGATGGCGAAGGGCCTGAGCGGCTAAACCCTGCGCAGCCCTCAATAGGTCCCCGGATAGGCGCCGCCATCCGGCAGGATGTTCTGCCCGGTGATATAGGCCGCCTGCCGGCTGCACAGGAAGGCGCAGATGGCGCCGAATTCTTCCGCCGTGCCGTAGCGGCCGGCCGGAATCTGCGCCTGCTGGGCGCGGCGGATGTCGTCCACGCTCTTTCCCGTCTTGGCGGCGGCGGCCTGCAAGGTCGTGGCGATGCGGTCGGTGTCGAACTTGCCGGGCAGCAGGTTGTTGATCGTCACCCCCTTGGCGGCGATGCCGCTGCGCGCCACGCCGGCCACAAAGCCGGTCAGGCCGCTGCGCGCGCCGTTGGACAGGCCCAGGATGTCGATGGGCGCCTTCACCGCGCTGGAGGTGATGTTGACGATGCGCCCGAAGCCGCGCGCGGCCATGCCGTCCACCGTGGCCTTGATCAGCTCGATGGGGGTGAGCATGTTGGCGTCCACCGCCTTGATCCAGGCCTCGCGGTCCCAGTCGCGGAAGTCGCCGGGCGGCGGGCCGCCGGCGTTGGTTACCAAGATGTCGAAGTTGACCCCTGGTCCGCCCGCCACGGCAAGCACTGCGGCCCGACCGGCCACCGTCGTGATGTCTTCAGCCACCGCCAGCACCTGCACCGCAGGGCCGCCCTGTGCTCTCAGTTCCGAGGCCGTTTGCTCCAGTGCCTCACGCCCCCGCGCAACGACGACCACATGGACGCCCTCGCGCACCAGGGCGAGCGCGCAGCCCCGGCCCAGCCCCTTGCTCGCGCCGCACACCAGCGCCCATTTCCCCGCAATTCCCAGATCCATCTTGAATACTCCTTGAAAAGTCAGCCTACAGCTTGCGCCGCGTCACCAGAAAAACCCCGCCCACCACCAGCACTGTGCCAGCGATGACCCATGCGTTCAGCGGCTCGCCCAGGATCACCACGCCCATCAGGATGGTGGACATCGGGCCGATCATGCCGGTTTGCGCCGTCAGGCCGGGGCCGATGCGCTCGATGGCCATCATCACCAGCAGCACCGGCAGTGCCGTGCAGGCCGTGGCATTGAGCAGCGACAGCCAGAGCACCTCGGGCGCCACGCGGGCTGCGTCGAGCGGGCGCAAGACGGCGAACTGGGCGATGCACAGCAGGCACGCCACCGATGTGGCCAGCCCCGCCAGCCGCAGCGCGCCCAGGCGGTGCACCAGTTCGCCGCTGTAGCTCATGTAAAGCGCATAGCTGATGGTGCTGAGGAACACCAGCAGCGCACCCCACGCCACGGCGCTGCCGTCCAGGGTGAGCTGATGGCCGAACACCAGCACCACACCGCTGTAGCTGACGGCCATGGCCACCGCCTGCTGACGGTGGATGCGCCGGCCGTACAGCAGCCAGCCCAACAGCAGAACCAGCGTCGGGTTGAGGTACAGGATCAGCCGCTCCAGCGATGCGGTGATGTATTGCAGCCCGGCAAAGTCCAGAAAACTGGCCAGGTAATAGCCCGTGAAGCCGAGCCACAGCACGCCCAGCCAGTCTTTTCGCGTCAAAGGGGCCTTGCCCCGGCTGGCCCACCACGCCATGACGGCAAAAAGGGGCAGGGCGAACAGCATGCGGTACATCACCAGCGTGACCGCGTCCACGCCATGGCGGTAGGCCAGCTTGACGATGATGGCCTTGCCGCTGAAGGCGATGGAGCCGGCAACCGCCAGCGCCAGCCCGCTGGCCACTTTCGGGGAATGAAGGGTAGCAGTCACGTCAGCCGCAGCGCCGGGCCGCCCCAAGCAAGGCTGGGCCCCCTCGGGGGGCAGCGCAGCACACAAAGTGGCAAGCGTGGGGGCTTTCAGAAGCCAACAGCCTGTCCGTCGCGGCGTGCGTCGCTGGCGGCCACATAGCCCTCCACCTTCGGGTCGCCGGCACGCCAGATGAATTGACCGGCGCCAAAGTCCTGGTACGAGTCGTTGATGACCTCCATGCGGTGCCCGCGGTCGGCCAGGCCTTGCACCGTCAGCGCGTCCAGCGCCGACTCGACATTGATTTCCAGCCCGGCGTTGTAGCGCCAGCGCGGGGCATCGCAGGCGGCCTGCGGGTTCTGGCCGTAGTCCAGCATGCGCACCAGCGTCTGCATGTGGCCCTGGGGCTGCATGTTCGCCCCCATCACGCCGTAGCTCATCACCGGCTGGCCGTCCTTCGTGAGGAACGCCGGGATGATGGTGTGAAACGGCCGCTTGCCGGGCGCCACGAGATTGGCCGGGTTGGACGCCTTGGCATCCACACTGAAGCCATGGCCGCGGTTTTGCAGGCTGATGCCAAAGTTCGGCTCGACGCAACCCGAGCCGAAGCCCATGTAGTTGCTCTGGATGAAGCTGACCATCATGCCGTTTTCATCGGCCGCCGTGAGGTAGATGGTGCCGCCCTTGACCGGGTTGCCGGCGCCGAAATCCTGCGCCTTTTTCATGTCGATCAGTTTCGCGCGGCTGGCCAGATAAGCGTCATCGAGCATCTGATCGACGCTCACCGCCATTGCAGAAGGCTCGGCCACATAACGGTAGACATCGGCAAAGGCCAGCTTCATGGCCTCGATCTGCAAGTGCTGCGAATCGACGCCGTCCACCGGCATCGCAGCGACATCGAACTTGTCGAGGATGCCCAGCGCGATCAGCGCGGCAATGCCCTGGCCGTTGGGCGGGATCTCATGCAGGGTGTAGCCTCTGTAGTCCCTGGCGATGGGCTTGACCCATTCGGGCTGGTAGGCGGCAAAGTCGCTGGCCTTGAGGCTGCCGCCATGTTCCGCCGAGAAGTGCTCGATCGCCTGGGCGATCTCGCCGCCATAGAACGCCTGGCCGTGCGATTCGGCGATGGCGCGCAGCCCCCTTGCGGCGGCCTTGAACTGGAACAGCTCGCCCACGTTGGGCGCGCGCCCCCAGGGCATGAAGGCCTGGGCAAAGCCCGGCAGCGACTGCAGCTCGGGCGTGGCGGCCGCCCACTTCTGCTGGACCACGACCGGCAGCAGGTAACCCCGCTCGGCAATCTCGATGGCGGGCTGCATCAAGTCCGCAAAGGGCAGCTTGCCGAAACGCTCGCTCATCGCCACCCAGCTGCTCACGGCGCCAGGCACGGTGACCGCGTCGAAGCCGCGCTTGGGTGGCGTCGCAATGTCCTGGCCGTATTTGCGTCTGAAATATTCCGGCGTCCATGCGGCCGGCGCGCGCCCCGAGGCATTCAGCCCGTGCAAGGCCTTGCCATCCCAGAGGATGCAAAAGGAGTCGCTGCCCAATCCGTTGCTCACGGGCTCGCAGATCGTCATGGCCGCCGCTGCTGCCACCGCGGCGTCCACGGCGTTGCCACCGTTGTAGAGCATGCGCAGCCCGGCCTGGGCGGCCAGCGGGTGCGAGGTGGAGACCACGTTGCGCGCAAAAACCGGCAGGCGCGTGCTGGCGTAGGGGTTCGAGAAATTGAAGTTCATCTGCAGGGCTCTGGTAAATGGGGGGGTCAAGGCAGCGGCCAGCGCAAGGAATTCACTCCGCGGTGATCTTGCGCTCGGCGATGATTTTCTTCCACTTGGCGGCGTCAAGGCTGGTCATCTGGGCGAACTGCGCGGCCGTGCCGCCCACGCCCTCGATCCCCAGGCGCGCCAGGCGCTCCTTGACATCGGCGTCGGCCAGCGCCTGGTTGACCGCCGTGTTGACCCGTGCCGTCACATCGGCGGGCAAGCCCTTGGGTCCATACAGGCCGAACCAGGTGTTGGACTCGAAACCGGGCAGCAGTTCAGCCACAGCCGGCAGATCAGGCGCCATCGGCGTGCGCTGCGCCGAAGTCACGGCCAGTGCGCGCAGCCGGCCATCGCGCACATGCGGCAGCCCGGTGGGCAACGAGTCGAACAGCACGTCGACCTTGCCGCTGACCAGATCGGGTATCGCCAGCGCCGTGCCCTTGTAGGGAATGTGCACCAGGAACAGGCCCGCCTGCGCCTTGAACAGCTCGGCGGTGAGCTGCACGATCGTTCCGTTGCCACTGGACGCATAGTTCAGCCGGCCCGGGTTCTTGCGCGCGAAGTCCACCCACTCCTTGAGGGTCTTCGCCGGCGAACTGTTGGGCACCAGCATGATGCTGGGCGCATTGCCGACATGACAGATCGGCGTGAAGTCGCGCACCGCGTCGTAAGGCATTTTCGGATTCAGCGCCGGGCCGATGGTGTGCGTGCTGGAGGTGGCCAGCAGCAGCGTGTAGCCGTCCGCCGGCGCCCTGGCCACCAGGTCGGAGCCGATGGTGCCACCCGCGCCAGGGCGGTTTTCGACGACGACCGCGACGCCCAGTTTTTCACCGAGCTTTTGTGACAGCGTGCGCGCAAAGATGTCGGTCGCGCCGCCCGCAGGGAACGGCACCACCAGGCGGACCGGCTTTGTCGGGTAACTCTGCGCCCAGGCGGGCAAGGCCAGTGGCAGCGCGACGGTCGCGCCCACAGCCAGAAATAGATGACGTCGTTTCATGGGTTCATTTCCTCTTTGATGAATCAGACTGTCTGCATTGTGCGACACCCGGGCACTGAAACACGTGCACGGTGCCCATCCAGGAAAAACGGCGCCCGAAGGCGCCGCTCCTGTTGAATCAAGCCTGC
Source organism: Hydrogenophaga sp. (assembly GCA_011391595.1). GTDB lineage: Bacteria > Pseudomonadota > Gammaproteobacteria > Burkholderiales > Burkholderiaceae_C > JAABQG01. The sequence goes on from JAABQG010000030.1 coordinate 38,790, forward strand.
GTCAGTCCTCGACAAACGCCTCTTCTCGCTTGTGCTTGACTGCCGGCATCAGAACGATCACCAGCAACAGCAGGGCCGCCGCCAGCAGGCCGGCCGACAGCGGCCGCGTGACGAACACGCTCCAGTCGCCGCGCGAGAGCAGCAGCGCGCGGCGCAGGTTCTCCTCCATCATCGGACCCAGGATGAAACCCAGCAGCAACGGGGCGGGCTCAGTGCCCAGCTTGATGAACGTATAGCCGATGACGCCAAAAATGGCCACCATCCAGATATCGAAGGTGTTGTTGTTGGTGGAATAAACGCCGATCGCGCAGAACAGCACGATGGCCGGGAACAGCCAGCGGTAGGGCACGGTCAGAAGCTTGATCCACATGCCGATCAGCGGCAGGTTCAGGATGATCAGCATGGCGTTGCCGATCCACATCGAGGCGATCAGGCCCCAGAACAGTTCGGGGTTGCTGGTCATGACCTGCGGGCCCGGCTGGATGTTGTGGATGGTCATCGCACCGACCATCAGCGCCATCACGGCGTTGGGGGGAATGCCCAGCGTCAGCAGCGGGATGAAGGAGGTCTGCGAACCGGCGTTGTTGGCCGACTCGGGGGCTGCCACGCCGCGGATGTTGCCTTGGCCGAAGGGTACCTCGCCCGGGCGAAGCTTGGTTTTCTTCTCCACGGTGTAGGCGGCAAAAGCCGCCAGCAAGGCACCGCCGCCCGGCAGGATGCCCAGGGCCGAACCCAGTGCCGTGCCGCGCAGCACGGCCGGGATCATGTTCCTGAAGTCTTCCTTGGTCGGCAACAGGCCGGTCACCTTGCCGACGAACACCTCGCGCTCGTGCTCCGGCGTGGACAGGTTGCTGATGATCTCCCCGTAGCCGAACACGCCCATGGCAATCACCACGAAGCCGATGCCATCGGTCAGTTCCGGAATGTCGAAGCTGAAACGCGCCACGCCGGAGTTCACGTCGGTGCCGACCAGGCCCATCAGCAGGCCCAGCACGATCATCGCGATGGCCTTGAGCAGCGAGCCCGAGGCCAGCACCACGGCGCCGATCAGGCCCAGGATCATCAGCGAGAAGTATTCGGCCGGGCCGAACTTGAAGGCCACCTCGGTCAGCGGCGCGGCAAAGGCCGCCAGGATCAGCGTGCCCACGCAGCCCGCGAAGAACGAGCCCAGGCCGGCGGCGGCCAGCGCGGGCCCGGCCCGCCCCCTGCGCGCCATCTGGTAGCCGTCGATCACCGTCACCACCGAGGACGATTCACCCGGAAGGTTCACCAGAATGGCGGTGGTGGAGCCGCCATATTGCGCGCCGTAGTAGATACCGGCCAGCATGATCAGCGCCGCCACGGGGGGCAGCGCATAGGTGGCGGGCAGCAGCATGGCGATGGTGGCCACCGGGCCGATGCCGGGCAGCACGCCGATCAGCGTGCCGAGCAGGCAGCCGACGAAGCAATACATCAGGTTCTGGACCGTGAAGGCCACGCCAAAACCCAGGGAGAGGTTGTTGATCAGATCGGTCATGGTATCGGCCTCAGCCCGTGATGAAAGTCGGCCAAACGGGGAACTGCAGCTTGAGCAGCACCACGAACGCCAGGTAGCTGCCAATGGACAGGATGGTCGCCAGCACCAGCACTTCCTTGAGCTTGAAGTGCCCATCGGCCATGCTCGCGACAATGGTCAGCACATAGATCCCCAGAATCATGCCCATGGGCGGCAGTCCGATACTCGGCAGGCCGCCGATCATCACGCCGAACAGCACGTTGGCCAGGATGATGAAGCTCAGCGGGCGAAAAGCCCATTTGCCGATCTTGTTGCCGTCGGGTGTTTCCACCACCATGGCATTGAACAGGATCGTCGCCCCCAGGACGGCCAGCAGGATGCCGAGCAGCAGCGGGAAGTAGCCCGGCCCCATGCGTGCGCCCGTACCCACGGAGTAGGTCGTCGCTCCCAGCGCAAAGGCCGCGCCGACGATGGTGAACATCAGCCCTGAGAAGAAGTCTTTCTGATTCTTGATTTTCACAAGCGATCCCCTCGAAATGGATTTTCCGAAGCGCCGATTCTGGGGGTGAACGGGGATCCCCGTGATGTGGATTTCACCTACCTGACGCCCTTGCGACACCTTTCTTCAAGCCAGCGGGCGCAAAACATCCGGGTATACCCGGGCGCCTTCGTCATTCAACCGGCGGCGTCGCTATCAGCACTTCCGCCATCGTGGTCAGGCCTTCGGCGACGCGCAAGGCACCTGCCAGCCGCAAGGGCCGCATGCCGTCGGCCACGGCCTGGCGGCGCAGGGCATCGATGCTGGGTTGCTGGTTGACCTTGTCCTTGAAAGCCTCGGTGACGGTCAGCAGTTCGTACAGGCCCATGCGGCCCATGAACCCGGTCATGCGGCACTCCACGCAACCAACGGCCTTGTAGGGCCGGTAGCCCCCGTTGATCTTCCAGGGCTTGACCGCCGCCTCCAACGCCTCTCGCGTGGAGACTTCATCGCGCACCTTGCAGTGCTCGCACAAGGTGCGCACCAGGCGCTGGGCCAGCACGCCCAGCACGGTGGCATTGATCAGGTACGGCGGTACTCCGCGCTCCATCATCCGCGTGATGGCACTGGGCGCATCGTTGGTGTGCAGGGTGCTGAAGACCAGGTGACCGGTGAGCGCCGCCTGAACGGCCATTTCAGCGGTCTGGAAATCACGGATTTCACCCACCATGATGATGTCAGGGTCCTGGCGCATCAGCGCGCGCAGGCCCTCGGGGAAGCCGAAGTCGAGCTGGGTCTGCACCTGGGTCTGGTTGAAAGCGGGCTCGATCATCTCGATGGGGTCTTCGACCGTGCTGACATTCACCTCATCGGTTGCCAGGCGTCGCAGGGTGGAATACAGCGTCGTGGTCTTGCCCGAGCCGGTGGGCCCCGTCACCAGCACGATGCCGTAAGGCCGCTCGACCAGCGCCTGCCAGCGCGCGGCATCGTGGGCGCTGAAACCGAGGGCGTCCAGGTCCTTGACCGTGGTGTCCGGATCGAAGATCCGCATGACCATCTTCTCGCCAAAGGCCGTCGGCAAGGTCGACAGGCGCATCTCGATCTCGTCGCCACGCGGGTTGCGTGTCTTGATGCGGCCGTCCTGCGGCCGGCGCTTTTCCACCACGTCCATGCGCCCGAGCAACTTGATGCGCGCCGTCATTGCAGTGAGGACGCCGATCGGCATCTGGTAGACCGGGTGCAACACGCCATCGATGCGGAAACGGATCACGCCCTGCTCGCGCCGCGGCTCCAGGTGGATGTCGCTGGCGCGCTGGTCGAAGGCGTACTGCCAGAGCCAGTCCACCACCCGCACCACACCCTGGTCATTGGCGTCGAGCTGCTTGTTGGCCTTGCCCAGCTCCACCAGTTGCTCGAAGCTGGCACTGCCCGCACTGCCGCCGGCCTTCTGCGCCGCCCGAACCGATTTGGCCAGCGCGAAAAACTCAACGGTGTAGCGCAGGATTTCCCCGGGGCTGGCCACCACCCGGCGTACCTTGCGGCGCGACTGCCGCTCCACCTCGGCCACCCAGTCGGTCATGAAGGGCTCGGCCGTGGCCACCACCACCTCCGTGGGGGTCACCTGCACCGGCAGCACCCGGTGGCGCTCGGCGTAAACGGCACTCATGGTCTCGGACACCTTGCCCACATCGACCTTCAACGGGTCGATGCGCAGGTACTCCAGCCCGGCGCGGCCCGCCAGCCACTGGGTCAGAGACTCGATATCCAGCGGCTTGCCGTCGCTGGCACGGATCATCGACACGCTGGCCAGGCGAACCAGCGGGTGCTGAACACTTTCCGCCTGGGCACAACGGGCCACGGTACGCTGGGCCTCCTCGCGCGTGATCAGCCCGTCCGCACGCGCCCACTCGACCAGGCGGCGCCAGTCGACCGGGCCCTGGTGAGGGGTCGGGGTGTGGCCAGGGGCAGGCGCGACAGTGTTCATCTTTTGAAGGGTTTGAAAACCCGCAACCATTTGGTGGCGGGCAGGTTCCAGCGAGTCTGTATGGTTTCGGCGCGTTGGGCAAGCGCTTCGCGCGTCGGCCGACTGGGCGTGCGCTGCGCCAGCACCACCGTATTGCCCTCGCGCGTGGGCTTGAAGGCCCAGACGGCATCCTCGCCGAAGGCAGCGGCAATCTTCAACAGGCTGCGCTCGTAGCTCGACGCCCGTCCGAACAGGTTGACCGTCATGCAGCCTTCGTCCGTCAGCAAGGCCCGGCAGTCGCCGTAGAAGGCCTCGTCGTCCATCACCGGTGCAGCTGCCTCGTGGTCGTACAGGTCGACCTGCAGCGTGTCCACCGTGGCGTGCCACTCGTCATGCAGTATTTCCAGCGAGGCATCGGCAATCACCACCTTCAGCTTTGCATCGTCGGGCGGCAGCTTGAACCAGCCCCGGCAGGCGTGCAGCACCATCGGGTTGAGTTCGATGGCGGTGGTCTTCATACGCAGGTTCTTCCGGCAGAACTTGGTCAGCGTTCCGGCACCCAATCCGAGTTGCATGGCGTGACGCGCCGCCACGCTGCCCGGGTCGACGAACAGCAGCCAGGCCATCATGCGCTGCACATACTCCAGTTCGATGGTGTAAGGATCGTCGAGGATCATCGAGCCCTGCACCCACTCTGTGCCCAGGTGAAGGCAGCGCACGCCGTTGTGGTCGGAGAAGTTGACCTCGGGGAGTTCGTCGTCGTCGAGGTCTGTTTTGCGGCGGGCCATGTTCTCGATTCTCAAATCAGTCGGTGTTGCTCAAAGACGTCGCGCCAGGCGGAAAGCTTGCGCTCGAAACTCCAGGAGGCGTTGGCAG
>JAABQG010000031.1 GCA_011391595.1 Hydrogenophaga sp.
GCCCAGGGCGCCGAGGTGGCTGACTTCGTCCATCACGGCGGCCACATGCAGCAGCGCCTTCGAGGGAATGCAGCCCACGTTCAGGCAGACGCCGCCGAGTTGGGCGTAGCGCTCGACAAGGATCACTTTCAGGCCGAGGTCGGCCGCGCGGAAGGCTGCCGAGTAGCCGCCCGGGCCGGCACCGAGCACCAGCAGGTCGCATTCGAGGTCGGCAGTGCCGGCGAAGTTGGCGGCTGTGGCTGCTGGAGTCGATGCAACATTGATAGCAGCCTGCGACCCTGCGACGCTGGAAACAGCCTGTTTTGACTCTGAAACAGGGCTTGCAGCCGGCGCTGCGGCCCCTTCGGCCGCTTCGAGCATCAGCACCACCGTGCCCTCGGCCACCTTGTCGCCGAGCTTGACCTTGAGCTCCTTCACCACGCCGGCGTGGCTCGACGGGATTTCCATCGACGCCTTGTCGCTCTCCACGGTGATCAGGCTTTGCTCGGCCTTGATCGTGTCGCCGGGCTTGACCAGCAATTCGATGACGGTCACTTCGGAAAAATCGCCGATGTCCGGCACTTTGATGTCTATCAGGCTCATGGTGTGTCTCCAGACGGGCGCGGCGCCCGCCGCTTTCATGTTTTCAGTTTGAGGGTGTAAAGGTCCACCGGCGCGGCGGAGTTGCGGTCGAATTCGCAGCCGGCGTGGATACCGGCCAGCGCCACCTCGCGGGCAGTCTTAGCCTTGTCCCAGGTGGTGTACATCGCGCCGAGGGCAAAGGCGCGCCCGGAGCCTATGCCCCAGAACTCCTTGAACTCGAACACCTCGCGATAGCTGTAGAGCCCGAAGATGCCCGCCGCGTTGGCAATCACCACGCTGTACTGGCTGGACTCGTAGGGGTCGTTGTCGTCTTCCTTGGTCTGCAGGAAGAACGTCTCCTTGAGCAGCGGATGCAGCTTGGTGAAGGTGTCGAACACCTCATCCTTGCCGTGCAGCAGCAACTGCTCGCGGGGCAGCGCGTTCATCGCCTTGCGCAACACCGGGAAGTGCGCCACCGTGCCGGCCATGCCGACCCAGCTTGGCCCGGCTGGCGTGTCCACCTTGAACAGCTTGCTGTTGGCCTCGTAACGGTGCCCCAGGCGCGTGTCGCCAAAAGTGACCAGCGTGTCGGCGGCGATCGCCACCTGGCCCGCCTTCCTGACGACAACGACCGTCGTCACAACAGAACCCGGCGGAAGTCGCCCAGGATCTGGCCGAGGTAGACGTTGAAGCGCGCCGCGGCCGCACCGTCGATCACGCGGTGATCCCAGGTCAGGCTCAGCGGCAGCATCAGGCGCGGCTGGAAGGTCTTGCCGTCCCACACCGGCTCGATGGTGGACTTGCAGACGCCCAGGATGGCCACCTCGGGCGCATTGATGATCGGCGTAAAGTAACGCCCGCCAATGCCGCCGAGGCTGGAGATCGTGAAGCAGGCGCCCGACATCTCGCCGGGGCTGAGTTTGCCGTCGCGCGCCTTCTTGGCCAGTTCGCCCATTTCCTGGCTGATCTGGAAGATGCCCTTTTTGTCGGCGTCCTTGATCACCGGCACCATCAGGCCGTTCGGCGTGTCCGCCGCGAAGCCGATGTGGAAGTACTGCTTGTAGATCAGCGCGTCGCCATCGAGCGAGCTGTTGAACTCGGGGTATTTCTTCAGCGCCGCGACGCAGGCCTTGATCAGGAAGGCCAGCATCGTGACCTTGATGCCGGACTTTTCGTTCTCCTTGTTGGTGGAGACACGGAAGGCTTCCAGGTCGGTGATGTCGCAGTCGTCATGGTTGGTGACGGCGGGAATCATGATCGCGTTGCGCAGCAGGTTGGCGCCGCTGATCTTCTTGATGCGAGAAAGCTCCTTGCGCTCGATCGGGCCGAACTTGGTGAAGTCGACCTTGGGCCAGGGAATCAGGCCCAGCTCGGAGCCACCACCGCCAGCCGGCGCGACCGGGACTTTCGCCGCCTGGGCCTGGGTCTGGGTGGTGCCGGCCATGACGGCCTGGGTGAAGGCGTGCACGTCGGCTTCGGTGATGCGACCCTTGGGCCCACTGCCCTTGACCTCCGCCAGCGGCACGCCGAGTTCACGGGCGAACTTGCGCACCGAGGGCGACGCATGGGGCAGTCCCATGGGGGCGTTGGGCGCTGGGCGTTCGGTGTCGAGCGCGGACGCCGGCGTGGCCGCGGCTGCGGACGGTGCGGCGGGCGCGGCAACAGGCGCCGGCACCGGTGACGCTGAACGCTCGACGTTAGTCGGCGAACCCTCCAGGATCGCCAGCAGGTCGCCGATGTTGACGGTGTCGCCGACCTTGACCTTCAGCTCCTTGAGCACGCCGGCGTGGCTCGATGGAATCTCCATCGACGCCTTGTCGGACTCCACGGTGATCAGGCTCTGCTCCACCTTGATGGTGTCGCCCGGTTTGACGAAGACCTCGATGACGGCGACGTCCTTGAAGTCGCCGATGTCGGGCACATGAACCGCCACCGGGCCGGAAGCGGCCGCCGCGACACTTGCAACCGCCGTAGCTTGCGGTATCGATTCAGTAGCAGACTGTGACCCGGTGACGCTGGGAACAGCCTGTTTTGACTCGGAAGCCGGGGCTGAAACGGCACCGGCCGCCTCCAGCACCAGCACCACGGAGCCCTGCTTGACCTTGTCACCCAGCGCAACGCGCAGTTCCTTGACGACGCCGGCCGTGCTCGACGGAATCTCCATCGAGGCCTTGTCGGACTCCACGGTGATCAGGCTCTGCTCGGCCGTGACCGTGTCGCCGGGCTTGACCAGCAGCTCGATCACCGCGACTTCATCGAAGTCGCCGATATCCGGGACTTGTACTTCTACCAATGCCATGTTTGTCTCCGGATGTTGTTAGGCGTACAGCGGGTTGACTTTGTCAGCCTTGATGCCGTACTTCAGAATAGCCTCGGCCACCTTGGCCACCGGCACGGCGCCCTCTTCGCTGAGCGCCTTGAGCGCCGCGACCACGATGTAGTGGCGGTTGATCTCGAAGTGCTCGCGCAGTTTGCTGCGGAAGTCGCTGCGGCCAAAGCCGTCCGTGCCCAGCACCTTGTAGGTCCGGCCCTTGGGAATGAAGGGGCGGATCTGCTCGGCGTAGGCCTTCATGTAGTCGGTGGAGGCGACGACCGGGCCGGCGTGGGCCGCGAGCTGCTGGCCGACGAAGGACACGCGGGGCTCGGCGGTCGGGTGCAGCAGGTTGTAGCGTTCGGCGTCCTGTCCGTCGCGCGTGAGTTCGTTGAAGCTCGGGCAGCTCCAGACGTTGGCGGCCACGCCCCAGTCTTTTTCCAGCAGTTCCTGCGCGGCGATCGACTCGCGCAGGATGGTGCCGCTGCCCAGCAACTGCACGCGCGGGGTCAGTTTTGCACCCTCCTTGCACAGGTACATGCCCTTGATGATCTGGTCTTCCGTGCCGGGCGTGAGGCCGGGCATGGCGTAGTTTTCGTTGAGCAGCGTCAGGTAGTAGAAGACGTTGTCCTGCTTCTCCACCATGCGCTTCAAGCCATGGTGCAGGATCACGCCGACCTCGTGCGCGAAGGTCGGGTCGTAGCTGATGCAGTTCGGGATGGTGCCGGCCATGATGTGGCTGTGGCCGTCTTCGTGCTGCAGGCCCTCGCCGTTGAGGGTGGTGCGCCCCGAGGTGCCGCCCAGCAAAAATCCGCGCGCCTGCATGTCGCCCGCGGCCCAGGCCAGGTCGCCGATGCGCTGGAAGCCGAACATCGAGTAGTACACGTAGAACGGCACCATGATGCGGTTGCTCGTGCTGTAGGAAGTCGCCGCCGCGATCCAGCTGCTCATGCCGCCGGCCTCGTTGATGCCCTCCTGCAGGATCTGGCCCTGCTTGTCTTCCTTGTAGTACATCACCTGGTCCTTGTCGACCGGGGTGTATTGCTGGCCCGCGGGGTTGTAGATGCCGATCTGGCGGAACAGGCCTTCCATGCCGAAGGTGCGGGCCTCGTCCACCAGGATGGGCACCACGCGCGGGCCCAGCGCCTGGTCGCGCAGCAGTTGCGTCAGGAAACGCACATAGGCCTGGGTCGTGGAAATCTCGCGGCCCTCGGCCGTGGGCTCCATGACCGACTTGAAGATGTCCAGCGACGGTACCGTGAAGCTCTCGTCGGCCTTGGTGCGGCGGTGCGGCAGGTAACCGCCGAGCGCCTTGCGGCGGTCGTGCAGATAGCGCATCTCGGGGGTGTCGTCGGCCGGTTTGTAGAACGGGATCTCGGCCAGCTGGCTGTCCGGAATCGGGATGTTGAAGCGGTCGCGGAAGATCTTGATGTCCTCGTCGGTCAGCTTCTTGGTCTGGTGCACGTTGTTCTTGCCCTCGCCGCTCTTGCCCATGCCAAAACCCTTGACGGTCTTGATCAGCAGCACGGTCGGCTGGCCCTTGTGGTGCACCGCCTGGTGGTAGGCGGCGTAGACCTTCTGCGGATCGTGACCGCCGCGGCGCAGCGCCCAGATGTCGTCGTCGCTCATCTTGGCGACCATCTCCAGCGTCTTGGGATCGCGGCCGAAGAAATGCTTTCGCACATAGGCGCCGTCGTTGGCCTTGAACGCCTGATAGTCGCCGTCGAGCGTGTCCATCATCACCTTGCGAAGCGCGCCGTCCTTGTCGCGCGCCAGCAGCGGGTCCCACTCGCTGCCCCACAGCAGCTTGATCACGTTCCAGCCCGAGCCGCGGAACTCGCCTTCGAGCTCCTGGATGATCTTGCCGTTACCGCGCACCGGGCCGTCCAGGCGCTGCAGGTTGCAGTTGATGACGAAGATCAGGTTGTCCAGCTTCTCGCGCGCCGCCAGGCCGATGGCGCCCAGGCTTTCCACCTCGTCCATCTCGCCGTCGCCACAGAACACCCAGACCTTGCGGTTCTCGGTGTTGGCAATGCCACGGGCGTGCAGGTATTTCAGAAAGCGCGCCTGGTAGATCGCCATCAGCGGGCCCAGGCCCATGCTCACGGTGGGGAACTGCCAGAACTCCGGCATCAGCTTCGGGTGCGGGTAGCTCGACAGTCCCTTGCCGTCGACTTCCTGGCGGAAGTTCAACAGTTGCTCTTCGGTCAGGCGCCCTTCCATGTAAGCGCGGGCGTAGACGCCGGGGGACACGTGGCCCTGGATGTAGAGGCAGTCACCGCCATGGTTCTCGCTCTCGGCGTGCCAGAAATGGTTGAAGCCGGCGCCAAACATGTGGGCCAGCGAGGCGAACGAGCCAATGTGGCCGCCCAGGTCGCCGCCGTCGACCGGGTGATGCCGGTTGGCCTTGACCACCATGGCCATGGCGTTCCAGCGCATGTAGGCGCGCAGCCGTTCCTCGATCTCGATGTTGCCCGGGCAACGCTCTTCCTGGTCCACCTCGATGGTGTTGACGTAGCCGGTATTGGCCGAGAACGGCATGTCGATGCTGCTCTGGCGCGCGTGCTCGAGCAATTGCTCCAGCAGGAAATGGGCGCGCTCGGGGCCTTCGGCCTCGATCACGGCGGACAAGGCGTCCATCCACTCGCGGGTTTCCTGGCGGTCTGCATCGGGGATGTTTGAACCGGATAGGTTCTCGGGTACGGCTGACATCGTCTTGTCTCCTGTGGTGTTTGTCATGTAATTTAGTACGAGCACCCTAGTTTCGCACAAATCTTTTGAAATTTCAAATTACGCTTTTTATTTCTACATTATGAAATTTTGATTGCATTCCAGCGCGCCTCTTTCGGGCACCAGTGCAGCACGTAGGAAATCAGGCAAGGCCTCCCCTACACTTGACCCCATGAGCGCCCCCCTCCCCCAGCCGAAAGCCGCCACGCCGGCGCTCGCGCCGTTCGCCTGGTGGCGGCGCTGGTGGGGAATGCAATCGCCAAACCGGCAGGACCGCTTTGCAATGCTGGCGCCACTCGCCGCCGTGGTGCTGTTCCTGGCCGCGATCGTCGCGGCCTTTGGCTACCTTCGCCTGGAGGAGGTCGAGCGCGAACAGGAAGCCGTCAAGCGCGACCTGGAGTACGCCCAGCAACGCATGCGCCTGCGCCTGCTTGAGCGGCAGGAGCAACTGATGCGGCTGGCCCGCGATATCTCGAACAAGGAAGTGGACCCCGAGGAGTTCATGGGTCGCGCCGAAACCCTGGTGGCGCAATACCCCGAGCTCATGGCCGTCACCTGGATCGACGAGCACGGCAAGATCATCGCAAGCCAGGTAACGCCCAGCCTGGCGGCCGCAAGTCCCTGGGTCGCCGGCGAGAAGCTCAAGGGCGGCGACACCGAGGGCAACTACACCTTGGCGCGCGACCTGCTGCAACCGGTCTACTCGCAGCCCATCGCCGGTACGGCCACGCTGCCTCTGCTTCAATTGCACACACCACTGACCCATCTCGGCCGGTTCTCCGGTGTGGTGCTCGGCGAGTATTCGATCGACAGCCTGCTGCGCTATGGCGTACCGACCGAAATCTCGGCCAAGTACGCAGTGGCGCTGCTGGACGGGAAAGACGCCGTCCTGGCCGGGCGTTCGATCCCCGTTCGGCAAAACACATTCGGGCTGCTGCCCTGGGCCACCCACGTCAACGAGGACGAGGCACCCGTCTCGCCCGTAGGCAACGGGCTGATCCTGCGCGTCCAGGCATGGCGGACCTCGCTGGGTGTGATCGGCAGCGGCCTGTTCTGGCTGGTCTGCGCACTGAGCGCGATGACCGCCTGGATGCTGATCGCCAACTGGCGGCACACACGCCGGCGCATGCACACCCAGCACGCGCTTGTGGCCGAAACCACGTTCCGCCGCGCCATGGAAAACTCGATGTCCACCGGCATGCGCGCCCTGGACATGCAGGGGCGCATCACCTATGTCAACCCGGCTTTCTGCCAGATGACAGGCTGGTCCGAAGCGGAGCTGGTCGGTCAGACCGCGCCTTTCCCGTACTGGCCCGAGGAGGACCATGAACTGCTCAGGGCCCGCCTGCAGGAGGAGTTGAACGGCAAGATCCCGCCGGCTGGCGTGCAGTTCCGGGTCAAGCGCAAGGACCGCTCCCTGTTCGATGCCCGCCTGTATGTCTCGCCCTTGATCGATGCGCTGGGCAAGCAGTCCGGCTGGATGACATCAATGACCGACATCACCGAACCCAACCGCATCCGCGAGCAGCTCTCGGCCTCCTACGAACGGTTCACGACCGTCCTGGAGGCGCTGGACGCGTCTGTCTCCGTGGCGCCGCTGGGCAGCGAGGAACTGCTGTTTGCCAACAAGCTGTACCGCCTTTGGTTCGGCACCCAGGCTACCGGGCACCTGCAACTGGTCGAGCAGGCCGGCATGCCGGCACAACCCCTGTCCGACGACGGGCTGGACCACGTGGACAGCCTGGTGGGCCTGCCCACGGGCAACCTGACGGCCGCAACTTCCGAGAACGCAGAGATTTTTGTCCCCCAGCTGGGGAAATGGCTGGAGGTCCGCTCGCGTTACCTGAACTGGGTGGACGGCCGGCTCGCGCAAATGGTGATCGCCACCGACATCACGCCACGCCGAGTCGCTGAAGAGCTTTCCGCCTCCCAGGCAGAGCGCGCCCATTCGGCCAGCCGGCTCATCACCATGGGCGAGATGGCCTCCAGCGTGGCGCATGAACTGAACCAGCCGCTGACGGCGATCAACAACTACTGCAGCGGCATGGTCTCCCGCATCAAGGACAAGAAGATCTCCGACGAAGACCTCCTCGGCGCCCTGGAGAAAACTGCGCGGCAGGCGCAGCGCGCGGGGCAGATCATCCAGCGCATCCGATCCTTCGTGAAACGCAGCGAGCCCAATCGCACCTTGTCCGACGTCCCCGGCATGGTGGCCGAGGCGGTGGAACTTGCGGAGATCGAGTTTCGGCGCCGCAACGTGCGCCTGAGCCACCACGTCGCAGCGCGGCTGCCGACACTCAATGTGGATCCGATCCTGATCGAGCAGGTGCTGGTCAACCTGATGAAAAACGCGGCGGAATCCATCGACTCCGCCCAGCGCCCGGCGGCACGCCGCAACGTTGAACTGCGGGTCGTGCCGAAGGTGGAAGAGGGTCAGAGTGCCGTGGAGTTCAGCGTCACCGACACCGGGCAGGGGCTGGCCCCGGAAGTCATGGAGCGGCTGTTCGAGGCGTTCTTTTCCACCAAGGCCGAGGGCATGGGCATCGGGCTGAACCTGTGCCGCAGTATCGTGGAGTCGCACCACGGGAGAATGAATGCGCGGAACCTCTACAATGGGCAGGAGGTCGTCGGTTGCTGCTTCTGTTTCTGGATACCCGTCACCGATAGCCCGAAAACCGATGTATTGAAGGATTCCGGGGTAACTGCATGAGCTTGATTCCAAAAAAGGGGACTGTGTATGTCGTCGATGACGACGAAGCCGTCCGCGACTCCCTGCAGTGGCTGCTTGAAGGCAAGGATTACCGCGTTCGCTGCTTCGAGTCAGCCGAGTCCTTCCTGAGCCGCTACGACGCACGCGAGATCGCTTGCCTGATCGTGGACATCCGCATGGGCGGCATGACCGGGCTGGAGCTTCAGGACCGCCTGATTGAACGCCGCTCCCCGCTGCCCATCGTCTTCATCACCGGCCACGGCGATGTGCCCATGGCGGTGACCACCATGAAAAAGGGCGCGATGGATTTCATCCAGAAGCCCTTCAATGAGGAGTCGCTGGCGACTCTGGTCGAGCGCATGCTCGCCCACGCGCGCGATGCCTTTTCGGAGCACCAGCAATCTGCCAGCCGGGACGCACTGATCTCCAAGCTCACCGGGCGTGAAGCGCAAGTCCTCGAGCGCATCGTGGCCGGCCGGCTGAACAAGCAGATTGCCGACGATCTGGGCATCAGTATCAAGACAGTCGAGGCGCACCGCGCCAACATCATGGAAAAGCTCAACGCCAACACGGTCGCGGACCTGTTGAAAATCGCCCTGGGGCAAAACGCGCCCAAAGCCTGACGAACTCAGGGTTCCCGCTGCTCGCGCCCGTGGTTCCAGGACTTGCGGGCGTTTTTGTTTGAAGGATGACTCATGACAGCCCAACTCATTGACGGCGTTGCCCTTTCGGCCCGGCTTCGCGCCGACGTCGCCACGCGGATTGGCGCACTCAAGGCGCACGGGGTCACACCCGGACTGGCCGTCATCCTGGTCGGCGACGATCCGGCCAGCGCGGTCTATGTGCGCAACAAGGTCAAGGCCTGTGCCGATACCGGGGTTCACTCGGTGTTCGAAAAATACGAGGCGTCCCTGACGGAGGCGCAACTGCTCGACCGCATTGCCGCACTCAACGCAGACCCGGCTGTCCACGGCATCCTGGTGCAGATGCCACTGCCCAGGCACATCAACCCGCACAAGGTGATCGAGGCCATTTCAACCCGCAAGGACGTGGACGGCTATGCCACCCTGAGCGCCGGCGAACTGATGACCGGGCAACCGGGCTTTAGGCCCTGCACGCCCTATGGGTGCATGAAGCTGATCGAAAGCACGGGCATCGAACTGCGCGGCAAACATGCCGTGGTCATCGGCCGCAGCAATACGGTCGGCAAGCCCATGGCGCTGCTGCTGTTACAGGCCAACGCCACGGTGACCGTGTGCCACAGCGCCACCGCCGACATCGGCCACCACACGCGTCAGGCCGACGTCATCGTCGCCGCCGTGGGCAAGCGCAACGTGCTCACCGCCGACATGGTCAAGCCCGGCGCCGTGGTCATCGACGTCGGCATGAATCGCAACGACGAGGGCAAGCTCTGCGGCGACGTCGACTTTGCCGGTGTGAAGGAGATCGCGAGCTACATCACCCCCGTGCCCGGCGGGGTTGGCCCCATGACCATTACGATGCTGCTGGTAAACACGCTGGAGGCCGCCGGACGCGCCGCCCAGGCCTCAGCGTGAACTTGAACTGACCCCGGACGACGCCAACTGAGTTCCATGAACAACCCACTTCTCGATTTCTCCGATCTCCCGCTGTTTGACCAGATCCGCCCGGAGCACGTCACGCCCGCGCTGGATGCGTTGCTGGCCGATGCCGAAACCGCTCTGTCGACCGTGACCGCGCCGGAATTCCCTGCGCAATGGGCCGCCATTGCCGGTGTGCTGGACATTGCCACCGAACACCTGGGCCGGGCCTGGGGTGCGGTCAGCCACTTGAACAGCGTGGCGGACACCCCTGAACTGCGCACTGCCTTCAATGCGGTCCTGCCCAAGGTGACCGAGTTCTGGACCCGCCTGGGTGCTGACGAACGGCTTTACGCCAAATACAAGGCCATCGACCCTGCGAGCCTGAACGCCGAACAGAAGCAGGCGCACAAGAACGCCATGCGCAACTTCGTGCTTGGGGGCGCGGAGCTGACGGGCGTCGACCGTGAGCGATTCGCGCAGATCCAGGAGCGTCAGGCCGAACTGGCCCAGAAATTCAGCGAAAACGCGCTGGATGCGACAGATGCGTTCGCCTACTACGCGGCTGAAGCCGAACTTGAGGGTGTGCCGGACGACGTGCGGCAAACCGCGCTGGCCGCCGCGACCGCCGAGGGCAAGGAAGGCCACAAGCTCACGCTCAAGATGCCGTGCTACCTGCCTGTCATGCAGTTTGCAAAGAGCAGCGGCCTGCGCCAGGTGCTGTACCGCGCCTACGTCACGCGGGCCTCGGACCAGGCTGACGGCGAATCCGTCAAGTTCGACAACAGTGCGCTGATCCGGGAGATTCTCGCGCTGCGGCAGGAAGAGGCGAAGCTGCTGGGTTATGTCAATTTCGGCGAGGTGTCGGTGGTACCCAAGATGGCCGAGTCGCCCCGGCAGATCATCACCTTCCTGCGCGACCTGGCAAAAAAAGCCAGGCCCTACGCCGAGCGTGATGTGGCCGATCTGCGTGAATTCGCGGCAAAGAACCTGGGCATTCCGGACCCGCAGCCCTGGGACTGGCCTTACATCAGCGAGAAGCTCAAGGAAGCGCGCTATGCCTTCAGCGAACAGGAGGTCAAGCAGTATTTCACGGCACCCAAGGTGCTGGCCGGCCTGTTCAAGATCATCGAGACGCTGTTCGAGGTGTCGATCCGCCTCGACAGCGCGCCGGTCTGGCACCCGGCCGTGGCCTTCTATCGCATCGAACGCGGCAGCGACCTCGTCGGCCAGTTCTACCTTGACCAGCCCGCCCGTGCCGGCAAGCGCGGCGGCGCCTGGATGGACGATGTGCGCGCCCGGTGGCTGCGCCCGGACACCGGCCGACTGCAAACCCCGGTGGCGCACCTGGTGTGCAACTTCGCAGACGGCGTGGGTGGCAGGCCGCCGCTGCTCACGCATGACGATGTCACCACCCTCTTCCACGAGTTTGGCCATGGTCTGCACCACATGCTCACAAAGGTGAACGAGCGCGACGTCTCGGGAATCAGCGGCGTGGAATGGGACGCGGTGGAGTTGCCCAGCCAGTTCATGGAGAACTTCTGCTGGGAATGGGACGTTCTCAAGCACATGACTGCCCATGTCGAAACCGGAGAACCCTTACCGCGCACGCTTTTCGACAAGATGACGGCCGCCAAGAATTACCAGAGCGGCATGCAGACGTTGCGGCAGATTGAATTCGCGTTGTTCGACATGCTGCTGCACACCGAACACGATCCTTCGCGGGACTTCATGCCCCTGCTCGACCTGGTGCGCGCCGAAGTGGCTGTGCTGCAACCCCCAGCCTTCAGCCGCACAGCCCATACGTTCAGCCATATCTTTGCCGGCGGCTATGCGGCGGGCTACTACAGCTACAAATGGGCCGAAGTGCTGAGCGCCGACGCCTACGCCGCCTTCGAAGAAACAGTCGGTAAAGACGGTTCACCGAACGTCGAAACCGGCAGAAAATACCGGGAATCGATTCTGGAAGCGGGCGGGAGCCGCCCGGCGATGGAATCGTTCAAGGCCTTCCGGGGCCGCGAACCGAGCCTGGACGCGTTATTGCGCCACCAGGGAATGGCCTGACTGAATCAGTGGAGACCGCGATGAAGAAATACACCTTGAAATGGGTTGCAGCCAGTTTGCTGCTCGTCCTTGGCGCAGGCGCCGCGCAGGCCCAAACCCTTTACCGAAGCGTCGGGCCGGATGGCCGGGTCACATTCTCGGATGTGCCGCCCCCGGCGAGCAAGAGCAAAGCCGCGCCGACGGGAACCGGCGCGCCAGCAAGCGCCAGCAGCCCGCTGCCCTATGAACTGCAGCAGGTGGTGAACCGCTATCCCGTCACCTTGTACACCGGCGACGGTTGTGGCCCCTGCGGCAGCGGGCGTATTCTGCTGACATCCCGCGGCATCCCGTTTTCCGAGCGCACCGTCAACACCGCCGAAGACGTCGCCGCCCTCCAACGGCTGAGCGGTGACACCAGCCTGCCCTTCCTGACGGTGGGGGCGCAACAGATCAAGGGGTATTCCGACGCCGAGTGGACGCAGTACCTGGATGCCGCCGGTTACCCGAAGACTTCAAAACTGCCCTCGGGCTACAGTGCCGCCGCAGCGACGCCGCTGGTCGCCGTGCAGCGCCCGGCCGCCAATGCGCCGGCCACGCCAGGCACGGGCGCCAGCGCACCGGTGGTTGAAACCGTCAATACGCGACAGCGTCCCTCAGCGCCCCCCCCGGAGCCTGCTGTCAACCCCAACCCCGCAGGCATTCGTTTTTAGCCAGCGTGCGGCCCAGCGCAGGGCCTGAGCTTGGGTAGTGAAGCGGCTGGAAACAGTCTCTGATTGATAGCGAACAACGTCCTTTTGACGCTGGACAAGGCCGGTTCTTATTCAAATTTCAGTGTCTTGACGCCGCTGGCCGTGCCCAGCAGGCACACGCTGGCCTTCTGGTGCGCGAACACGCCCACTGTCACCACCCCCGGCCACTGGTTCACCGCGGTTTCGAACGCCAGCGGATCATCAATCTGCAGGCCCGTCACATCAAGGATGTGTTGCCCGTTGTCGGTCACCAGCGGATGGCCATTGTTCAGGCGCAGCTTCGCCGTGCCCCCCATGGCAGCGAACTGGCGCATCACACGGTGCACCGCGATCGGAATCACCTCAACCGGCAAGGGGAACGCGCCCAGCTTCATTACCAGCTTGGACGCGTCGGCGATGCAGACAAACATCCGCGACTGGGCGGCCACGATTTTCTCGCGCGTCAGCGCCGCACCGCCGCCCTTGATCATGTGGCCGTGGTGATCGATCTCGTCGGCGCCGTCGATGTAGACCGAGAGCTCCTCCACCGCGTTGCTGTCGAAAACCGGAATGCCCAACGCCTTCAGGCGCGTGGTCGAGGCTTCGGAACTGGACACCGCACCAATGATCTGGTCCTTCATCGTCGCCAGTGCGTCGATGAACTTGTTGACGGTGGAGCCGGTGCCCACGCCGACAATTTCGCCGGGCACCACAAACTGCAGCGCGGCCTGGCCGACCAGGGTTTTGAGTTCATCTTGGGTCATTTGAGACAATCCAGGGAAGTTTCAGAGAATTATCCAATGTCGCTGCTCCCTTATGCCCTCGCCCGCCCGATTCTGTTTGGTCTGGACCCTGAAGTCGCCCATGAACTCACGCTGCATACCCTGGCGCGCGTGCAGGGAACGCCGCTGGCCTGGGCCTACTGCAACAGCCGTGTGGATGACCCCGTGACGCTGGCGGGGCTGAAGTTTCCCAACCGCGTGGGCCTGGCCGCCGGCCTGGACAAGAACGCGCGCTGCATCGACGGCCTGGGCGCGATGGGGTTCGGCTTTGTCGAGGTCGGCACCGTCACCCCGCTGGCCCAGCCCGGCAACCCGAAGCCGCGCATGTTCCGCCTGCCTGAGGCCCGCGCACTTATCAACCGCCTGGGCTTCAACAACGACGGGCTTGAGGCGTTCGTCGCCAACGTCCAGCGATCCGGTTTCCGTGCCCACGGTGGCAACGCCCCGATGCTCCTGGGCCTGAACATCGGCAAGAACGCCGCCACGCCGATCGAGGACGCCACCAGCGACTACCTCAAGGCCCTGGACGGCGTCTACCCGCATGCCGACTACGTCGCGGTCAACATCTCCAGCCCCAACACGAAGAACCTGCGCGCCCTGCAAAGCGACGAAGCGCTCGACGCCCTGCTGGGTGCCATCGCCGGGCGCCGGAAAGCACTCGTCAAGCAGCATGGCAAGCGCGTGCCCATCTTCGTGAAGATCGCCCCCGACCTCGACGAGGCCCAGGTGGACGTGATCGCGGCCACCTTGAAGCGCCACGGCATGGACGGCGTCATTGCCACCAACACCACGCTCAGCCGCGACGCCGTCAAGGGGCTGAAACACGCGGAAGAGGCTGGCGGCCTGAGCGGCGCCCCGGTGCTCGAAGCCAGCAACCGCGTGATCCGACAGCTGCGCACGGCGCTGGGCAAGGACTATCCGATCATTGGCGTGGGCGGCATCATGAGCGCTGACGACGCGGTCAGCAAGATCAAGGCGGGCGCCGACGTGGTACAGATCTACACCGGTCTGATCTACAGCGGGCCCGATCTGGTGATGCAGGCCGCGCGGGCCATCAAGAACCGGAAATAGGCGGCCACCGCGGTTGCAGCAGGCGGCGCCCGTCGGCTCACAGGCGCGCCGCCAGCCGCGCAGCCTGGTCGATGGCGCGCTTGGCGTCGAGTTCACCGGCCTCAAATGCGCCACCGATCAGGTGGGCGGACTTGCCCAGGCCCTGGAGCGCATCGGCCAGTTCGCGCAATGGCGTCTGCCCGGCGCACAGCACCACCGTGTCGCAGGCGATCCAGGTCGCGTCCTCGTGTTTTTCGCCGTAGGTCACCAGCAGGCCTTCGTCGGAGATGCGCTCGTAGTTCACGCCGCCGATCATTTCCACCTGCTTCATCTTCAGCGCGGTGCGGTGAATCCATCCCGTGGTCTTGCCCAGCCCCGCCCCGGGCTTGCCGGCCTTGCGCTGCAGCAGCGTGACCTTGCGCGCCGGCGGGCTCACCTGCGGACGGTTCGGGCTCAGGCCGCCGACGGCCAAGGCCGGATCGGTCACGCCCCACTCGGCCTGCCAGGCCGGCAGGTCCAGCGTCGTGGAGTGACCGTCGTGCACCAGGAATTCAGCGACATCGAAGCCGATGCCGCCGGCACCGATGATGGTCACCCGCTCGCCCACCGGCTTGCGATGGCGCAGCACATCGATATAGCTCAGCACCTTGGGATGCTCCTGGCCGGGGATCTTCGGGTCGCGCGGGTTCACGCCGGTGGCGATGATCACCTCGTCGAACGCCGCCAGAGGGGCCGCGTGGGCGAAGGTGTTGAGGTGCAGATGCACGCCGGTGGTCTCGATGCGCCGCGCCAGGTAGCGCAGCATCTCGTGAAACTCCTCCTTGCCCGGCACGATCTTGGCCATGTTGAGCTGGCCACCGATCTCCGCCGCCGCGTCGAAAAGGTGCACCTCGTGGCCACGTTCGGCCAGCAAGGTGGCCGCCGTCAGGCCGGCCGGGCCGGCGCCCACGACGGCCATGCGCCGGCGGGAGGTCGCGGGCCGATACACCAGCTCGGTCTCATGGCAGGCGCGCGGATTGACCAGGCAGCTTGTCAGCTTGTTCTGGAAGATGTGGTCCAGGCAGGCCTGGTTGCAGGCAATGCAGGTGTTGATCTGGTCGGCCTGGCCGAGCGCGGCCTTTTTCACGAAATCGGCGTCCGCAAGCAAGGGGCGCGCCATCGAGACCATATCGGCAAAGCCGTCGGCCAGCAGTCTCTCGGCCACCTCGGGCGTGTTGATGCGGTTGGACGTGACCAGCGGCGTGCTGATACCGGCGGCGGCAAATTCAGCCTTCATCTTCTGCGTGACCCAGGCAAAAGCCGCGCGCGGAACGCTGGTGGCGATGGTGGGCACGCGGGCCTCGTGCCAGCCGATGCCGGTGTTGATGATGCTGGCACCGCCCTGCGCCACCGCCTTGCCCAGCATCACCACCTCGTCCCAGCTGCTGCCGCCGGGCACCAGGTCGATCATCGACAGGCGGTAGATGATGATGAAATCGGGGCCCACGGCCTCGCGGGTGCGCGCCACGATCTCCACCGGCAGGCGCATGCGGTTCGAATAGTCGCCACCCCACTGGTCCGTGCGCTGGTTGGTGTGCAGCGCCAGGAACTGGTTGATGAAGTAGCCTTCGGAACCCATGATCTCCACGCCGTCGTAGCCCGCCTCGCGCGCCTTGACAGCGCAGTTGACAAAGGCGCGGATCTGGCGCTCCACGCCCCGGCTGGAGAGCGCAAACGGCGTGAACGGCGAGATCGGCGACTGGATGCGCGACGGCGCCACGGCCAGCGGGTGGTAGCCGTAGCGCCCGGTGTGCAGGATCTGCAGTGCGATCTTGCCGTCGGCCTGGTGCACGGCGTCGGTCACCACGCGGTGGCGTCGCGCCGCGCCCGAGGTCGTGAGCCGGCCGGCAAACGGCTTGGCCCAGCCGGCAATGTTGGGCGCAAAGCCACCGGTGACGATCAGGCCCACGTCGCCTTCGGCCCGCTCGCGGAAGTACGCGGCCAATTTGCCCAGGTCGCGCCCGTCCTCCAGGCCGGTGTGCATGGAACCCATGAGCACCCGGTTCTTGATCTGAGTGAAGCCCAGGTCCAGCGGCTTGAGAAGGTTCGGGTACAGGGCCAGGCCGGGCTGGGCCGTGTTCAAGGCAGTTGAAGACATGACAAGTGGTTTTTGAAGTGGGGAAAACACCGCCATCATAGGCAGGCCGTGCCTCACCCCCGCCGACGCAACGGTTCCAGCAGCGCCGACAGGCCGTTGTGGTCGATTTCGTGCATCAATGCCAGCAGGCGACCGATCTCGCCCTTCGGGAAGCCTTCGCGGGCGAACCAGTTCAGGTAGTCGCCGGGAAGGTCGGCCATCAGGCGACCCTGGTACTTGCCAAACGGCATCTCGCGGGTGACGAGTTTTTCAAGTGAATCTGAATCCATGGGCTTACCCGCCGGCCCGCTTGACGACTCTGCCCTGCGCCTTGAGCAGTTCGACGACACGCTCGCAATGGTCGCCCTGAACCTCGATAACGCCGTCTTTCACGGTACCGCCACTGCCACAGGCCGCCTTGAGCTGCTTGCCCAGGGCGCTCAGGCCGGCTTCGTCCAGCGCCACACCTTTGACCAGCGTCACGGCCTTGCCGCCGCGGCCCTTGGTCTCGCGCGAGACGCGCACGACGCCGTCGCTGGCCGGCAGGGTTCTGGCCGATTTGCAGGTGCACTCTGCCACCGGCTGACGGCACGCCGGGCACATGCGGCCGGCCTCGGTGGAGTAGACCAATCCGCCACTGCCTGACTTGCTCTTCATCACCCCGCAAGCCCTATGCGCGCACCCGGCCATTGAGCGGATACGCCGGGTCGTTGTAGCCCGGCGTGGACGGGTGGCCTGGGCTGACCAGCGAATCCACCAGCGCCTCGTCCTCGGCCGTCACAACGTAGCCCAGGGCGGGCCGGTAGTCCTGCCACTGTGCCAGCGTGCGCGGCCCGGCGATCACCGAGCTGACCGCAGGATTGGCGAGCACCCAGGCCGTGGCGAACTGCGCCAGCGTGGCGCCGTGGGCTTCAGCGTGAAGCTTCAGTGTCTGCGCGATCTGCAGCGACTCCTGGCGGAACTCGGTCTCCGCCATACGCTTGTCGGCCCGCCCGGCGCGCGAGCCCTTTGGCGCCGGCTGCCCCGGCGCGTACTTGCCGGTGAGCACGCCCCGCGCGACCGGGCTGTAGGGCGTCACGCCGATGCCGTAGTGCGCGCAGGCCGGCAAGATTTCAACCTCGGGCATGCGATTGAGCAGGTTGTAATAAGGCTGGCAGACCACAGGCGCCGGCATGCCCAGCGAACGGGCCATGTTCACCAGTTCCGCAATGCGCCAGCCGCGAAAGTTCGACACACCCCAGGCGCGGATCTGGCCGGCCCGTAGCATCGCATCGAGCGCGCGCAGAGGCTCCTCCAGGTTCATGCCGTTGTAGTCGCGGTGCAGGTAGAGGATGTCCACGTGGTCGGTCTGCAGGCGTGTCAGGCTGGACACCACCTCGCGCAGCATCCAGCTGCGCGAATAGTGGCCTTCGTTGACGCGGCTCGACATCGGGTTGCCCAGCTTGGTGGCCAGCACCCAGTCGTGCCGCTGCCCCTTGAGGAGCTCGCCCACCATGGTTTCGGAGGCCCCCTTGGTGTACACATCGGCCGTATCGATGAAGTTCACGCCCAGCGCGTGCGCATCGGCGACGATGGACGCGGCTTCGTCGCGCCCCGTCTGGTCGGCGAACATCATGGTGCCCAGGCACAACGCCGACACCTTCAGGTTGCTTTTGCCGAGAAGGCGGTACTGCATGAAACGGACCTCGAAGGGTTAGACGCTAGCGGCGGATTCGCCCACGGCCTGCGGACGCGCCCGCCGGTGGCCCGCCTTGGCCAGAATCTCGACGTAGAGCTGGTCGGCCCCGCCCTTGGCCGCCTCGTCGATCAGTCCGTTCAGCGCGGACAGGTGCGCATCGGCGGCCGTCGCCTCCGAAAGGCCGAACCTGCAGTCGAAATCCAGGAAGTCAACGCCTGGCGCGAGGGGACGCCGGCGCTCGCGCGCGACGTACTTGCGGACTTCGTGCTTCACCGCGTCCAGAACCCGGTCGCGGTTCTTGCCTTCGATACTGAGTTTGAATGTTTTCTTCATGGAGTCCTTGTATGCGTGCCGGCGCGCTGACAGGACGTGCTTCGGACAGGTGATTATGCGTCGCGCGGCACCGGCCGGGCCGCCCTGGCCCGCCTCAATCCTTGAGGACGAACATCATCCGGGTACCCGCCAGTTCCAGTTCATCCTGGTCGGACAGGGGCACCGCATCGGGTCCGATGGGCTGTCCATTGAGCGTCGGTTCCGAGCCGCCCTCCATGACTGCCACATAGTAGCCCTGGCGCCGGTGCGAAATGGCCACGATGGCAATGCCCGGCTTGCCAAAGGTCGTCACCGCCTTGACCACCGGAACTTCCAGTCCGGCAGAGGAACCTGACAGGACACGCAGGCTGGCGTTCCTGGCTTCGGTCCCACCCTGCAGGCCCGTGCCTTCCAGCGACATGGCAGTCGTCTGGCCGAAATCACCGGGATCGGATGCGCTCAGAAACAGGATGCGGATCCGCCCGACGCTGATGACGTCATGGTCCACCAGTTGTGGCCGGTCGCCATGGAGCATCTTGCCATTGAGGTAGGTTCCATTGGTGCTGTTCAGGTCTTCGACGTACACGTCGGCCAGTCCACGCAAATCGAATGCGCAGTGTTCACCACTGACCACCATGTCGTTCACGACGATATCGTTGCCGGGCTTTCGGCCCAGGGTCGTGCGATTCTTGACCAGGTTCACGCGTTTTATTTCGACGCCCTGGATCGACAGAATAAGCTGTGGCATAGGGTCTCCGAATACTTGTCAAAGCCGCACCGGGTGCCAGAAACCTGACCCCAGAAGATGCAAATAGTAGACCTTTGTTAACGTTTCGGCAATCCTTGAACGCTCAGTCCGCCACAAATCTTGACGTGAACCGGGCCTGGTCCTCCGCAAGCTCCAGAGTGACCACCTGCCCCATCTTCATGTCGGACAGCCGGCAGGCCGAATACAGGCTGGCCTTGCCCTTGAAGAAAAACCCCGGCAGATCGATCAGGGCATACGGATAGGGCACGAAAACCTGGTACTCGAAGATCTCCCGGTGCACGTTGCGTGGCGAAGGGAACAGCTTGTAATCGGCGGTGGTGATCGTCCTCTCACCCATTGGCGTGCAACGTCCTGTTCATGGGTCCGGCCATGTCGAGCAACGATCCAGTCATCCCAGCTTGAACAGGATCTTCGAGCCCGTCAGTTCCACGATGTCCTGGTCCGCCAGCAACCTGGCGTCGGCGCCGATGGCCTGCCCGTTGTGAAACGCCGGCCGCTCGCCCCCCTCCACCAGTGCGATGAAATAGCCGTGGCGCCGGTGGTAGATCGCGACCACCGCATCACCCGGGCGGCCGAAAGTGGTCACTGTCTTGATCAGCGGGATCTCCAACCCGCTCGAGTAGCCCTCAAGGACTTGCAATCTGGCCTGCCGCGCGCCGTCGCTCCCCGGGGCGCCTAGGTCTTCCAGTCGCATGGGGGCTGTCAGGCCCACCTCCGCGGGTGCCTGGCGTTCAACGTAGCGGATGACGTAGACGCCAATGGAGATGACGTCCTGATCGTCCAGACTGTGGCGCTGGTAGACACGTTCATCGTTGACATAGGTTCCATTGGTGCTGCCGACGTCCTGAATCCAGAGCTCGTCCGACCCCTCACGCTCGAAGACACAGTGCAGGCCGCTGACCGAAAGATCGGTCAACACGATGTCATTCTGATTCTTGCGCCCCAGGGAGGTCCTGTGCTTTTTCAATTGCACATGATGCGTCTCCACACCGTCCATCGTTACGACCAGCTCAGCCATGATTACCTTATAAAAAAAGCCCGGAGGGCGACGCGGATTTTGCACGAACTGCGCGATTGTCGCTACGATCTTCCGTTGAGACAGCCCGACTGGCCGACTTGGGCCCGGCTTGCCGGCCCGTCGGTTCGGCTCATGCCTGATTGGCCGACCACCCCCCCGAGTAGGACCATGGCCACCCGCAGCGCCGCCGCCAACGCCGCCCATATCACGCCGTCGCGCCAGAGCACGGGTCGCCTGGCCGCCGCACTTGCCCTGTTACAGGCCGACGCCCGCCCCGCTGAAATCGGAGGCATGGCGCGCTTCGGCATCGTCGGTGAGGGCCGCCTGGGCCTCTCCATGCCATCGATGCGGCGCATCGCCAAGGCGTTGGGCCGCGACCATGCGCTGGCGCTGGAACTCTGGGCCACCGGTATTCCCGACGCGCAGATCGTCGCCGGCATGGTGGCCGACCCGGCGCGGCTCACATCACGGCAGATGAACGCCTGGGCGCTTGGCTTCGAATCCTGGGATGTCTGCGACCAGGTCTGCGGCAGCGCCTTCCTGGCGTCGCCGCTGGCCTGGCCCAAGGTGCTTGAGTGGGCCGGGCGCCCCGAGGCATTCGTGCGCCGCGCCGCCTTTGCGCTGCTGGCCACGCTGGCGGTGCATGACAAGGCGGCCAGCAACGCGCCATTCATTGCGGCCCTGCCGCTGATCGAGGCCGCAGCCGGTGATGAGCGCAACTTCGTGAAGAAGGCCGTCAACTGGGCGCTGCGCAACATCGGCAAGCGCAACCCCGCGCTGAACCAGGCGGCCATCGACGCCGCCCGGCGCATCCAGGCGCAGGGGACCCGTTCTGCGCGCTGGATCGCGGCCGACGCCCTGCGCGAGCTCACCGGTGACGCGGTGCAGGCCCGGCTGAAGGCGCGCGGCTGAGCGGACAGGTTCTTGGCTCAAAATCAGCATCAAATTAGCGCTTTCCCAGCGTCTAAAGGCCGCCGGTAGCTATCAAATCAGGATCGGCCAGATGCTGCCGGTAAGCCGCAACACGGCACGGCTGCAGTTACAGTCGGGCTTTCCATCAATCAGACAGGATCCCCATGGCACGCGCAAGCGAATGGGCAGAAAAGGTGCTGGCCCTGCTCAAGGGCGGCAACACCGCGGCGTCGATCGCCCAGATCAAGGTCGCGCCCAGCGTGAAAGACCTGAAGGCGCTGCAGACGGCCATGATCGTCGGCCGGCTCACCGGGCGCTGGAAGGAC
Source organism: Hydrogenophaga sp. (assembly GCA_011391595.1). GTDB lineage: Bacteria > Pseudomonadota > Gammaproteobacteria > Burkholderiales > Burkholderiaceae_C > JAABQG01. Next base: position 21,606 of record JAABQG010000031.1, read on the forward strand.
GTGGACGCGGCGGTACAGGACAACCTGGCCCTGCTTTCGGCGCCGCGCCTGCACCGCTCGCCCTGAAGTACCCATGCACACCACCCATCCCACCCCGTCGAAGGAAGCCATTGCCCTGCTCGATCCCTTCGAGCGTCTCGGGCTGGACCGTATCGAGCTGGTCCAGACCCTTTCACAGGCCGAGCGCGCGCTGGACGAACTTGCCGGCGCCACGGCCTGGGGTTTCGACACAGAGTCCAAGCCGACGTTCTTGAAAAACGAGGTCTCGCACGGGCCGCATGTGGTGCAACTGGCCACGCTGGAGCGCGCCTGGGTGTTCCAGCTGCACGACAGGGACTGCAGCGCCATAACAGCGGCCGCTCTGGCCCGGCCCGGCGTCGTCAAGGCGGGGTTTGGCCTGGGCGACGACCGCAAGCGAATCGTCGAGAAACTGGGCGTGGAGCCCCAGGGCGTGCTGGACCTCAACCATGTGTTTCGCCAGCGCGGCTACCGCAAGGACATGGGCGTGAAAGGCGCGGTGGCCGTGCTGTTCAACCGGCGCTTCATCAAGTCGGGCAAGGCGTCCACCTCGAACTGGGCCAACGCCCAGCTCACCGACGCGCAGCTGATCTACGCCGCCAACGACGCCTGGGCGGCGGTGCGCGTGTTCCATGCGCTGGGACTCGCGGAAGCTCGTCCCGCCGCCTGAAGCGCTGCGGGCCCGCGCCAGCCCTGACCGCGCAATTTTCAGGCCCTGCCCGGCACCTGCATACGCGAGCCCAGGTGCAGGCCGGCGTCCAGCAACAGCAGCTCGCCCGTCATGGTGCGGGCGCCCTCGATCAGCCAGACGATGGCGTCGGCCACGTCCTCAGGCGTGCTGGCGCGGCCCAGCGCGGTGGACTGCTCGGTCATCGCCTTGACCTTTTCGAAACCCTCCTGCCCCAGCCCGTCCACAAACCAGCGTGAGGTGATCAGCCCCGGGCAGACCGCGTTGACGCGAATCTCCGGCGCCAGCGCGCGCGCCAGGTACAGCGTCATGGAATTGACCGCGCCCTTGGAGGCGATGTAGGGCACCGAGGAGCCGATGCCCAGCGAGCCGGCCACCGACGACACGTTGACGATGCAGCCCTGCACGGCCTTCAGGTGGCGCGCGCAGGCGCGCACCATCTGGAAGGCGCCCACCGTGTTCACCGCGAAGATGCGCTGGAAGGTCTCGGCGTCCAGCACGTCCCAGTTGGCCGCGCCGCTGAAGGTGGAGATACCCGCGTTGTTGACCAGCGCGTCGATGCGCCCCCAGCGCGCGATCGCGCCGGCAACGAGTGCCTGGCAGTCGGCGTCGACCGCCACATCGCCGCGCATCAGCAGCGTGTCGGCCCCGGCCTCGTCGCAGGCCGCCTGCGACTCCAGTGCCTCCGCCTCGCTGCGCGAATAGTTGATCAGCAGGTTGTAGCCGCGCCGCGCCAGCAGCAGCGCCGTGGCCGCGCCGACGCCGGTGCCCGAGCCGGTGATGAGGGCGACTTTGCGTGGGTTCATGGAAACTCCTGGAGGGTTGGAATGAATGGGCTGCGTGACGCTGCGCCCGCCCAGCAATCATTCTCGATACGGCAGCCACGCCCGGCTGTCGCCACAGCGTCCCCGGCGCTGGCGCTGTAAGAACCCCACCGCCGTATCGACCACCGCCCAGAGCCACAATGGCTCGTGCAAAAAGGAAAATCCATGATGAGCCGAAGACAATCCCTGAAAGGCCTGGGCGTGCTGGCCGGCGGCTGGGCCGCGCTGAGCGGCCTGTTTGCCGGCGCGCCGGCGCACGCCGGGCAGGCGGAGCGGGCGTATGAAGTCAACCGCACCGATGCCGAATGGCAGAAGCTACTCAAACCCGACGCCTACCGCGTGCTGCGCAGGGCCGGCACCGAGGCGCCGGGCTCCAGCCCGCTGAACCGCGAGAAACGCGCCGGCACCTACACCTGCGCGGGTTGCGCCCTGCCCCTGTTCAGCGCCACCACCAAGTTCGACAGCGGCACCGGCTGGCCCAGTTTCTGGCAGCCCCTGAAAGACGCCGTGGTCGAGGAAGCGGACGTGAGCCTGTTCATGAAGCGCACCGAAGTGCTGTGCCGGCGCTGCGGCGGGCATCTGGGCCATGTGTTTGACGACGGGCCGCGGCCCACAGGTCTGCGTTATTGCATGAATGGCGTGGCGCTGGGCTTCACGCCGGCGGCGGCATGAAACGGCGAGCCCTGCTGTCCGGTGCCGCGCTCGTGGCGGCATGGGCCGTGACGGGCTGCAAGGCCGCGGCGGAAAGCGCCGCCGTCAAGCTGCCGGCGCCGATGCTCGACAGTGCCGCGCCTGCCGCCTCGGCGACCGAGACTGCCGTCTTCGCGGGCGGCTGTTTCTGGGGCGTGCAGGCGGTTTTCCAGCACACGCAGGGGGTACTGAACGCCGTTTCGGGCTATTCCGGGGGCCCCAGGGAACACGCCATCTACGATTACGTCTCGGCCGGCCTGACCACGCATGCCGAAGCGGTGCAGATCACCTACGACCCGAAGCAGATCTCGTACGGGCGGCTGCTGCAGATCCTGTTTTCAGTGGCGCATGACCCGACGCAGCTCAACCGCCAGGGCCCGGACAGCGGCAAGCATTACCGCTCGGCCATCTTCTACCAGGATGCCAGGCAGAAGGAAGTGGCCGAGCGCTACATCGCCCAGCTCGAAGTGGCCAAGGTCTTCCCCGACAAGATCGTGACGCGGCTCACGCCGTTGACGGCCTTCTACCCGGCCGAGCCCTACCACCAGGACTACGCCACGCTGAACCCGAACTCGCCCTACATCGCCCAGTTCGACCGGCCCAAGATCATCAGCCTGAGGACGCTGATGCCGGAGGTGTACCGCGAGACACCGGTGCTGGTGTCGGGCAGAAAATAGACCGGCCGACGAAACAGGCATGGGAGATGCCTTGGACGGTGTCAAGCCAGTGTGCCCAAGCACTGCCCGCCGTGCACCGTGCATACTTGCGTTGCCCGATCCCGGAGCATTCCTTTGTAACACCCGATCACCGCAAACGGAACCATTCCCATGACCCAGCCTCACCATAGCGAAATGATTGAAAACATCACCTACGCGGAGATCGTCGTAGGCCAGAGCGCGCAGCTGAACCGCACACTCTCGCAGGCCGACATCATGGCCTTTGCCGCCGTTTCCGGCGACACCAATCCGGCCCACCTGGACGCCAAATACGCCAACGACACCTTGTTCCATGGCGTCATCGCACACGGCATGTGGGGCGGCGCGCTCGTATCCGCCGTGCTGGGCACCCAGTTGCCCGGCCCGGGCACCATCTATCTGGAACAGACGCTGCATTTCACCAAGCCCGTGCGCATCGGCGACACCCTGACAGTGACGGTCACCGTGCTTTCCACAGACGACGAAAAGAAGCGGGTGGATCTGGACTGCCTGATCGTCAACCAGAAAGGCGCCCGCGTCATGCATGGCACGGCACGTGTGCTCGCCCCCACCCAGAAGGTAAAACTGCCTCGCGTTCATGCACCCATGGTGCAGTTGTGTGACCCCTATTGACCGGCAAGCGGCGGCCCGCCAGGCGGGACTTACAACTTGTAACCGAAGGCGTGCATGCGCCAGCGACAATCAGCGTTTTCCTGAGAATTCATCCCATCAGTGATCGCAAAAGGTACACCATGAAACACCTCATCCTCGGCGCGCTGATCACAACCTTCGCCGCCAGCGCGCTGGCGACGGATGTCGGCGTCTCGGTCAGCGTCGGGCAGCCCGGCTTCTACGGCCGCATCGATCTTGGAAACATGACCCAACCGCAACTGATCTACCCGACACCCGTGCTGATCCAGCAACCCGTCGGCGTGGCCTATGCCCCCGTCTATCTTCGCGTGCCGCCCGGACACGAGAAGAAATGGGGCAAGCACTGCCACAAGTACAACGCCTGCGGACGCCCCGTCTATTTTGTGCAGGACAACTGGTACACCAATGTCTATGCGCCACGCTACTACGATGACCACGGGGGCGGCAAAGGCAACAAGGCAACAAAGGTAAAGGCAAAGGCAAGGGCCACGGGCACGACTGAATGGGCGCCCTGAATACTCCCGTATAAAGAGCAGACTTTGACCATTCCACGCTGGGAATTGGCCAAAATCATTCAATAAAACGGATTGAAGTCTTCCAGGCCGCCCCGGCCACCTGGAAGGCCCTCAATTCGCCTTCACCCCCGCCTTGACCAGCAGCCCGCCCAAAGTGTCGATTTCTTCTTTCAGGTGCGCCCGCAGCGCGGCCGGGGCGGCCGCAAAGGCCAGGGCCAGGCCCAAACGACGGAAAAAAATTTCATGGGAAGACTCCTGAAGACAGCGAATGCAAGGAAAGACGGCGGATGGCGGCAAAAGCTTTGAGAGGCGGCAAACGTCAGGCCAGCAGTCGCTGACGAATCACCAGCGGGTCGAGCACCTGCAGCGGCTCGCCTCCGTCCCCCGGAATGCCCACCTGCGTGGCGTTGAGCAGCATCGACACCATGACGTAGGTGCCCGACAGCACCGTGAGGTCGATCACCATCTGCTCGCCCATCTGCGTGACCGCAGCCTGCCACAGGGCATCGGGCACGCGGTGGTTCAGCGCGAGCTGGGTGCAGAAGTCGAACACCAGCCGCTCGTCGTCCTGCATGGCGGCCGGGCGGCGGCACTGCTGCAGGTCCTGCATCACCGCGTCGGACAAGCCGGCGCGCCGCGCAATCGGCTCGTGCGCCCACCACTCGTACTGGGCGTTGGCCAAACGCGCCTGGATCAGGATCGCAAACTCGTTGAGCCGCTTGTCGACCGTGGTCTTGAAGCGCAGGTAGTCGAGCAGGTCAAAACACCTGCGCGCCATGTCGGGGCTGCGCAGCAAGGCGTTGTAAGGCCCGCCCAGCGCCGCGCTGGAAACCTTGAGGATGTCATCCGCCAGCGGCCGGACTTCCGGCGCCAGGGATTCGTAGGTGAGTTGGGCGAGGCGGTCGGTCATCGGGCCATCTTAGGCAGCGGGGCTCCCTGCGGGGTCGGTGATTACCCGCGAGGGGCATTGCCGGTCGCCCCGGCAGTGCCGGGCCGTCGCCGCTAAAGTCCCCGGCATACCTGACACCCACCACCATGAAGAATGACTTCAAAGGCAACAAGCTGTCGCTGCCCAGCAAGCGCTGCGCCGTGTGCGGGCGCAGCATGACCTGGCGCAAGGCCTGGGCCAAAAACTGGGCTTCCGTGCTGTACTGCTCCGACGCCTGTCGCGCCAAAAAAACCGGGGAAAAGCCCCATGCCTGACAGCCCACCCCACCCACAGCCCATGCCAGACAAGGTCCGCCATCTGGTCATCGTGCTGGGCGACCAACTCAATGCCAACGCCGCCGCATTTCAGGGGTTCGACCCGGCGCAGGACGTGGTGTGGATGGCCGAGGTGGCGGAGGAATCCACCCACGTCTGGTCGTCCAAGCAGCGCATCGCGGTGTTCCTGAGCGCCATGCGCCACTTCGCCGGGCACCTGCGCCAGCAAGGCCTGCCGGTGCACTACACCCGGCTGGACGACGCCGGCAACCCGGGCACGCTGGGTCTGGCCCTGGGCCGGGCCATTGCGGCGCTGAAACCCGCCTCGCTGATCCTCACCGCACCCGGCGACTGGCGCGTGCTGCAAGGCCTGCGCGCCACCGCCGCGGAGCACGGCTTGCCGCTGGAGCTGCGCGACGACAGCCATTTCTTCAGCACCGTGCGCGAGTTTGCAGCGCACGCCAAAGGCCGCAAGCAGCTGCGCCTGGAATACTGGTACCGCGAACTGCGCCAGAAGCACGGCATTCTGATGGACGGCGCCGTCCCCGCGGGCGGGCAATGGAACTTCGATGCCGACAACCGCGAATCCTTTGGCAAGGCGGGCCCGCAACACCTGCCCCCGCCCACCCGCTTTGCGCCCGACGCCATCACGCAGGAGGTGCTGGCGCTGGTGCAGGCGCGCTTTGCCAGCCACCCAGGCCACCTCAACACCTTTGGCTGGCCGGTGAACCGCGGCCAGGCCTTGGCGGCCCTGCAGGCCTTCATCGAACAGCGCCTGCCCCTTTTCGGCCAGTATGAAGACGCCATGTGGTCCGGCGAAGTCTGGCTGTACCACTCGCACCTGAGCTGCGCGCTCAACCTCAAGCTGCTCAACCCGCGCGAGGTGATCGCCGCGGCCGAGGCCGCCTGGCGTACGGGCCACGCACCGCTGGCGGCCGTGGAAGGCTTCATCCGGCAAATCCTGGGCTGGCGCGAATTTGTGCGCGGCATCTACTGGACGCAGATGCCGGGCTACCTGGAGGGCAATGCGCTCGACGCGCACGCCGCGCTGCCGGCCTGGTACTGGACGGGCAAGACCGACATGGCCTGCCTGAAAGACGCCATCACCCAGACGCTGGAACACGGCTACGCCCACCACATCCAGCGCCTGATGGTGACCGGTTTGTACGCCCTTCTGCTGGGCGTGCGGCCGCAAGCCGTGCACGCCTGGTACCTGAGCGTGTACGTGGACGCCGTGGAGTGGGTGGAACTGCCCAACACCCTGGGCATGAGCCAGTTCGGCGATGGTGGCTTGATGGCCAGCAAGCCCTACGCTGCCACCGGCAAGTACATCCAGCGCATGAGCAACCATTGCCAGGGCTGCCGTTACGACCCGGCGCAGTCCACCGGCGACAAGGCCTGCCCGTTCACCACGCTGTACTGGGATTTCCTGATTCGCCACGAAACCCGGTTCGCAAAACACCCGCGCATGGCCTTGCAGGTCAAGAACGTCGCCCGGCTGGACGCGGCGGCACGCGAGGCCATCACCCGGCACGCCAAGGAGCACCGCCATGTCCAGCTTTGAAAACTCCTGATTCAATAGCGTAATAGGACCATTCCAAGATGGGAATCGACATAAATCATTCAACAAATCAAGATTCAGCCTCTCCAGGTGAATGCAGCCAGCTGGAAATCCCACAATTCGCCCTTAGCCCCGACCTTGACCAAGCGGCTGCCAATATCGGCGGCGAACTTCTGGCCTGCAACCGCTGGCGAATCAGCAGTACTGGATAGAGAACTCCTTGAACCGAAAAGAAGATCGGCATCATGAAGAAGAAACGCAATATTTTTGGGGAGTTGACCGAAGGCTTTGACGCCCTGAAATCGCAGCGCGAAGGCAAACTCACGCTGCGCACGTTCAAGGCGAATAACAATCCCACCCCACGCTTTCACCGCAGGACGTGGTGAGCGTGCGCGAGCAACTCCACCCTTCGCGCCCGGTCTTTGCGCGCTACCTGCGCACCAACCCGCGAACGCTTGAAAACTGGGAACAGGGCCGCGCCAAAACGAACGCGCAGGCCGCCCTGCTGATCCGCATGGTTGCGCCGTTTCCCGACATGGTGGCGCGGCTGGAGAGCGTTTAGCGCCTGATGCTGCCGATGGATGCCGGAGTCAGAGCCAGATCGGGCGCAGCCCTGGCATTGATCGATAAGTCAGACCCATAGTGACATCAATTTCAGTAGAAAACAAAGACCAATTCACGTTGGAATATGACCATACTTTTCTAGAAATCGCCGCTGCTACTCAAAAAACTCCTCGTCGATCTTCTTGATGTGGATCGCCTCCTCGATGCGACAACCAATGTCGAATCGAATCATCAGTCTGGTCAACTGGGCGCCGTCGATGAGCACAATCTTGTTTGGCAACTTTGCAGCAGCGTCTCGCGCTGAAGAGGTAAACGCAGATGTTGTGACGAAAAGGCCCTTCGACGCCTTGAAGGTAGCCAACGCGCCATAGAAGTCTCGAATCTCCCCCGGTGAAACTTTCGCGTCGGTATATCGTTTTGCCTGAACGTATATCTGATCCAGACCCAAGGCGTCCTGATCAATGACGCCGTCCACACCACCATCACCCGTTTTCCCCAAGGCACGGCCAGCGTCGGCCGCAGAACCGCCGTACCCCATGGCAACAAGCAGCTGTACGACGAGACGTTCAAAGAACGCTGGCGGTGCCGCCAGGATTTTCTCCAGCAACTCCGCAGCGAGGGTTGCCTCAAGCTCATCCCGAGCCGACCGGATTCTTTCGTCTGGGGTCAGTTCATCAACTTCTGTCGATATTTGGGATTCAGACTTCGTGCTGTCGGTGTTTGGCTGGTACATCTTGAAACCAGCAACCGCTTCGAGGAACTTCGTGTTGATCGCCACAGGTGGTTTCTTGAGCACTTCCCTGCCCTTTTGGCTGATCTGGAAGTAACCACGTCGGGTCAACGTAACCAGCCCGGCTTTCCCGAGTTAGCTCTTTGCCCAATTGACCCGGTTTGCGAACGTCGTCTGCTTGCCGGAGGGAAGAAGTTCAGACAGATCCTGCTCAGAAAGCTGCAAGGAAGCGCCAAGGCGCGAAACCACGTCTGAAATCTTGACTTCTCCGTCTGCGGAAGCCCTGAGAACGGGAAGCATGAGAGATTGAAAATCAGGAATGGCCATGATTTTTCTTCTTGTAGATAAGTGGCGAACCGGAAAATCGCATCTGACTAAGCGCGGATATCACCGACCGCCGCCCCCAGCCGCCCCACCCCCTCCAGAATCTTCTCCACCCCCACCGTCGCAAAGCTCAGCCGCAGCGTCGCGTGGTCGGGGTTCGCGCAGTAGAACGGCGCGCCGGGCACGAAGGCCACGCCTTTTTCGATCGCGCGTTTCGCCAGTTCGCCGCCATCGCTCACCTTGCCGCCGGCGCCCGTCAGGCGCGCCCAGACGAACAGGCCACCCTGGGGCTGCACGAAGTCGATGGCGTCGCCCAGTTCGCGGCGCAGGGCGTCGCACATGACCTGGGCGCGCTCGGCGTAGACCTTGCGCACATGCGCCAGCGTGGCGGGCATGCGGCCGGCTTTGAGGTACTGCGCGGCGGTGGCCTGGGCGAAGGTGCTGGTGTGCGCGTCGCTGAACTGCTTGCACATGGTGGCGCGGGCCAGAAGAGGCTCGGGGCCGATCATCCAGCCCACGCGCAGGCCGGGGCTCAGCACCTTGCTCATGCTGCCGCAGTGGGCTAGCAGTTCGCGGCTGCCGCGCACCTGCGGGCTCAGCGCCAGCAGGCTGGGCGGCGGTGCTTCGCCAAAGTACAGGTCGCCGTAGGGGTCGTCCTCGACGATCAGGGTCTGGTGCTTCACGGCCATTTCCAGCACGGCCTTGCGGCGCTCCAGGCTCAGCATGGCGCCGCTGGGGTTGCCGAAGGTGGGGATCAGGTAGACGAATTTGGGCTTGTGCTCGGCAATGAGTTTTTCGAGTTCGTCGGTCTTCACGCCGTTGCCGTCGATGGGCGCGCTGATGAGTTCGGCGCCATACAGGCGGAAGCACTGGATGGTGGCCAGGAAGGTGGGGCCTTCGACGATGACCTTGTCGCCGGGGGAGATCAGGGTCTTGCCGATCAGGTCCAGCGCCTGCTGGCTGCCGGTGGTGACGATGAGGTTGTCCGGCGCCACGCCTGTGTTGCCCTTGCTGGTCATGAAGGCGGCAAGCTGTTCGCGCAGCGGGCCGTAGCCTTCGGTGGCGCCGTACTGCAGCGCGCTGCCGGCTTCAACGGTCAGCGCGGTGTTGACGGCTACGCGGATACCTTCGACGTCGAACATGGCGCTGTCCGGAAAGCCGCCGGCAAAGCTGATGATGCCGGGCTTGCCCAGCAGCTTGAAGAGTTCACGGATGGCGGAGGTTTCGACGTTGCTGAGTCGGTCGGCAAACTGGAGTGGCATGGCGTGGGGTCCGCTGGGCGGGGATGAAATCAGGGTGCGGACATTCTGACATGGCAGCAGGGTTTTGACGCCGCCGCGACAGCCTGCCGCCCGCCCCGCGTCTAACCTGCGACACCTTGGCAACAGCCCGCCTGAGCCCTCGCACCGGAGCCTCCATGATCGAACACCACCTGGACATCCCCACCGCCGACGGCGCCATGAACACCTTTGTGGTCCACCCGGAGGAAGGCGGGCCCTTCCCCGTGGTGCTGTTCTACATGGACGCGCCGGGCAAGCGCGAGGAACTGCACGACATGGCGCGGCGCCTGGCGGCCGTGGGCTACTTCGTGGTGCTGCCCAACCTGTATTACCGCCGCACCCGGGATTTCTGGCTGAAGGAACGCACCGAAGCCGGCATGGCTGAGATGTTCGGCTTCATGGCTACGCTGGACGCGCGCACCACCGAAGTCGATACCGCCGCGCTGCTGAAGTTTGTCGACGCGCAGCCGCAGGCCAACGCCAGCCGCATCGGCGCGCTGGGCTACTGCATGAGCGGGCCGTTCGTGATGTGGGCGGCGGCGCAGTTCCCGGGGCGCTTCAGCAGCATCGCCTCCATCCACGGCGCCAACATGGCAACCGGGCAGCCCGATTCGCCGCACCTCATGGCGCCGAAGATCCTGTGCGAAAGCTACTTTGCCTGCGCCGAGATCGACAAATGGGCGCCGCCGGCCGACATCCAGAAGCTGGAAGCCGCGCTGAAGGCCGCCGGCACGCCGCACCGCATCGAGTGGTATCCGGGGGTGGAGCACGGCTTTGTGTTCCCGCTGCGCGCCGGCATCTACAACCCGGCGGCGGCGGAGCGGCACTGGGAGCGCCTGTTCAGTCTGTTTGGGCGCACCCTGAAATCTGCGGGCTGATGAAAACCGCGGAAAAAAGGAAGGCCGGGCCTGGAAACCAGGCTGCCATGCAATCCTGTCGTGAGAAAATCGCGGCCGGATGACTTCACTAACGCCAGATCAGCCGGAGCCCGTATTCGCTCGCCCGAGTGAGGAGGAAGTCGAGCGGGTGATCTGTGCGAGCCTTGTTTCCGACACACGGGGTGTGTACGCGACCATGGAGCAAATTCGCGAGAGCGCCATGCGCCACAACCCTCTCGTCGGAATCCACGCAGCCCTGGTTTATCAAAGTGGCTGGTTCGTGTACTGGATCGAAGGTTCCAGGGGCGTCGTGCGCGAGTTGCTGGAACGTATCTCGCTTGACAGTCGCCATCAGGCTCAATACGTCGTGCATCGCAGCAGCGGCCGGCACATGCTGATGACGCCATGGTCGATGATGCTTTCTCCCTCCAGAGAAGGCCGCGAAGCGTTCGGGCGGCGCGTGATTGCGTTATCGGAACAAGTGGGGCGTGGCACCCCGAGCCCACCCACTTCAATCATTCGACGGCTCGTGATGCCCATGCGGTTGACGAAGGTGCTGCGTTCAACGGACCCCGATGCCTATCACCGGGTGGTGTTTTGCGCCGCGACGGGTGACGGCGCCTTCAGCCTGGTGCGCTGGTTGTCTGATCAGTACGGCACGCCGGTTGAAAGCCGCCGACACGCCGGCACTGCGAATCTGGACAGCGCCAGCGCCTATGTGGAGTTCCTGCACAGCGGTTACCCCTGTCGGGTGATCGCCGTGGCACGCTCCAACCTGACCCACGGCCTGCACCGCTCGCTGCTACAGGACTGGCGATTTCTGGTGCTGCTCTTCAGCGGCGATCCAAAGCGTGACGCAGCCCTGCTCGAACGCGTCCATGAAGCCTTCCAGGGCATGCCCTCCACACCGGAAGTTCTGGTCGTTTCGCCTGATGCGCCGACACAGGTGCTGGTCGACGACGTCGCGCGGACCTATGGTCTCGCCTGCCTGGAAGTCGGGCATCTATCGGAGCTGGACAGTGCGGCCATCTGGTTTGCCGTGAGGGATCGCCTGGACCAGATAGGAGCGCCGCGCCCATCCGTGTGATCGGCCTCAGTGCCGACGATGCCGGACCCCATCAGGCGCCAGCCTACACTGCACCGCATGAACACCGCGCAGATCGACGCCTTCTTCGCCACGCTCAAGGCGGCCAACCCCAACCCCGTCACCGAGCTGGAATACACCAGCGTGTTCGAGCTGCTGACGGCCGTGCTGCTGTCGGCCCAGGCCACCGACGTGGGCGTGAACAAGGCCACGCGCCGGCTGTTCCCCGTGGCCAACACGCCGCAGAAAATGCTGGACCTGGGACTTGAAGAGCTTGAGGGCTACATCAAGACCATCGGTCTCTACCACAGCAAGGCGAAGCATCTGCTGCAGACCTGCCGCATCCTGGTGGTGCAGCACGGCGGCGAAGTGCCGCGCACGCGCGAGGCGCTGGAGGCCCTGCCCGGCGTGGGCCGAAAGACGGCCAACGTGGTGCTGAACGTGGCGTTCGGCGAGCCCACCATGGCGGTGGACACGCACATCTTCCGCGTGAGCAACCGCACCGGGCTGGCGCCGGGCAAGACGCCGCTTGAGGTCGAGATGAAGCTGCTCAAGCGCATTCCGCCCGCCTTCCGGGTGGACGCGCATCACTGGCTGATCCTGCTGGGCCGCTACGTGTGCCAGGCGCGCAAACCGCGGTGCTGGCAGTGCGCGGTGGCGCCGTATTGCGATTTCAGGCCGAAGACGCCGGCACCCTGAGGCCTGTGAGCCGCGGCCTTGCGCCGTTGTGAAAAAGCCGCTGCGGGTGCGCACAGCGGCTTTGCGGAAGGGACTGAATGGCTTCAGAACAGCAGGTTGGGCAGGAACAACGTGATCGCCGGCACATAGGTGATGATGACCAGGAACAGCAGCAGCACCAAGGTCCACGGTAGCGCGGCGCGGGCCACCTGCATGATGGACATCCTGGTGATGCCGGCCGTCACGAACAGGTTCAGGCCGACAGGCGGCGTCACCATGCCGATCTCCAGGTTCACCACCATGATGATGCCCAAGTGCACCGGGTCGATGCCCAGCTTGATGGCGATAGGGAACAGGATCGGCGCCAGGATCAGAATGATGCCCGTGGGCTCCATGAACATGCCCGCGATCAGCAGCAGGATGTTGACCACGATCAGGAACTGCCACCCTTCCATGCCCCATCCGATGATGGTCTCGGCGATCTGCTGCGGAATGCGCTCGGTTGTCAGCACATGCGCGAACAGCAGGGCGTTGGCCACGATGAACATCAGCATCACCGTGACTTTGCTGGCATCCAGCAGCACATGCGGAACCTGCTTCATTCCGATGTCGCGGTAGATGAACACCGCGATGAAGAAGGCATAGACCGCCGCCACGGCCGCGGCCTCGGTCGGCGTGAAAATGCCGCCATAGATGCCGCCCAGGATGATGATGATCAGCGCCAGGCCCCACATGGACTCACGGCCCGAGACCAGCACCTCGCGCATCGAGGCGCGCGGCTGGCGCGGAATGTCGAGCATGCGGGCGCGCACATAGATGGCCACCATCAGCATCAGGCCGAGCATGATGCCGGGGATGACGCCGGCCATGAACAGCTTGCCCACCGAGGTTTCGGTGGCCGCGCCATAGACCACCATCACGATCGACGGCGGAATCAGGATACCCAACGTGCCGGCGTTGCAGATCACGCCGGCGGCAAACGGCTGCGGATAGCCCGCCTTCACCATGCCGGCGATCACGATCGCGCCCACCGCCACCACCGTGGCCGGTGATGAACCCGAAACCGCCGCGAACAGCATGCAGGCCATGACCGAGGCCATGGCCAGGCCGCCGCGCAGGTGGCCGATGCAGGCGTTGGCAAAGCGGATCATGCGCCGGGCCACGCCGCCGGTGGTCATGAACGAGCCGCCCAGGATGAAGAACGGGATCGACAGCAGGGTGTAGTGCTCGGAAGTCTCGAACAGCTTGAGCGACAGCGACGCCAGCGAGTCCTGCGCGAAGAACATGATCGTCAGCAGCGAAGACAGGCCGAGCGCGACCGCGATGGGCATGCCCATCACCATGAACGACAGCAGGAGGACGAACAGGATGGTGGTGGTCATTGGGCACCCCCGGCCACCGGCTGGTCTTCGCGCATTTTCAGGGCGTCCTGGGCCTCGTCACCCAGCAAGTGGGCGTCCTGCCCGGTGGCGAGCCGGTACAGCACCTGCCCGAAGCGCAGCGCCAGCAGCGCGAAGCCGATCGGCAGAATGACGCGCGGAATCCACTGCTGCACGGGCATGTCCTGCATCAGGATGCCGACCTCGTGCATCTTGCGCACGTACAGAAAACCGCCATAGGTCACGATCACGGCATAGACGATGCACAAGACGGTTGCCACGGCCCCCACCGCCCGCGCCGCCCGCGGGCCCAGCAGCTTGACGAAAGCATCCACGCCGATATGGGCGCCCACGCGCACGCCATAGGCCATGCCGATGAAGATCAGCCACGCGAACATCACGCCGGTGAGCTCGACGGCCCACACGAAGCTGTAGTTGAAGACGTAGCGCGCAACCACCTGCGCGAAAGTGACCAGCGTCATCCCCGCCAGAAGGAAGGAGAGCAGGCTTTCCTCGATTTTTTCGAACCAGCGCATAGAAGAAAGAGGGCCCGCAGTGCGGGCCCTTCCATGGTGTGGGTTATTTGTTGGACTTCTGGGCGGCGTCGATCAGGTCACGCCCGATATCGCCTTCGAACTTCTTCCAGACTGGCTCCATCGCCTTGCGCCAGGCGGCCACGTCCTCCTTGGACAGTTTCTGGATCTTGGCCTTGCCCGCATCGGCGATCTTCTTGCGGTCTTCCACATTGATGTCGTCGGCCAGCTTGTTGGCGTAGGTGGTGGCTTCGGCCATGGCTTCGGTCAGCCCCTTCTTGACGTCGGCCGGCAGGCCGTCCCACCACTTCGAGTTGGTGACCACCATGTAGTCGATCACGCCGTGGTTGGTTTCGGCGATGGTCTTCTGGACTTCGTGGAACTTCTGCGAATAGATGTTGGACCAGGTGTTTTCCTGGCCATCGACCACGCCGGTCTGCAGCGCCTGATAGACCTCGGCGAAGGCCATTTTCTGCGGGTTGGCACCGAGCGCCTTGAATTGCGCCTCGAGCACGTCGGACGCCTGGATGCGGAACTTCAGGCCCTTGACGTCATCGGGGCGGGTCAGCTTGTCCTTGTTGGTGGAGAGCTGCTTCATGCCGTTGTGCCAATAGGCCAGACCGAGCAGGCCGCGGTTGGTCATGGACTTCAGCAGGGCCTGGCCCTGGGGGCCATCCTGGAAGCGGTCCACCGCCTCGATGTCGTCAAACAGGAAAGGCAGATCGAAAATCTGGATCTTCTTGGTGTAGCGGTCGAACTTGGACAGCGAAGGGGCGATCAGCTGAACGTCGCCCAGCAACAGCGCCTCCATTTCCTTGGCATCGCCAAACAGCTGCGAGCTGGGGAAGACCTGCACCTGGACCTTGCCGGGCAGCTTCTTCTCTGCCAGTTCCTTGAACTTCAGGGCGCCCTGCCCCTTGGGCGTCTTCTCGGCCACGACGTGGGCGAACTTGATGACGATCGGCGCCTGGGTCTGGGCCTGAGCGAGGCCGGGCAGGATCATGCTGGCCGCCAGCAGTGCGGCGGCGAGCAGGGTGCGCTTGCGCAGGGGTGTCGAAATACTCATGGTCCTTGTCTCCTTGAAATAATGGTGATAAACGAAAAACAATCCGTGGAATGCGGGCCTGCCGTGCACCTCGCTTCGATCCGCGGGCAAATCGTAAGCTCAGAAATAATGGCAACGCCTAAGTACTTCTACGGTCGCTGCTCACAGCAACAGCCCCATTGTTGAGCCGGACCGCGCTTTGTGTCACCGGACTAACCCCAAGACTGTGCCACGCGCCGGCGGCGCCTGAACGGCAGATCCCGACAGGAAAACAGGCAGAAATGGGAGCCCGGGAATCAGCGGCTTTGCGCCAGCGTGCGCTGCGCCAATCGGACCACGGGCGCGTCGACCATGCGGCCATCCAGGCTGAACACGCCACCTGCGGCCGCGTCGAACGCCGCCAGCACGCGCTGCGCCCACTCCAGCTGCGCTGCGCTGGGTGAAAACGCTGCGTTGACACCGGCCACCTGCGCCGGATGGATGCACAGCTTGCCGCCAAAGCCGCCGCGCTGCGCCCGCGCTGCGTCCCGCTGCAATTGCGCCATGTCCTGCGTGCCCGGCGTGACGCCGTCCACCGGTGGTGGCAGGCTGGCGCGGCGCGCGGCCAGCACCACGGCCAGACGCACCGGCATCAGTTCAGCCTCGTCGGGCGCGCAGGCCAGGCCCAGGTCGGCCTGGAAGTCGAGATTGCCAAAGGCCAGGCGTTGCACCTGCGAGGCGCGCGCCAGCGCGTCCGCTGCGTCCAGCCCGGCGACCGATTCGATCAGCGGCAGCAGGGCGCACGCGGGGCCAATGGCAGCTGCAACACGCCGCAGGCCGTCCACCGTTTCAGCCTTGGGCACCATCACGCCGGAAAGGCCCTGCCCGGCAAGTTGCTGCAGCAGGCTCAGGTCGTCGTCATGAAACGGCGTGCCCAGCGCGTTCATGCGCACCACCAGCCGCGCGCGGTCGGCCGGGTTGAGTTGAGCGAAGCCGTCCGCCAGCTGCCCGCGCGCGGCGGTTTTTTCCGCAGGCGAAACGGCGTCTTCCAGGTCGATGATCACGGCATCTGCGCCCGAGGCCAGCGCCTTGGCAAATCGATCCGGCCGGTTGGCAGGAACAAACAAAAAGGAACGGGCCAAGGCCGGCGCGTTGCTCATGCTGCGCGCGCCAGCAAGGCACCGACACGGGGCCAGGCGGCCACACCCCACAGTGCATCGACGGCGGCCTGCATTTCCACTGGCGTGGCACCTCCGCTGAACGCGGCAAGGCGCAGCGCCTTGGCCGTGATCTCCTCGCGGCTGAGTGTGTTGCCGGGGTCACCCTTGGGTTCGTCCACCCGGCCATGCAGTTCGCGCCCATCAGCTGTGTGCACGGTGACCTTGCCGATCCAGCGCTGCGGGTAGGCGGCGTCCACCTCGTCGTCGAGCTTCATCTCCACGCGATCGCGCAGATTGCGCGTGACCTCGTCCTCGAAGTGCTGGGCGAACTCGGTCAGCCCGGCGTGGCCGTAGCGCGCCACCAGCGCCAGCACCGTGCCCATGGAAAACTTGCTCTGGTGCACCGTGGCCGGCTTGACCACCGGGCCCAGCACATCGATGGCGCCCTGATGCACATGCGTCACCACGCGTGCCAGGTCGTCGGGCCGCAGGTGGTGCGTCAACATGACGTGCAGCAGCGCATCCGCCGCCGGGTGCGTGTGGCGGCACGAGGCATGGTATTTGAACGAGGTCTCGGCGGTGGCCCAGCGCGTGCCCAGGCCGTTGGTCAGTTTCGCGGGGTTGGCGTCGCTGCTCATGCCGGCGGCCATACCCTGCGGACCTTCGAGAATTTCCGCGGCACCGGTGAAACCGTCTTTCGCCAGGTAAGCCGACATCAGGCCCGCAGCGACGGCGTGCGCCGTGTGCAACTGCTTGCTGTCGGCGGCCGTGCGCAGGAACTCCCACAGCCCAGCTGACTGGGTGCCGGCCGAACCGAAGGCGTGCTGCATCTTCGCGGCGTCCAGCCCCAGCAGGTTGCCCACGGCAGCAGCCGATGCCAGCGTGCCCGCGGTGCCGGTGGTGTGAAACACCTTGTAGTGCGAGCGGCCGAGGAATTCGCCGACTCGGATGCCCACCTCGTAACCCGCCACGCAGGCTGCCAGCAGCTGGGCGCCACTGGCACCGATGGCTTGCGCCACCGCCACGGCCGGCGGGAACACCACAGTGGCCGGGTGGAACACCGAGCCGTTGTGCACATCGTCCTGCTCGGCCACATGCGAGGCCGCGGCGTTGGCCATGGCCGCCAGATACGGACTGGTCCACACGCGGTTGATGATCACCTCGGAGGGACCCGCCGCCGGGATGTCGCAGCCCGGTGCGGCCTGCGGCCCCATGGCCAGCGCAAAACGCGTGATGCTTTCCACCGGGCGCGAGTCATGGCCTGCAACGGCGGAGCCAAACCAGTCCACCAGCAGGTCTTCGGTCTTGCGGACCACGGACTCTGGAATGGCGTCGAAACGTAAATGGGCCGCAAAGGTGGCGAGTTGGGCGGTGTGGGAATTCATTTCAGGCATTTTTATAGGTCAAATCGGCATTATCCCAGCGTCGAATGGACATTATTCGCTATTGATTGATGAGTAACTTGAGTCAGGATCAGATGGCCCCGGCACCGCGCAGCGCAGCAACCGCGGCATCGCCGTACCCCAGCTCATGCAGGATGGACTCGGTATGCTGCCCCACGGCGGGCACCGGGTCCATGCGGTATTCATAGGCATTGGTGCGGCCGGGTGGCAGCAAGGCCGGGATGTCTCCGGCCGGCGAACCGACATTGACCCAGCGATCCCGCGCCTTGAGCTGCGGATGCGCCCACAGGCCGGCCATGTCGTTCATGCGCGCGTTGGCGATCTGGGCTTCGTCGAGCCGCGCCACCACCTGTTCCGTGGTCAGGGCGCCAAAGACGGCCAGGATCAAGGCCGTCAACGCTGCGCGGTTCTCGTTGCGCTTGGCATTGGCGTCGAAGCGCGGGTCGGTGGCCAGCGCCTCGTCCTGCAGCACCACTTCGCAAAACACCTTCCACTCGCGCTCGTTCTGCAGGCCCAGCATCACCGTGCCGCCGTCGCCGGCCTGGAACGGGCCATAGGGGTAGATGCTGGCATGCGAGGCCGCGGTGCGCGGCGGCGGCGGCGCGCCGTCGAACGCGTAGTACATCGGGTAATTCATCCACTCGGCGAGCGATTCGAGCATGGACACGTCGATGTGGCTGCCCTGCCCCGTCTTGCCGCGCAGCAGCAGCGCCGACAGGATGCTGGTGTAGGCGTACATGCCGGCCGCAATGTCGGCGACCGAGTTGCCCGCCTTGCTCGGCGCCTCGGGCGTGCCAGTGACCGACAGGAAACCCGCCTCGCTCTGGATCAGCAGGTCATACGCTTTCTTGTCTCGGTAGGGGCCGTCGTCGCCGTAGCCCGAAATATCGCAGACGATGAGCCGCGGGTGCGCTGCCTGCAGCGCCTCGAACGACAGGCCCATGCGCGCCGCGGCACCAGGGGCCAGGTTTTGCACCAGCACGTCCGCCTTTTCCAGCAACTGCATGAGCGCCTCGATGGCCAGCGGCTGCTTGAGGTCCAGCGTCAGGCTCTCCTTGGACCGGTTGGTCCAGACAAAGTGCGAGGCCAGGCCCTTGACACGGGTATCGTAGGCGCGCGCAAAGTCACCCACACCGGGGCGTTCGACCTTGATCACACGCGCACCGAGGTCGGCGAGCTGGCGCGTGCAGAACGGGGCGGCGATGGCATGTTCAAGGGAGACGACGGTGATGCCGTCAAGGGGGCGTGTCATAAATTTCACTTGGTCAGTCGGGGACAGAGCAAAGTTCACTTCGTGTAACTCTTGGTCAGTCCCACAAGGTTTCAGAAAGACCTCGGCAACCCAAGCACATGCTCGGCCACATAGCTGAAGATCATGTTGGTCGAAATCGGCGCCACCTGGTACAGCCGGGTCTCGCGGAACTTGCGCTCGATGTCGTATTCGCATGCAAAGCCGAAGCCGCCATGCGTCTGCATGCACACGTTGGCCGCCTCCCAGCTCGCCTTGGCCGCAAGGTACTTGGCCATGTTGGCCTCGGCGCCAGCGTTCTGGTGCGCGTCGATCTTTTCGCAGGCCTTCCAGCGCATCAGGTTGGCGGCCTCCAGCTCGATGAAGGCATCTGCAATCGGGAACTGCACACCCTGGTTCTGGCCGATGGGCCGGCCGAACACCCTGCGTTCGCTGGCGTACTTGCGCGCACGGTCGATGAACCAGTAGCCGTCGCCGATGCATTCGGCCGCGATCAGCGTGCGCTCGGCGTTCAGGCCGTCGAG
This sequence comes from Hydrogenophaga sp., assembly GCA_011391595.1. GTDB lineage: Bacteria > Pseudomonadota > Gammaproteobacteria > Burkholderiales > Burkholderiaceae_C > JAABQG01. The sequence goes on from JAABQG010000031.1 coordinate 41,261, forward strand.
GAGGGTCTTGAAGCCCTTGCCTTCAGGGCCGAGCAGGTTCTCCTGCGGGATCTCCAGGTTGTCAAAGAACAGCTCATTGGTCTCGTGGTTGACCATGTTGAGGATCGGGCGCACCGTCATCCCGTTGCCCACCGCGGTCTTCAGGTCAACCAGGAAGCAGCTCAGACCATCGGAGCGCTTTTGCACGTCGGCCAGCGGCGTGGTGCGGGCCAGCAAAATCATCATGTCGCTGTGCTGGATGCGCGAGATCCACACCTTCTGCCCGTTGATGACCCAGCGACCGTCTTTCTTCACCGCCATCGTCTTGAGCTGGGTGGTGTCGCTGCCGGTCGTGGGCTCGGTCACGCCCATCGACTGGATGCGCAACTCGCCCGTAGCGATGCGCGGCAGGTACTTTTCCTTTTGCTCCGTGGTGCCGCTGCGAACGATGGCGTTCATCACGTACATCTGGCCGTGGCAGGCGCCGGAGTTGCCGCCGCCGCGGTTGATCTCCTCCATGATGACCGACGCCTCGGCCATGCTCAGCCCCGAGCCGCCGTATTCCGGCGGGATCAGCGCGGCCATCCAGCCGGCCTTGGTCAGCGCATCGACGAAGGCCTCGGGGTAGCCGCGCTGTTCGTCCACCTTGCGGTGGTATTCGTCGGGGAACTCGGCGCAGAGGGCGCGCACGGCGTCGCGGATTTCCTGGTACTGGTCGGTGGTGTTTTGCATGGGGTTCTCGATATCGGAAATGGATCAGGCGAGTTCAACGGTGCCTTGCATCGTGAGCCAGCCTTCATGGTCTTGTGCCCAGACGCGAATGCTCTTGCCGTCGGCAGCGGGCTCGCCGTTAAGGCGGTACGGGTGCAGGTCGAACGTCGGGCGCACCGCCTTGAAGTTGAACGACCTGACAAAGGCGCCTGAAGCGTTGCGGCGCACCAGGTCGACCAGCTGCGTGGCGATCAGCGGGCCGTGCACGATCAAGCCGGGGTAACCCTCGACTTCGGTCACGTACTTGCGGTCGTAGTGGATGCGGTGGCCGTTGAAGGTCAGCGCCGAATAGCGGAACAGCAGCACCGGGTCGGGCACGATCTCAAGCTGCCAGGTGGCGCCTTTTTCGGCGGGCACCGGTGGCGGCACCGGGTCGCCGGGCTGGGCGGCGGCCCGGTAAACGATGTCGTGCTCTTCCGTCAACGACAGATCTTTTGCGTTGTGAACCTCATGCTTGACCAGCACGAACAGCAGGTCGCCGGTGCGCCCCGCCTTGTGCATCACT